>JARRMM010000057.1:0-14027 GCA_037386005.1 Deinococcales bacterium | reverse complement strand
CCGGCACATCACGCCCGCCACCTGAAGCTCGACGCCGGAGGCGCGCTCCATGCTCTCGTCGCGCGCGCCCGAGGTCGCGCCCGCGCTCAATCCGAGCGGGCGCTCCGCACACGGCACTGCTCCGGGCCCTGCTCCAGGTATGCCCATTCGACCAGCCCGGCGCGTTCCGCCTGGAACTGGTAGTACAGCGGCTTGGGGTCGTGGTCGTTCACCAGCTCGAAGGCCGCGCCGGGCTCCAGCGCGTCGAAGGTCTGGAAGATCAACAGGTGGCGCTCCCGCGGCGCGATGGTGCGAACGTCAAGCGTCTTCGAAGGGGTCGTCATGGATGTCCTCTCCTTCCAACCAGTGGATGGCGCCGACCGGACAGACGGCCATCGCCTCCAGGGTCGCCGGGTTGATCGTGATGCGCTCGGGGCGGGCCAGCAACCCGGGCGCGAGGTCCTCGCAGGCACCGCACTCGATGCAGCGCTCGGTGTCCAGCGCCATGGCGGTGGGACGGCTCAGGGCGGGGGGCAGCTCAACCACGGCGCCCGCCCAAGCGGCGCACGCCGAGGACCGTGAACGTGCCGTCGCCGGCCTCGAGCGCCTTGACGCGACCGGGCAGGACGTGGACGACGTCGCCGGCTCGTACCTCGAAGCGCTCCTCGCCGTCGATCACGGCGCCCACCCCGGCCAGCACGGTGAACACCGTCTCCGCCTCGTCGCTCTCCGGCGCCTGCAGCCGCTGCCCCCGCTGCAGGCACAGCAGCATCGCGGCCAGGCCTTCGCCGACGCTCAGCGGCTGCGGCACCGGGCCCGCGTTCGAGAAGCGGCGGGCCTCCAGCGCATGGCTCAGGGGCACGGGCCACCTCCTTCGGCAAGGCCGCACCGGCCCGCCGAGCCGCGGGCCTGCAGCTCGGCCAGCGCACGCAGGACGACCTCCTCCCGCCAGGCAGGCAGCCCTCGCAGCGCAAGCGCCTGCCGCAAGGTGACGGTGGGAGCCAGCATGCGACGCAGGGACGGCTGCGCCAGGGGGGTGAAACCGTGCTCCAGCAGGAGCTCGAGCGCGCCCGGCACCGCGTCGAGCACCACCGACACGCGCTCCTCGAGGAGCACGCGCAGCCGCAGCTCGAGCGCTTCGGCCATCGGTGCCAGGGTGAGGTGGTCGGTCCGTGCCATCACGTGGGGCAGCTTCGCGCGCTCCCGTGGCGCAGCGCCATGACCTGGGTCAAGACCTCCACCCAGGTCAAGGCGCGCCCTGGGCGAGCGAGCCTAGGCTGGCCGCATGCCGCAGCGAGCGCTCGACAACCGCGGCCTCGAGCCGCCCATGCCGATGGTCCGCACCCTGGAGGCTCTGGAAGCGATGAGCGACGGCGACGTCCTCACCATCCACAACGACCGCGTGCCCGTCTACCTGTTGCCCCAGCTCGAGGAGCTCGGCGCCAGCTATCAGGTGGAGTCCCTCCCCGACGGCAGCGCGCGGGTCCGCATCGTCAAGGGCGCCGCGGGAGCCGCCCCGTGATCCCGCAGGCGCCACGGGCTGGAGGCCCCCCTCCGGCGTTGCCGCTGACCGCACTCCTCGTGGCAGCCGGCGCCCTCGCCCTGGCGGCGGCGGCGCTGGCGGCGCACCCGGCGGCGCTGGCCACCCCCGTGCCCACCCCCACCTTCCTGGCACTCACCCACACCGTCACCCTCGGCTACGTGACCCTGCTCTTCGCCGGCACGCTGCAGCAGCTTCTGCCCGTGTTGCTGGTGACCGAGCTCGCCCTGCCCCGCATGGGGGCGGCGACCCTACCGGCCTTGGCCACGGGCTCGGCGGCGGTGGTGGCCGGCTTCGCGCTGGGCTTCCAGCCGACCGCGCTGGCCGCAGGCGGCGCCCTGGTGTCGCTGGCGCTGTGGGCCACGGCGGTGCAGGCGGTGCTCACCTTCGCCCGCGCTCGGCGCCGCGACGCCGCGGCGAGGGGGCTGGTCGCGGCCACGCTCTACCTCGCCCTGACCGTGACCCTCGGCTTCCTGCTGGCGGCCGCACCGCACGTGCCTGCGCTCGCCCGCTTCGGCTACCCCGTGCAGCTCCACCTGAGCGTGGGGCTGTTCGCCGCCTTCCTGCTCGGCATCGCGACCGCGGGGCAGCGGCTGCTGGCCATGTTCGCACTCGCCAAGAGGACGGACGCGTTCCGCCTCCGACTCCTCACCGGGATGGTGCACGCCGCCGTCGCGGCCGAGCTGCTGCAGGCGTTCGCCCACCTACCCCTGCACGGGGTCGCCGCCGCGCTCCTCGTGGCCGCCGGCGCGTTGCAGCTGTGGGAGGTGGCGGCGCTCCTGCGCGTGAGGCTGCGCCGGCGGCTCGAACCGTCCGTGCAGCGCTACCTGTGGGGCCATGCCTTCCTCCCCCTGACGGGCCTCCTCGCCCTGGACGGCTCTCGTAGCGCTGCCGGGATCGCCCTGCTGCTCGGCTTCGTGGTCCTCTCGGCCAGCGGCATGCAGGCGAAGATCGCCTCCTTCCTCACCTGGCAGGCGCGCTATGCCAGCCGCAGCGCGCAAGGGACCGCTCCACTCCTGCGCGACCTCCTCCTGCCCGGCGTGGAGCCCGTCACCACCGCCGGCCTCGCCGCCGGTGCCGCGCTCGCCTCCGCCGCGGCCGCCACGGGCTCGCAGGCGCTGGCGGTCGTGGCGGCCGCGCTCCTGCTGGTGGGCGCCTGGGCTCAGCTGACGCAGACGATCGCCATCCTCTACGGCCGGCACCGGTCCACCGCCGCTCCGTCGGCCTCCCCCGTCTCGCCGCGGAAGGAGAACGCATGACCCCCACCATGCACGCCCTCGCGCCCGTCGCCGATCCCGACACCGTCCTGGCCGCCCTCGGAGAGGTCCTCGACCCCGAGCTGGGCATCGGCGTGCTCGACCTGGGGCTGGTCTACGCCGTCCAGATCTCCGGCGAGGCGGTCGCCGTGGAGATGACGCTCACGACCCCCGGCTGTCCGCTGCACGGCAGCATCGCGGACGCGGTCGAGGCGCGCCTCGCGCGTGTCGACGGGGTCGGCACGGTGGCTGTGACGGTGGTGTGGGACCCGCCCTGGACACCGGAGGCGATGTCCGAGCGGGCGCGTCGCGCCCTCGGGTTCGGTTGAGGCGGGGCCTCGCCCCGGACGGTGCGCGCCCTTCAACGCCCCGCCCCCTCCGCCAGCTCGCGTAGCGCGGCCTGGTCGAGCGCCAGGACGGTCCGCCCCTTCAGCTCCAGCATCCCGCTCTGGTGCAGGCGCGAGAGGTTGCGGCTGACCAGCTCCGGCACGGTGCCGAGGCGCGCGGCGATGGCCGCGTTGGTGTCGAGCGCGAACGGCACGCCGGCGCGCGACGCCTCGAGGAGGTCGGCAGCGAGCCGCTGGATCACCTCCTGGAACGAGATGCGCTCGATCAGCCCCACCAGGCGGCGCAGCCGGCGCCCCAGCGTCCGGACCACGTGTAGCCCCAGCCCCGGTCGAGACTGCAACAACCGCTGGAAACCCTCCTGCTCGAGCCAGAGGAGCTCCCCGTCCTCCAGCGCCGCGGCGCTGGCCGGATAGGGTCCGCCATCGAAGGCCACCAGCTCCGCCACGGCATGGTAGGGGCGCTCGACCGTGAGCACCACCTCGCGCCCCGTAGCCGGCGACAGTACGAACACCTTGACGCGACCGCGCACCACCAGCGGCAGCCCGCGCGCCTCCTCGCCCGCCAGGAAGAGCGTCTCCCCCGACCGCATGGCGCGCCGCACCCCCACCTGCGCCAGCGCCAGCACGTCCTCGTCCGGCAGCTCGGCGAACAGCGGGCAGCGCGCGACCACCTCGGCGTCGCTCAGGGCCATGCCCGCCCCTTCAACGGCGTCGCCGCGGGATCACCAGCGCTCGTGGACCTGGGCCCGGATGTGCGCGTCGTACACCTGCCGCACGCGCTGCATGGCCTCCGGCGGCAGCGGCGGGAGCTCGGACGCCCGGACGTTGTCGTGCACCTGGTCGGGACGCCGAGCGCCGGGGATGACCACCGACACGGCCGGATGCATGAGGATCCAGCGCAACGCGAGCTGCGCCAGCGTCGCGCCCCGCGGGACGAGCGGCTTGAGCTCTTCGACGGCCGTGAGCCCGGTCTCGAAGTCGACGCCCGAGAAGGTCTCCCCCACGTCGAACGCCTCTCCTTGCCGGTTGAACGCACGGTGGTCGTCGGGCGCGAACTGAGAATCGCGCGTCATCTTGCCCGACAGCAGGCCGCTGGCCAGCGGTACCCGCACGATCACGCCCACGTCGCGCTGCCGGGCCTTCGGGAAGAAGGCGTCAGCCGGCTTGAAGCGGAACATGTTGTAGATGATCTGCACCGTCTCCACGCCCTCGTGATCGACGGCCAGATCAGCCTCCTCGACGGTCTCCACGCTGACGCCGTAGTGCCGGATCATGCCCTCGGCCTTCATCCGGTCCAGCGCCTCGAAGGCGGTATCGGCCCGGTACACATCGGTCGGCGGGCAGTGGAGTTGGAGCAGGTCCAGCGCCTCCACCCCGAGGTTGTCGAGGCTCCGCCGAGCGAAGCGCGACAGGTGCTCGTAGTCGTAGCCCGAGGCGACGTGGGGATCCAACCGCCTCCCCGCCTTGGTCGCCACGACGACGCCCTCGGGCCTGTCGCGCTCCTCCAGCACGCGTCGGATCAGCCGCTCGCTGCGGCCGTCACCGTAGACGTCGGCGGTGTCGAGGAAGGTCACGCCGTTATCGAGAGCGGCCCGGAGGGTCTCGAGAGCGTCCTCTTCGGACACCTGGCCCCAGCTCCCACCGATGGCCCAGGAGCCGAACCCCACCTCACCGATATCGAAGCCGGTCCTGCCTAATCGCCTGGTCTGCATGTCGCTCACCTCTGTTCCGGCGTGGGCGCCTCTGGGGTCAGTCTAGGACACGGGTCCATTGACATCCGCACCGCCGAGCGATAGCGTCGAGTCGTCACCAGGGGTGCCCCACGGGGCTGAGAGACACCCTTGAACCTGATCCCGGTCATGCGGGCGGAGGAAGCGTGACGGCGTTGCACTCCCCACATCTCGTGCTGCACGGCCGACCTCGCGACAGGATCCCGGTGATGGAAGGGATTTCATCATGAGAGCCATCCTACGCATCTCGTTCCTG
This sequence comes from Deinococcales bacterium, assembly GCA_037386005.1. Lineage (GTDB taxonomy): Bacteria > Deinococcota > Deinococci > Deinococcales > Trueperaceae > JASBRS01. The sequence continues at coordinate 8,919 of JARRMM010000057.1, read as the reverse complement.
GCCGTGCTGGCGGCCGCACTGGTGTCGTCCGGCTCGGCCTTCGCCGAGACCTTGACGGTGCTCACGCACAACTCGTTCGCGGTCTCCAAGGACGTGATCCAGGCGTTCACCGACCAGACCGGCATCGACGTCAAGTTCGTCCAGGCCGGGGACGCCGGCGAGGTCGTCAACCGCGCCATCCTCACCAAGGACCACCCCATCGCCGACGTGCTCTACGGCGTGGACAACAGCCTGCTCGTGCGCGCCAAGAACGCCGGCATCTTCGAACCCTACGTGAGCCCCCTGCTCGACCGGGTCAAGCCCGTTTACCGCTTCGACCCCGACCACCTGGTCACCCCCATCGATGCGGGCTACGTCGATCTCAACGTGGACAAGGCGGCGCTCGCGAAGGCAGGCGTACCGGCGCCCTCGTCCCTGTCCGACCTCACCAAGCCCGCGTACAAGGGGATGCTGGTGGTCGAGAACCCCGCGACGTCCAGCCCGGGGCTCGCCTTCATGCTCACGACCATCGCCCACTTCGGCGAGGGGCACGCCGGCGACTGGCTCGACTTCTGGGCCGCGCTGCGCGACAACGGCGTGCAGGTCACCAGCGGCTGGCAGGAGGCGTACAACAGCTCCTTCAGCCGCTACGGCGGCGACCGCCCGATCGTCGTGAGCTACACCACGAGCCCGCCGGCGGAGGTGATCTTCGCCAAGGAGAAGCTGGCGACGAGCCCCACCGCGAACGTCCTGTGCGACCAGTGCGCCTGGCTCCAGATCGAGGCCGCGGGCATCCTCAAGGGCACACGCCACCGCAAGGCCGCCGAGGCGTTCATCGACTTCATGCTCTCCAAGCGCTTCCAGGAGGACATGCCGCTCAACATGTTCGTGTACCCCGTGATCCAAGGCGCGACCGTGCCGCCGGCGTTCCAGACGTACGGGCAGGTCCCCACGGCCCGACAGACGGCCACCCTGAGCCCGAGCGCCATCGCCCAGGGCGAGAAGCGCTGGATCCAGCAGTGGACCGAGGTCGTGCAGCAGGGGCGGGCGCCGTCGGCGGTCCGCTGACGCACGTGGACGTGGGGGCGCCCTCTCCGGCGCCCCCACGCTCCCTTCTCAGGCGTCGAGACGGGTCAAGGAAGCTTGTACGGATCGTTCGATGTGCGCCTGGCCCAGCGCTCGAGCACCGCACGCTCGTGGCGGATCGATCGAGCGACCGCGCGCGTGGGCCGAGCCTTCGGGCGCAGGCGTATCCTTCTCAACCAGCGGAGCATGGCGTGCCTCCTCGCATGCCTAACGCCACCCTTCAGCGGCGTCGGCTCCACGCGAGAGTTTTACCCGAACCGACCCCCCGTTGTCTAGGGCGGATGGACCGGAGCGATACGGGTGCCGGCCCAGACGCCGCTCCGCGCTTCCGGGAGGCCTCCGCTCGCCACCCGGCCGCCGTGCCGGCACACGGGGCGCCCCGGCGGTCTCCGTCCCTCGCGCCCGGTCGAGGGCGGGGCTAGACTGCGGGCCATGCGACCGAGCTGGCTGAGCACCGCCCTCGGCGTCGCCGCCTCGACCTTCCTGGCGGTGTTCTTCCTGCTGCCGCTGGCCGTCATCCTGGCCCGGAGCGTCGGCGACGGCAGCGCGCTGACGCAGGTCGCGACCAACCCGTTCTACTGGCAGCGCCTCGGCTTCACGACGGGTCAGGCCCTGCTGTCCACCGCGCTGACGGTGGCGCTGGGCCTGCCCGGCGCGCTGCTCTTCGCGCGCTACGACTTCGCCGGCAAACGGTTCCTGACGGCCGCCTTCACCATCCCCTTCGTCATGCCCACGGTGGTCGCCGGCATCGGCTTCCTCGCGCTCTTCGGCCCGCGCGGGCTGACGGGCCTGAACCTGCGCGACACCCTCGCCCTGATCCTGCTGGCCCACGTGTTCTACAACTACGCCATCGTCGTACGAGTCGTGGGCGGCTTCCTCGAAGGCGCCGCGCCCCGCCTCCTCGAGGCTGCCAGCACCCTCGGCGCCGACGCCTGGCGCAGCACCCTGCGCGTGAGCCTCCCCCTGGCGCTCCCCGCGTTGCTGGCCTCGGCCACGCTGGTGTTCCTGTTCTGCTTCACGAGCTTCGGCGTCATCCTGATCCTGGCGCCGTCTCCTCACCTCGCGACCCTGGAGGTGGAGATCTACCGTCTCACCGCGCACCTGCTGGAGCTGGGCCACGCCGCCGTGCTGGTCGTGGCGCAACTCGTGGTCGTCGGCCTGGTCACCTGGCTGTACACCAGGATGCAGGCGCGGCTGGCCGTGGCGCTGCCGGCCCGCGCCGAGGCGCTGCCGCGCCCCCGCGGCCGAAGCCGCGTCCTGCTCGGGGTCAACCTGCTGGTCGCGGGCGCCCTCATCCTCTCGCCGCTCGGCGCTCTGGCGGTGCAGGCCCTGGAGGGTCCCGGCGGCTCCTTCCCCTCGCTCGCCAACCTGGTGGGCGCCGCCAGGCCGGCCAACGTGCTCGGACTCGCTTCACTCGGGCTGGCGCTCCGCAACTCGCTGCTGTTCGCTACGACCAGCACCGTCATCGCCCTCATCGTGGGCTTCGCCTTCGCCTACGCCGTGGCCCGTGGCCGCTGGCGCGTGCTCGACCAGCTCAGCCTGCTCCCGCTCGCCACCAGCCCGGTGACGCTCGGGTTCGGCTACCTGCTCGCGTTCCCGCTGTTGGTCACCCACCCCTGGGGCATCCCTCTGGCGCACGCTCTCATCGCCTTCCCGTTCGTCGCACGCTCGCTGCTCCCGGCGCTGCGCGGCCTCGACCCCGCGCTCGCCGCCGCCGCCACGACCCTGGGCGCCGGGCCGGGGCGGGTGCTGTGGCGGGTGGAGCTACCGCAGCTCGGCTCCTCGCTGCTCACGGCGGCCAGTTTCGCCTTCGCCGTCTCGATGGGCGAGTTCGGCGCGACCCTGCTGCTGGTGCGGCCCGACTACGCCACCCTGCCGGTCGCCATCTTCGACCGCCTGGGGCGGCCCGGCCCGCAGCACTACGGTGCCGCCATGGCGCTGGCGCTGGTGTTGATGGTCGTCACCGGGGCGGTCATGGCGCTGCTCCAACGGCGCGGACGGAGCGAGTTCTGAGCGCCGTGAGCATGGAGACGGTGCCCGCGCCCTCCCGGCTGCACCGTGGGCGAGCGACGCACACGACGGTATGATGCTTCGCGTCCCATGAGCCTTCGCCTGAACGAGCTCCGCAAGCACTACGGCGCCACCCGCGCCGTGGACGGGGTGACGCTCGAGCTGGGCGAGCGCGAGACGCTGGCGCTGCTGGGACCGAGCGGCTGCGGGAAGAGCACGCTGCTGCGGCTGGTAGCCGGCCTGGAGACACCCGACGCCGGACGCATCGCCCTCGACGACGCCGACATCACGGCGTTGCCGCCGCAACGCCGCCGGTTCGGGATGGTGTTCCAGGACTACGCCCTGTTCCCCCACCTGAACGTGGCCCGCAACGTGGCCTTCGGGCTGGTGGAGCTGGGCTGGCCCCGCCGGGACCAGGAAGCGCGGGTCGCGGAGCTGCTGGAGCTGGTCGGCCTGGAGGGGCTGGAGGACCGCCGGGTGCAGCAGCTCTCGGGTGGCCAGCAGCAACGTGTGGCGCTGGCGCGGGCGCTGGCGCCGCGTCCGGAGGTGTTGCTGCTCGACGAGCCGCTGTCGAACCTCGACCAGACCCTGCGCGAGGCGTTGAAGGACGAGCTGCACGGCCTGCTCTCGTCGCTGCCGGTGCGCGCCATCTACGTGACGCACGACCAGTCCGAGGCCTTCGCCATCGCTCGCCGCGTCGCCATCATGCGCGAGGGGCGCATCACCCAGGTCGGCACCCGCGAGGAGGTGCTCGAACGCCCGGGCAGTGCCTGGCTGGCGCGGTTCCTGGGGCACCGCAACCTCTACGACGGCTCGGCGCTCCAACGGGTCCCCGGCGCCCCGCACGCCGACACGGTGCTGCTCCGGGCCGACATGGTGACGCTGCGAGTGGCCGGCCAGGCGGTCGATGTGCCGGCCGATGTTGCCACCACCTCGGGCACCGTGCGCCGAGCGCGCCGCGACGGACTGCGCTGGCAGCTCGAGCTCGCGCTGCCCGACTGGTCGCTCGCACTGGCCTGGGAGGGCTTCGCACGGGAGCTCGAAGGCGCTCCCCGCGAGGGCACCGAGCTCCACGTGGAGGTGCCGCGGGCAGCCTGGGTGACGCTGGAGGAGCGGTGACGGACGACGTCGCCGCAGCCGTGCTCGCCGGCGGGCCGGGCCAGGCCGACGACCGTCTGCGCGCCGCGCTGCGGGGCGTCCGGCTGATCGTGGCGGCCGATGCCGGCATGGAGCTGGCCGAAGCGCTGGGGGTGCGCCCCGACCTGTGGGTCGGCGACTTCGACAGCGTGAGCGCCCCGCTGCTCGAACGTCACCGCGACGTCCCCATGCTCGAGCACCCCAAGGACAAGGACGAGCTGGACCTGGAGCTGGCGATCGCTGCGGCCCGTCAACGCGGCGCGACACGGCTGGTGCTGGGCGGCGTGTTCGACGGGCGGCTCGACCAGACGCTGGCCGCCCTGCTCATCGCCGCACGCCTGCGTGAGGAGGGCGTCGGCGCTCGGCTCTACGGCGGGGAGCACGAGGCCCACGTGCTGGCGGCCGGCGACGCCCTCCCGCTCGCGCTCCCCCGAGGTACCCTCTTCAGCCTGCTCAGTCTGCGCGGGCTCGCGCGTGTCGACGTCAAGGGCGCGCGCTTCCCGCTCGAGGCCGCCGAGCTCCCCTTCGGCGTCGGGCTGGGGCTGTCGAACCGTGCCACCGACGGCCCGACCGTGACCGTTCGTGACGGCACCGTGGCGGTGATCATCGAGTGGGGGGAGGAGGCCACAGCATGAGTGGAGTCGACGAGGACGGGAGCGCGCGCGAGCGCATCTGGGGTGAGGACGCTGCCGCCATCGAGCGCAAGCTGGCCGAGGCCGATCCGGCCCTGGCCGACCTGATCCAGCGGGTGGCCTACGACGAGGTCTTCGAGCGCCCCGGCCTGGACCTGCGCACCCGTGAGCTGCTCGCCGTCGCCCTGCTCACGGCGCTCGGCGCCGAACGCGAGTTGCCCACCCACCTGAAGGGCGCGCTGCGCTGCGGCGCCAGCGTGACCGAGTTGCGCGAGACCATCGTGCACGTCGCCATGTTCGCAGGCTTCCCGCGGGCCCTGGCCGCCATGCGCATCCTGGCGCGCCACCTGCCGGACGCCGGGGACGACGCCACGACGCGCTGACCGCCCGACCGCACGAGCAGCACTGGCGCAGGGGCCCCGAGCCTCGCTCTCCCCGCTTGAGCCTCGCGAACGGCGCTGGCGCGCCCCGCTGCCAGCCCGTCGGGCCGGCGGCTCGAGCCCGCCCCGACGTGCCGACGCACCGGAGCCCGACCTGGACGGCGTAGACGTCCCTGACGCTGACGCCACGCGCCCACCATACTCGTAGGCGAAGACCGGGGGAATCCCGCCCCGCCCACGTGCGGCACCGGTCGCCCGCGCGCAGGATCTCGCGCCCGCCTGGCGCCGGCGCCTCGCCCTGGGCGAGGCGAGTCGGGCGTCTGCCCCGAGGCGTGGGAAGGAGGCCCGCTGACTGGGTCACGCTGGCCCAGCGAGCCCGACCCTACTCGAACGTTCACCACCTTAGGAGGGATCGATGAAGCGTTCGTAGCTGACCCTCGCGAGCCTGGTCGTGCTGCTGCTCACCGGCCTCGCCTCGGCCCAGCTCGTGTTCTGGACCACCGAGGTGCAGCCGGAGCGCATGGCCAAGCAGCAGGAGATCGTCGCCGCCTACCAGGCGAAGACGGGCACCAGCGTGCAGCTCGTGCCGGTCGAGGAGAGCGACCTCGGACCGCGCGTGACGGCCGCCTTCTCGGCCGGTGAGCTGCCCGACGTCATCCTCACGCCCTTGAGCCAGACCATCGGCTGGGCGGACGCCGGCATCTTCGACACCGCGGCCGCCAACGAGGTGATCGACCGCCTCGGGCGCGGCACCTTCGCCCCTGGCGCACTCGACCTGGTCGCCTACCAGGGCGACACCGCCCTCGTCCCCATCAGCGGCTGGACGCAGCTCATCGTCTACCGCAAGGATCTGTTCGACGCGGCGGGCCTCCAGCCGCCCACCACCTTCGCCGCCATGGAGAAGGCGGTGGCCACGCTCGGCAACCCGCCCGACATGTTCGGGTTCGTCGCAGCCACCGACGTCAACAACGACTACATGATGCAGGTGCTGGAGGAGTTCTTTCTCGCCAACGGCGTCTCGCTCATCGGCCCCGACGGGCAGGTCAGCCTCGACAAGGCCAAGACGGTCGAGGTGCTGAACTTCTACAAGAAGCTGGCCGACGCCAGCCCGCCGGGCAACCTCTACTGGCAGCAGTCGCGCGAGCTCTACCTGGCCGGCAAGGCGGCCATGGTGATGTGGTCACCGTTCATCCTCGACGAGCTCGCCGGCTTGCGCAACGACGTTCCCGTCACGGCGTTCGACGATCCCACCAGCCCGAAGCTGGCCGAGAACACCGGCTTCGTCACACGCGTGGCAGGACCCAGCAACCCCGGCGGTGCCGGCTGGGCCAGCGTCACCTACCTCGGCATCACCGTCGACGCCGACACGGCCAAGGCGCAGGACTTCGTGCAGTACCTGCTCTCCGACGGCTACCTCGACTGGCTGTCGTTCGCGCCGGAAGGCTTCTTCCCCGTCCGGCGCGGGACGCAGGCCGAGCCCACCGCCTACGTCGACGGCTGGGCGCAGCTCCCCATGGGTGTCGACCGCAAGGCCCCCATGTCGCAGTTCTACTCCCCGGACGTCATCCAGAACATCGTGGGAGGCCTCGACACCGGCAGCCGTTGGGCCTACTCCAAGGGGCAGGGCGCCCTCATCGGACGCCTCTACGGCACCCGCGTGATGGCCGAGACCGTGCGCAGGTTCCTCGACGGCGAGATCACCGCCGAGGACGCGGCCGACCAGCTCCAGCAGCGCGTCAGCGCGCTCCAGTGACGTCGTGAATCCGGTCGGGGGCGGCCCTTCGGGCCGCTCCCGATCCCGCCGGGAGGACGCATGAGGGCCCGCCGGAGGAGCACGCTCGCGGCACGCGAGGCGCGCCTCGCCTTCTGGATGCTGGCGCCGACCTTCCTGATCGTCTTCGCGATCGTGCTGTTCCCGGTGCTCGCCAACGTCTGGATCAGCGCCAAGGCCGTCAAGCTGGCGGACCTGCGCCCGCCCCGGCCGGTGGTGCGTGTGCGCCTCCTGGAACCCCCCTCGGCGCCCGGCGACACGCTGCGGCTCCGTTACCAGATGCGCAACAGCTCGCAGAGCGTCACCATCACCGACGTGGCCCTGTTCGACCGGCTGCCGCCTGGGCTCGTGCCCGTCGGCCTCGACCCGCGCTGCAGCTTCGAGGCGCCCCGCCTGGCGTGCGCTCTCGGGTCGTGGCAGGGCGGGGCCCGCGAGAACCTCGACCTCGCCTTCACCGCCGGACAGGCGTACTTCGATGCCGGCGCGCCGGAGCCGACGGAGGCGGCGACGTCGATCCGGGGGCGGGCGCCGAACGTCCTCACCAACCTGCGCTTCACCCTCGCCAACTTCCGCAAGGTGCTGTCCGGCACGGAGTTCTGGCCGGCGCTCCGCGTGACCCTCGCCTACACCGTCTTCGGCACCATCGGGTCGATCCTGCTGGGCCTGTTCGCGGCCCAGCTCCTCAACGTCTCCTTCGTGGGGAAGGGAGCGCTGCGAGGGCTGTTCCTGTTCCCCTACGTGGCGCCCGTGATCGCGGTGGCGTTCACCTGGGCCTTCCTGCTCGACCCGCTGTCCGGCGCCGTCAACGCGCTTGGGCAGCGCTTCGGCGTGCTGGGGCAGGCCGTGGCGTTCCTCAGCCAACGTAGCTTCACCATCGAGCTGTTCGGCCTGCACCTGACGCTACCGCTGGCGCTGTCGTCGGTGATCGCGTTCGAGGCCTGGCGCTACTTCCCGTTCGCCTTCCTGTTCATCCTGGCGCGCTTCCAGGCCATCCCCCGGGACATGTACGAGGCGGCCGAGGTGGACGGGGCCAGCCCGCTGCAGCAGTTCTGGTACGTGACGCTGCCGCAGCTCGTCGGCATCCTGTCGACCCTCTTCCTGCTGCGCTTCATCTGGACGTTCAACAAGTTCGACGATATCTTCCTGCTCACCGGCGGCGCCGCCGGCACCAAGACGCTCACGGTGCAGGTGTACGACCAGGCCTTCGCGCTTGCCGATCTGGGCGCGGGCGCCGCCGTCGCGGTGGCGCTGTTCGTGATCCTGGCAGTCTTCATGGTGCTCTACTTCCGCTACGCCCCGGAGGACGAAGCATGAGGGCCGCCGGCGGTCCGGGCCCCGCGCCGCCGCGGCTCTCCGTCGCCGGCCTCGTCGCCGCGGCCGTTGTCGGCGCGCTCTCCAACGCCCTGACGGTGGGCGGCTGGGCGCTCTCCGCCACCATCTTCGGTGGCCTGGACGTCACCTATCCGCTCCCCTGGGCGCTCCTGCTGGGCGGAGCCATGGGGACGGCGCTGGCGCTCTGGCGAGGCCCGCGGGACAGCTCGTGGAGCGCGGTGATGGTCATCGGTCTGGCGGGCGCGGCGCTGTGGCTCGTCGTCAGCCGCGGCCGGCCGCTGGGCCCGACGCCGCTCCCCTTCGGCTGGGGCGCCGTGCCGGCGCTGCTTGCCGGCCTGCTCGCAACCCATCTCACCCGCTACGGGCTACGCGACCTCAAGCTCGGCCGCCTGCGCCGCACCGAGATCGAGATCCTGCTGTTGCGCGCACTTCGTGCCGTCGGCTTCACGTTCTTCGGCACCGTGGTGGCGTTTCCCTTCTACTTCATGGTGGCCTCGTCGCTGAAGAGCCGGGCCGAGATGCTGGCGCGGCCGACCTTCCTGGGCGTCGATCTGCACCAGCCGCTCGGTTCGCTGCTGGTCGGGTACCGCGA
>JARRMM010000056.1:0-14053 GCA_037386005.1 Deinococcales bacterium | reverse complement strand
GACGGTCACCGCCCGGGTCGCCAACCGCGCCCGCGTCGACCCCACCCGGCCTTGGACGTGGTGGTCCGACGCCTCGCAGGGCGGGGGCATCCTGGGCGCGATCGGCAGCCACGTGCTCGATTCCGTGCGTTGGCTGCTCGGCGACGAGATCGTCCTCCACGGCGCCACGCTGGGACGGGTCTACCCCACCCGCGTGGACGAGGAGGGGGCCACCCGCCCGGTCACGGCCGACGACATCGCGTCGCTCACGTTCCGGGCCGGCGAGGTGGTCGGCACGGTGCTGCTGCACGGCGCTGCGCTCGATGACGCCATCGACCTGTTCACGGTGCGGGGCACCGAGGGCAGCCTGGTCATCGACCGTTCGCTCAAGCTCTACTACGGCAAGCGCGGGGGGCCGTTCAAGGAGTACCTCACCCACTTGCCGGCCATGGTCCCGAACCGCTTCCGGGCCTCGGGCTTCGCGGCCGGTAGCGTGCTGTTCGCCGACGCGCTGCGGCGCGCCCTCGACGAGGGGGACGCCGATGCTCTCGCGGACGCGGCCACCGTCGAGGACGGGCTGGCGGTGCAGCGGGTGACCGACCGGGCGCGGCGGCTCGACGCCGACGCAGGCGTCCCGTCGGAGGCGTGAGGTGGGGGCGCCGCGGTGACGCGCATCCTGGCCCTGGTGCTGGTCACGGCGGTGCTGGTGTTCACCGGGTTCTGGGTGGCTCGGCACCAGCACGGCCGTCAGGCTCCGGCGTCCACCTCGGTGTCGGCGGAGACCTCGCCGGCGGCGTCCACCCCGTCCGGTGGCAAGGCCGCTGCCGACGCGGCGAGCGCGACGTCCAAGCCAGCGTCCGGTCCGGCGTCGGCGGCCCAGCAGGCGCTGCAACCCGCGCCGGTGCCGCTGCCCGACGGCTACACCGCCGTCCCCTACCTGAGCGCCCAGCGGCAGCTGGTGTTCGACGAGCCGCAGCCGGTGCTGGAACCGGGCAAGGCGTATGCGGCGGTGCTGGTCACCAGCAAGGGCGACATCACCCTCGACCTCTACCGTCAGGACGCACCGAAGACCGTCGACAGCTTCGTGTTCCTGGCCCTGCACCGCTTCTACAACGGCGTACCGTTCCACCGGGTGCTGGACGGCTTCATGGCGCAGACCGGCGATCCGACGGGCACCGGCACCGGCGGGCCCGGATACACCATCCCGGACGAGATCTCGAATCGACTCCACTTCGACAAGCGCGGCGTGGTGGCGATGGCGAACGCCGGCCCCAACACCAACGGATCGCAGTTCTTCATCACCTTCGCGCCGACGCCCTGGCTCGACGGGCACTACAGCATCTTCGGGCAGGTCGTGGCCGGCAGCGATGTCCTGAGCAAGCTCCAGCGCATCGATCCCCAGAACCCCGAGGCGGTGGCGGCGCTCAGCGACACGCTCGGCCTGTTGGCGTCGAAGGGCGTGCAGCTCGCGGGAGCGCGCTCGCAGACGGTGGGGGCCGCGCTCACGCAAGCGCTCGGGGCGGCGCCCGTGGCCGGACAGTCGTTCAGCGTCGACGGCTACCGGGCCGTCGTCGGCAGCGCCGGCGGCAAGCCGGCGGTCGCCTTCTACCCGCAGCCCGACACGCTGGAGCGTGTCGTGATCGCGGTGAAGCCCGCCTCCTAGGGAGCGACGGGCCGGAGAGGACCTCCATGGAACCAGTTTCCCCCGCCCTGAACGGCTACCGCGAGCTCGAGCCGCTCGCTGCGGCCCGCTCGACCCGCTTCGCGCACGCCGAGGCGGTGCTCTCCCCCGCGACGGACTACCGTGCGCTGGTCACCACCAGCCGCGGGCCGTTGGTGCTCGACCTGTACCAGGACGAGGCACCCACTACCGTCAACAACTTCGTGTTCCTCGCGCTGCACCGCTTCTACGATGGCGTAGCGTTCCACCGGGTGCTGGACGGCTTCATGGCGCAGACCGGCGATCCTACGGGCAGCGGCAGGGGCGGCCCCGGCTACCAGTTCGCCGATGAGTTCGCGCCCGAGCTCCACCACGACGGCAAGGGCGTGGTGTCGATGGCCAACGCCGGCCCCAACACCAACGGCTCCCAGTTCTTCATCACCTTCGCGGCCACGCCCTGGCTCGACGGCCGGCACGCCGTGTTCGGCCGGGTCGTGGAGGGCGAAGACGTGCTCGATGCGCTCACGCGTGTCGATCCCAGCCGGCCCGGGCGCGGTCCCGCGCCGGACGTCATGGAGCAGGTGACCATCTACGCCCGGGAGCGGACGACCGAGCGCGGCTGAGCCCCGCGCGAGTCGCGCCGCGCCTCAGGCCGTGGCGGGCGTGAGCGGAGCGATCTCGGCGCTCCGCGAGCGCACGGCCTCGACCAGGTGGCCGACGAACGCCTCCAGCGGAACGCCGTTGCGGTTGTCCTCCTTGCGGCTCCGGTACGACACGGCGCCGGCCTCGACCTCCTGGTCCCCAAGGATGGCGATGTACGGCACCTTGAGCAGCTCGGCGTCGCGGACCTTGGCGTTCATGCGCTCGCCCCGGTCGTCGACCTCGGCGCGGAGGCCGGCGTCCAGCAGCGCCTGACGCACCTGCGCGGCGTACGCCAGGTGGCGGTCGGCGATCGGCACCAGGCGGACGTGCTCGGGTGCCAGCCACAGCGGCAGGTCGCCGGCGAAGTGCTCCAGCATCACGCCCATGAAGCGCTCGGTGGAACCGGTCACCGCCCGGTGGATCACGACCGGGGTGTGCTTGTCGCCGTCCTCGCCGATGAAGCTGCAGCCGAGGCGGGCGGGCTGGATGAAGTCGACCTGGATGGTCGAGAGCTGCCACTCCCGCCCCAGCGCGTCCTTGGCCATGAAGTCGGCCTTGGGGCCGTAGAAGGCCGCCTCGCCGTAGGCTTCGTCGTAGGGCACCTGCTCGCTGTCCAGCGCGCGTCTCAGCGCCTCGGTCGCCTTGACCCACTTCTCGTCGTCGTCGACGTACTTCCCTTCCTCACCCCGGAGGCTGAGCTGGACCCGGTAGTCGGTCATCTGGTAGGTCGACAGCACCTCACGGATGAGGCGGAGGGCCAGTGCGAACTCCTCCTGCACCTGCTCCTCGGTGCAGAAGATGTGGCAGTCGTCCTGGGTCAGGCTGCGCACGCGGGTGAGTCCGGAGAGCTGGCCCGACTTCTCGTAGCGGTAGAGGGTGGCGAACTCCGCGTAGCGGAGCGGCAGCTCGCGGTAGCTGTGGTGGCCGGCGTTGAAGAGGGTCATGTGGCTGGGGCAGTTCATGGGCTTGAGCCGCATGCGCACCTCCTCGTCCTCCATGGCCGGATACATCACGTCGGCGTAGTTCTCCAGGTGGCCGGAGCGAGCGTAGAGCGACTCGCGTACCATGTGGCCGGTCCAGACGTGCTGGTAGCCGTAGCGGGTCTGAAGGTCGCGGACGTAGCGCTCCATCTCGAAGCGCACGATCTCGCCTCGCGGGAAGAAGACCGGCAGCCCCGCTCCGATGTCCTCGCTGAAGGTGAACAGGCCGAGCTCGCGTCCCAGCTTGCGGTGGTCGCGCTTGCGGGCTTCCTCGAGCAGCCACAGGTGGTGCTCGAGCTCCTCCTTGGACTGGAAGGCCACACCGTAGATGCGCTGCAGCATGGGGCGGCGCTCGTCACCGCGCCAGTACGCCCCCGCGACGCTCATGAGCTTGAAGTGCTGGGGGATGGCGCCGGTCCGGGGGACGTGCGGGCCCCGGCACAGGTCGGTGAAGCCCTCCTCCCCGCCCTGCTCGTAGAAGGTGATGGCCTCCCCTTTCGGCAGGTCCTCGATGAGCTCGACCTTGTACGGGTCTCCCCGACGACGGAAGCGCTCCAGCGCGTCCTCGCGCGGCAGCGCGTACTTGCGCAGGGGCAGGTCGTCGCCGACGATGCGGCGCATGATCTGCTCGATCGCCTCGAGGTCGTCGGGCGTGAGGGTGCGCGGCAGGTCGAAGTCGTAGTAGAAGCCGTCCTCGATGACCGGGCCGACGCCCATGCGCACCGTGGAGGCGTCGTACCCCTGCTGCACGAAGTACTCGGTGACGGCCTGGGCCATCACGTGCGCCAGGGTGTGGCGCATCAGGTCGACCACGGCGGGATCCTTGCGGGTGAGGATCGACACCTGGGCACCGTCGGGGACCTCGCTCAGCAGGTCCGACAGGCGTCCGTCGACCTGGATGCCGAGCGCGGCCTTGGCCAGACCCGGGCCGATGGCGCTGGCTACGTCCGCGCCGGTGGCGTGCGGCGGCAGCTCCAAAGGCTTACCGTCGGGAAGAACAACATGCATGCTGCACCTCGATGGAAATGGGTTGGGAAGGGAGGGGGAAGCGACCGGCGGGCATCAACCCGACGTTCGACGCGCCAGGCGCGACGGTGCGCGGCCGGCGGGGCGGTCGGGTCGGGCGGGTCGCAAGCTCGCCATGCGCCACTGTAGCACAGGGTCGGTGCCGGCCGTACCGTGACAGACGGGCTCCCAGCCGTCCGTGCCGGGGTCGACACCGTGGGCACAGCTATACTGGGCGCCATGCATCTGGTCGCCGTCCTCAGCGCCGACGCGGACGTCCGCCACGCCCTGCGCTCCTTCCGCGACGCGCAGGGCCGTTTCCTGCTCCAGCCGGTCCCTGCGGGCGGCATGGACGAGCTCTACCGTGCCCTGCAGCGGCTCGACTTCGCGGGCGCGCTGGTGCTCGACGCTGGTGCGCAGGCGGAGGCGCTGCGCTACGCCGATCGTTCGTCGCTGGACGCCGAGGAGGTCGGTGGCGCCGACACCGCCACGGTGACGCCCGGTGGCGTCATCGCCGAGTACAACCTGGGGCGCGCCGTGGCCAAGCTGCTGGAGGCCGCCCGATGGGACGCGCGCGACGCCGATGTGGTGTTGCTCGGGGGTGGCCCCACCGCTCGCGGGGTGGCGAGGGAGCTGTCGAGCCTCGGGGCCGCCTCGCTGTCGGTGCTGGCCGACAGCCCCGCCGATGCCGAGCGCACCCTGCCGGAGCTGGCAGCGGGCACCGAGGTGGTGGCCCGGGCCGCGCACGACCCCCTCGTACCGACGTTGCTGGAGCGCGCCGACCTGCTGGTGCGGCTCGACGCGTCGGTCCGGGTGCCGGCGACCCTGCTGGGGCCGCACCTGACGCTCCTCGACCTGCTGCCCGAGCCGGTGTCCTCCCTCAGGCGCCGGGCCATGAGCGTCGGTGCGCTCACGTTCAACCGGCGTGACGTCGACGCCTACCGCATCGCGCTGGGGCTCACGCACGTGCTGGGGGCGCCGGTGAACGTCGAACCGCTGCTGGAGCTGTTCCACGCTCTCTGAAGCCCCGTCTCATCAAGCCGTCGACGGTTCTTGCAAGACTCGGGACGTCGGTGTTCGCTCCCCGCTCCCTCCTCCTCGCCGTCCTGCTCCTGCTCGCTCCGGCGAGTGCGGCGCGGGCTCAGACGGGTAACCTGTACCGCCTCCCGGGCGCGTCGGTGCACGTGTCCGATGGCGCTATCCAGCTGAGCTACGGCGGGCATCAACTCACCTACGTGCAAGGGCTCGGGTGGCTCGGCAACGTGCATGCGGACGCCCCTCGGGTCTCCGCGGACGGCGTCCTGGTCGACGGGTCGGTGCTCGATGCCCTGGGGGCGTCGCTCCCCAGGCTGGCCGATGTGCGCTTCGGTGGCAACGGCGACGTCCGGGTGGTGCTCGACGTCCGGGGGATGGCGGAGAGCGAGCTGAGCGGCCTGAAGCTCGAGGGCGACGTCGCTAGCGGCAACCCCCTCACCCTGCATCTGCCCCCCATGCTGCTCCCCGCCTCTTCGCCCGACCCCTACCACGGTGTCGAGGTGAGCATCGATCCAGAGCCTGGTGGCGTGCAGGCGCAGCTGGTCGGTCCGGCCTTCCACTACAAGGTGTTCCCGCTCGCCGATCCCACGAGGGTGGTGATCGACCTCGTCCCGCAGAAGCAAGCTGCGCTGCCCGCCCTCCAGCGGACGCTCGCGCCGGGCGTGCAGTACCGCCGCTTCAACGCGCCTTCCGCCTCCGGGACCAGTGTCGTGCATGTCATCTCCGTCGCTCCTGGGGACGCGGAGCTGCGTGTGGTCGGAGCCAGCCGTGAACCGCGGACCCTGACCCAGCTGTCGTCGGGCGCGGTCGCCGGCATCAACGCCGGCTACTTCGACCCCAGCACCTTCGCGGCCGTGGGGCTGTTGCGGGTCGACTACGGGATGCTGTCGCTGCCGACGCGGAGTCGAGCCGCCATCGCTTTCTCCCCTTCGGGCGCCACCATCGCGCGGCTGCACGCCCACCTGAGCCTGGTGGTGGACGGCAAGAGCGTCGACGTCGGCCAGAGTGACAACGGCGAGGTCGGCGTGGCGACGGCTGCCGGCGCCCTGGTCGGCGGGCCCACGGTGGGGGTCCTCACGGTGCAGCGAGGCGTGGTGCTGGGCAACATGGTCGGCCCGCGCAGCGTGCCCGCGTCGGGCTTCGCGCTGGTCTACCCGCCGGACCGGAGAGCGCTCGCTCGCATCGATGCCGGCTCCCACGTGACCCTGCACCTCCGGCTCCAGCCGGCGCCGTTCGAGTCGGCCCCCTACGTCGTCGAGGCGGGTCCGCTCCTGGTCAAGGACGGTCAAGCCGCCTACGACCCGGCGGCGGAGGGCTTCCCCAAGGGGCAGCGCATCCTCGACGCCGTGACGCAGCAATCGGCCATCGGCGTCAAGCCGGACGGCACGGTCCTGCTGGTCGTCGCCCAGTCGATGCGGGCGTCCGATCTCGTCCCCTTGTTCCTGCGGCTGGGCGCGAAGGACGCCATGCGTCTGGACAGCGGGTCCAGCGCCACGCTGGTGGCGGACGGCAGGCCGCTCAACCGCAGCGTCGAGCGCCGCGTGGTGAGCGCGATCGTGGTGCGTCCCAAGCAGCCGGTCGCGAGCCGTTCCGCGCCTTAGGCGACCCCGGCCGTCGTCGCCGGCCCGCACCCGCGTGTCACGGGTACGCTCGTATACTCGAGGTACATGAGGCCTCCCCCCGCCCTGCGGGCCGTACCGGGTCAGGGCGCCCCACGCGTGATCGCGGTCGCGTGCGCTCTGCTGGCGCTGCTGGGCCCGGCGGTGGCGGCGGCCCAAGGCGATGGCGCCACGGTGGAGCTGGGGCTTGGGGGGAATCTCGTGGCCGACGCATGGAACCCGGTAAGGGTCACGGTGCGGGACGCCGCCCCCAGCGTGCTCCGGGTCCGGATCGATGAGGGCTCGCTCCTCGAGGGGCCGCGCATCGTGCGCTACAGCGCCAATCTGCCGGGCGGCAGCGGAGTGACCGTGTTCGACGACGACCTGTTCGTCCCCACCTTCCGCACCCTCAGCTACACGCTGGTGAGCGGCCGGACCGTCCTCGCCAGCGGCAGTCTGGGTGCCGGGGATGCCGATGCCCGGCCCTTGGACGTGATCCTCTCCGGCGCGCCCGGTCGCTGGCGCGGGGCCTTCGGCTCGGATGCCCGCATCGTCGACGTGGCGGCCTCGGACCTGCCGGCCCGGGCGGCAGCCTTCGATGGTGTGCGGACCCTGCTGGTCGACGGCAGTGCGGCGGCGCCTCGAGCGGAGTCGGTGGCGGCCGCCGCTTCGGGCGGTGTGCAGGTGGTGCTCGCCGGACCGTTGCCCGCCAGCCAGGCGCAGCTCGGACGCCTGGCGGGTAGGGGGAGCGCGCGGCTCGGCGTCGGCGAGGTCGTCCGGGTGGCTGCCAACCCGCGTGCGGTCCGGGCCGCGATGGCGGGCTGGCAGCCGATCGACCGGCAGGGCATGGTGCAGGCGCTCGCGGCCGAGCGTCTGGTCCAGCCGCCTCGGGCCCCCGGCCAGCCGCTGATGCTGTCGCTGGCGGCGGCCTACGTGCTGGTGACGCTGCTGGGGCTCCGCTTCGGAGGGACCCCCGGCCTGGTCGCTGGGCTGGTCCTGGCCGCGGTCATCGCGGCTGCCGGCTGGCGCCTGCTGCGACCTCCGTCGGCGGAGCTCTCGGCCTCCAGCACCGTGCTGATCGGTGGCGGCGAGCTGGCGTTGGCGCTCCAGGTGGACGAGCGGCTCACGTTGCCGTCGGGCGAGGTCACGCTGCCCCGAGCGGGTCGGCCGCTGTCCCCGCTGCCGTACGCCGTCGAGGACGGCTCCACCCGCGTCGAGCTGCCACGCTGGCACGCGGTGGCCGTGGCGGCGCATCCGGAGCTCCGCACGTCCGCTCTGCGCTTCGAGGGCGGCCGCCTGGTCAACACCGGACGAGAGCCGTTGCACGGCGTCTACGTGCTCGGGCTGGGGCGTCAGCCCGACCTGCCCGCCGGCGCCAGCGTCACGCCCGGGCCGGGGGAGGAAGGCGGCATGGCCCCGCCGCTCGCGCGGCTGGCGGCGCTGCTCCCGGCCGGCACGGCGCTGGCCTCCGCGCCCGCCGCGGTCTGGGTGGCACTGCCCCCCCTCTCCCAGGAGGGGTCACCGTGACCCGAGACTCCCGTGTCACGACCGAACTGGCGGCGGCCGCGGAGCGGTTGCGCGGTCCCGACATGCTGCAGGTGCTGGCGTTGTTCCTGGCGGCGCTGCTGTTCGTCGTGGCGGTGAGGTGGCCGGGTGCAGGCGGCAGCAACGAGGCCTGGTTCACGCTGGCACAGATGCGCATGGTGCTGCTGGCACTGGCCGCGCTGGGGTACGGCGCGGCCGAGAGCGGGCACGGGCCCGCTTCGAGGCGCGCGACGGCCGGCGCTCTGGTGATGTTCGTGGTCCTCTCCGCCCCCTTCGATATCGCGACCTACGCCGCCAGCTACCCAGCGGCGCCGCTGTGGTGGGCCGTAGGATTGCCGTTCCCGGCGACGTTGGCGTACTTCGGCCTAGGCCTCGGCCTGGGTCGCCTGGCGACCTGGGCGCGACTCGGAGCGCTGCTCCCGCTGCTGGTACCGGCCGTGCTCATCGTCGGCATCTGGGTCGACGTGCGGCTGGGTGTGAGTGTGTTCAACCCGCTCACCGCTCCCCTGAGCGTCTCCGTCGTCGACGGCGTCGTGATGACGGCGATGGCTGCCGCGACGGTCGCGTGGCTGGGGCGTGCGCGCAGCGGTGGGAGGAGCGGCGCATGATCCGGCCGAGTCGACGCCAGCGCGCCAGCCGACCCACGTCCGAGCAGGCGTTCACGCTACACCAGCGCATCGCGGCCAGGAGTGGCTGGAGCGTGCGCCTGCTGCGTGGCAGCGGCGCCGCGCTGCTCGGCTCGCTCGTCGCCGCCGCAACGGCGGTGCCACCCTGGCAGCAGGGCCTGGCGCTGGTCGGTGCCTTCGTGATCGGTGCCGCTCTCCCGGTCCGTGGTCGGCAGCGGCAGGCCCTGCGGTTCATCCGCGAGCGCTCCGGGCTGAGCTACGAGACGTCGCTGGAGCTGGCCGGTCGGGAGGACGTCTACGGCTTCGCCGACGCCGTCCGCACGCGGGCGGTCGACAGCGTTCGCGATGTGCGGCCGCCGGAGATGCCAGCATGGTGGCTGCCGGCCCTGGCGGCCGCGCTCGCGCTGTTGCTGTTCCCGCTGGCCGGTCGGCAGGCCCGGACGCCCGGTGGCGTGTCCAACCCGTCGGCCACCACCCCGGCAGAGGCCGGGACGCAGCCCACCGCGCCGAAGCCCGAGACCGCGCCCGCCCCTCCGCCGACCGCGCCACAACGCGGACCGGCCGGAACGAGCGGCAACCCATCGAAGGCCGACGGCTCGGCGACCGGCTCCACCGAAGCGGGGGGCGGTGCCGCCAACGATCAGCAGGTGCTGTCACGCTACTTGCAGACGCTGCAGCAGACGCCCCCCGCGGGCGCCGCTCCATCGGGACAGGGGGCCGGCACTTCGGAGGGGGCGGGCGGCGGCACGACCGAGCCGACCCAGGCGGCTCCCCGGACCGGGGCGACGCGAAGCGGTTCGGAGTCCGGTAGCGGGACGGGCGCGCCCTCCGATGGACGCAACGGCGCTGGCGCCGGTGGGTCCGCTGGCCAACAACCTTCGGCTGGGGGTGAGGCGCAGGGCCAGAGCGGTAGCGGCGGTGACCAGCAGGCGGGCCGGGGTGCGCCGCCGAGCGGCGCCGCGTCGCAGCCACCGGGCGGTGCCAGCGGTTCCGGGTCCCAGCAGGCGCAGCAGCCGCAAGCGCCACCCCCGGGAAGCGCCGGGGCTCCGGGCAACGGTGCGTCGCCGCCGTCGCCCGAGGGTGCCAACGGCACGACGCCCCAGCAGGGTGGGGGGAGTCAGTCGGGCCCCTTGAACGGGCAACCTGAACAGGGTCCCGCCGACGGCGGGGCCCAGCCCGGGGCGCGCAACGCCGAGGGCTCCGGCGCCGGCGGCAACCAGCCGGGCACCCCGGGTCCGGTGACGCCCCCGCTTCAGGGTGGGGGCCAGGCGCCTCAGTTCCTTCCGGGCCAGTTGCGGCCAGGAGCGCAGAGCGCCAGCGGCTCGCTGCGGCTGCCGGGCTCCAAGGACGTCACCTTGCCCCCCGGGACCTCGATCGAGAGCTACCGTCGCGCCGCCGAGCAGGCGCTCACCGAAGGGGACGTGCCCCTCGAGTACCAGGACGTCCTACGCCGCTACTTCCGGTGAGGCCCGTTCTCGCTCCGGCGACAGGTCAGGCGCGACAGGTCAAGGAGCGCGGGGCGAGGGGTGGATTCCGAGCGCGTGCCAGAGGGCGCCGACCACCGCGGCCGCCACGTCGTGGACGCCCTCGTTGCGGAGCGCCTGGACGGTGGGATCCTGTTGCAGCGGCGGCAGCGCGTCGGCGGTGCTCTCGGTGCGCGTCTGCTGGCAGAGCGGGGAGTCGAACCGCGCCACCACGTGATTCGTGGCGGCGTCGACCACGACGGCCTCGATCCGCAACGTGACGCTGACCGTCCGTGCACTCTTGCCCTTGGACACCGTCACCTGCCGGTCCAAGCTGGACGCGCCGATGAGCACCGCGTAGGGGGCGTCGTAGCTGCGCGCGATGCGGCCGGCGGCGGTCACGGCCCGGTCGTGGAAGAGGTCGCTGTGACCTTCGGCGAACCGCATCGCTGCCGAGCTGACGAAGCTGAAGTAGAGGGGTCCCTGGGTGCGCATGTCGGCCTCGAGCCGCGCCGCGCTCCCCGCGATCCGACCCTCGGCGGGGCCGTTGAGCACGGCTACCGTGGGCGCTGCGCGCCGGCTGGCGGCCGGCGCGCATCCCACGAGCACGAGAGCGAGTGCCAGCCCCAACAGGGCCAGGTTCCGTGTACGGCGTCCGTTCATCGCACCCATGCTGTCACCTCCGCGTTGCCACGTAAGTAGCGGCCGCTTCAGCGCACCTCCACCGAAGCCGCCGCGGCTCATCAGGTCTCCCCGCCGCCGCCGTCGCGGGGGGGCTGCCGGGAGTCGTGCCAGCGCGCCTCGCCGCGGGTGACCTCCGCCAGGCGGGCCTCGAGCGCGGCGACGCGACCCTCCGCCACCGTCACCGCCACTCGGACGCCGCCTGCCTCGAAGGCGGGATCGCCGCGCGCCGCGCCGGCGAAGGCGTCGAGCTCACGCAGCACGGTGTCGACGTGGGCGAAGGGTGCCCGCACCTCGAGGCGGTGGGTGGCCACCACCGTGCGCTCGCCCGCAACCTGGACGGCGCGCGCGACGGCGCCGCCGTAGGCGCGTACCAGCCCCCCGGCGCCGAGCTTGCGTCCACCGAAGTAGCGCACCACCACGGCCGCGACGTGGTCGAGATCGCGCTTCAGGAACACCTCGAGCATGGGCCGGCCGGCGGTCCCGCCCGGCTCGCCGTCGTCGGAGAAGCGCTGCTCGTCGCCGATGCGGTAGGCCCAGCAGTGGTGGCTGGCGTCCGGATGGGCTTCCCGGATCGACGCCAGCAACGCGAGCGCCTCCGCGACGTCGGCCACCGGCGCCACCGTGGCGAGGAAGCGCGATCCCATCACCACGTCCTCGTGCTCGCTGCGTACGCGCAGCGTGGAGTAGCCCACGGTCCGCCAGTCTACCCTCCGGGGCGGCGTGACCCCGTGCTACACTCCCTGCATGGCGACGCTTGTGACGATGCTCCTTCTGTCGCGATGTCTGCGTCACTCCGCCTGACTCTCGGCCCCTTCACAACCCTGGAGCGTTCGCGGGCGCAACCGTGCCCGTTTCGATGCGAGGAGTGCCATGGCGCTAGCGTTCTACAACAGCCTCACCCGTACCAAGGAGCCCTTCGAGCCGGTCGTTCCCGGTCGGGTGGGGATCTACATGTGCGGACCCACCGTGTACTCCGAGCCCCACCTCGGACACGCGCGTGGACCGGTCGTGTTCGACGTGTTGCGTCGGTGGCTCGAGCACAGCGGCTACCGCGTCCGATTCGTCTCGAACGTCACCGACGTCGGCCACCTCAGCGATGTCGAGGAGGGCGAGGACAAGCTGCAGACGCGGGCCCAGCTCGAGCGGTTGGAGCCCATGGAGATCGCGGAGAAGTACTTCTGGGCGTACTTCGACGCCATGGCGCGCCTGAACGTGCGCCGGCCCGACGTGGTGCCGCGCGCATCGGGGCACATCATCGAGCAGATCGAGCTCACCCGGACGCTGCTCGAGCGCGGCTTCGCCTATGCCAAGGACGGCAACGTCTACTTCGACGTCTCCGCCTTCGAGCCCTACGGCGAGCTGTCCGGCCGCGACCCGGAGGAGCTGCAGGAGGGAACCCGTGTCGAGGTCCGCTCCGACAAGGACGACCCGCGCGACTTCGCACTCTGGAAGAAGGCCGAGGAGGGCCACATCATGCGCTGGCCCAGCCCCTGGGGCGAAGGCTTCCCGGGCTGGCACATCGAGTGCTCGGTGATGAGCACCAAGTACCTCGGTGACGAGTTCGACATCCATGGCGGCGGGCTGGACCTGATCTTCCCGCACCACGAGTGTGAGGTCGCGCAGGCGCGGGCGGCCGGCAAGCCCTTCGCCCGGGTCTGGCTGCACTGGAACATGATCACGCTCGAGGGCGAAAAGATGGCGAAGTCCAAGAACCACTTCGTCACGCTCTCGAAGCTGTTCGAACGCTACGACCCGCTGGCCGTACGCTTCCATCTGCTCAGGTCGCACTACCGCAGCGTGTCCGACTTCTCGGACGACAGCCTCACGGCCTCGGTGCAGGGTCTCAAGCGCCTTCGCGACGCCTACCGGCAGGTCTCCGAGGGTGCGGGAGGGGAGCCCGAGGACGACGCCTTCGCGGCCCTGCGGGCGCGGTTCGCCGAGGCGATGGACGACGACCTCAACACGCCACAGGCGCTTGCGGTGCTGTTCGACGGCGCCCGCGACGTCAACCGGGCCATCGAGCAGGGCGCGTCCGCCGGCTACCGCGCGGCCGCCCGGGCTTTCTTCGACGACCTGCTGGAAGGCGTGCTGGGGGTACCGGCCCAGGTCGAGGCGCCGGGACAGGGACGTGACCTGATGGACGGGCTCATCACCATGCTCCTCGAGGAACGGCAGCGGGCTCGCGCCAGGCGCGACTTCGAGACCGCCGACGCCATGCGCGATCGCCTCGAGGCGTTGGGGATCGAGGTCGAGGACACCCCCGAGGGGAGTCGCTGGAAGCTGGCATAGGGTGCACGTTGGCTCCGGGACGGCCTACGCCGCCGCCGCGAGGTCCTCGGCGCGTGCCGCGCCGTCCCGCGCATCGCTGCCGCTTCCGGGGCACCATGCGGTATGGACGACCCTGCGGTGCTGACGCTCGCCGCGCTGGAGGCGAAGGGCGTCGGCGGCGCGCGCCTGACCACGTTGCGCGACGCCTTCGGTACGGTGGCGGCAGCCGTGGAGGCGGCCGCGAAAGCCGCGCCTGCGCCGGCGGGCTTCCCGAGCGGCGTGTTCCGGGGGCTTCCCCGTGCACTCGACCTCGCCGGTGCTGCCCGCCGCGCCAGCAGCCTTCGTAGCGCCGGCCTCGACCTGGTGTGCTGGGACGACCCCCGCTACCCCGCGCCCCTGTGGCTGGATGACAGGGCGCCCCCTGCCCTGCTCTACGTCGAGGGGGCGCTCCCGCCCACGTTCGCTGAGCCCGCCCACCGCGTGCGGGCGGCGGCCGTGGTCGGCACGCGACGACCCACGGCGCGGGGCGTAGCCCTGGCGCGCGAGCTGGCCTCGTCGCTGGCAGGGC
>JARRMM010000055.1:0-27610 GCA_037386005.1 Deinococcales bacterium | reverse complement strand
CCGGTGGCTGCCCGTGGCCGATGCTCAGGGCAGCCTGCAGCCCGCTTGGAACCCCGCCAGCTACGACTACACGGCCTGGGAAGACGTCTACCGGAAGCAGTGGGTCTTCACCGCGGCCGGTCGGAGCACGCACTCGGTCAACTGCACCGGCAGTTGCAGTTGGAAGGTGTTCGTCAAGAACGGCATCGTGTGGCGCGACGAGCAGGCCGCCGACTACCCCGCCATAGGCGCCGACATCCCCGAGTACAACCCGCGCGGTTGCCAGAAGGGTGCATGCGCGGCCGACTACCAGTACGGCAAGCAGCGCCTGAAGTACCCGCTGAAGCGCGTGGGTGAGCGAGGAGAGGGCAAGTGGCAGCGCGTGAGTTGGGACCAGGCCCTGACCGAGATCGCGGACAAGACCCTCGACATCATCCGCCAGCACGGGCCCCAGTACCTGAACGCTTTCACGCCGATCCCCGCCATGGGGCCGGTGTCCTATGCGTCGGGGTCACGGCTGATGAACCTGCTCGGAGGCGTGTCGTTCACCTTCTACGACTGGTACTGCGACCTTCCGCCTGGTGAGCCCATCACGTGGGGCGTGCAGACCGACAGTGCGGAGTCCGCCGACTGGACGCACAGCCGCCTCGTACTGGCGTGGGGCTCCAACGTGAACGCCACGCGCATCCCGGACGCGCAGATGCTCCAGAAGGCGCGGCTCCGCAACGGCGCCAAGGTCGTCGTGCTGAGCCCCGAGTACAATCCCACCAGCATCCACGCCGACCAGTTCGTGCCGGTCAAGCCGGGCAGCGACCTAGCCGTCGCCCTTGCCATGAACCAGGTCATCCTCGCCGAGAAGCTCTACGACGAGGCCTACATCAAGGAACAGACCGATCTGCCCCTGCTCGTCCGGGAGGACACCGGCCGCTTCTTGCGAGAAGCCGACCTCACCGGCGAAGCGCCTGCCGATCCCGATGCGGGCCCCTTCTACCTGTGGGACAGCACCAAGGGGCTCACCCAGGTACCGGCCGAGGGACTGGCGCTGGGTGGGCTTGCGCCCGTGCTCGACGCCAGCCAAGAGGTGGAGACGTCTGCGGGCAAGGTACGGGTGACCACGGTCTTCACGCTGCTCGTCAAGGAGCTGGCAGACAAGACGCCAGAGTGGGCAGGGCAGCACAGCGGGCTCGGGGCAGACACCATCCGCTCGTTGGCTCGCGAGTTCGCCTCCACCCAGCCAGCCATGATCATCCACGGTAACGGCGTCAACCAGTGGTATCACAACGACCTCGCGAACCGGGCGATGATCCTGCTCGTCGCCCTCACCGGCAACGTCGGAAGACGCGGCGGTGGCTTCAACCACTACGTGGGCCAGGAGAAGATCTGGCCGGTGGCCGGCTGGAAGGCGCTCGCCTACCCGGGCCCGCAGCGTTTCCAGAACACCACCTTGTGGACCTACTGGCACAGCGAGATGCATGCCAGCGACCCCCTCTGGCCGGAGCTCAAGCCCTACCTCGAGACGGCCGTCCAGAAGGATTGGATGCCGCTATGGCCGAACGGCTTGGAGGGTGCGCCGAAAGCGTTCTTCACCTGGCGTGCCAACTGGCTGAACCAGGCCAAGGGCAACGAGAAGGTCCTCAGCACCTTGCTCCCCAAGCTCGACCTCATCGTAGCGCTCGACTTCCGGATGTCCTCGACCGATCTCTACGCCGACTTCGTCCTTCCCGCGGCGACCTGGCCCGAGAAGTACGACCTCAGCTGCACCGACCTGACCACCTTCCTGATCCCGTTCACGCCGGTGGTGGCTCCCTTCGCCGAGTCGCGGACGGACTGGCAGGCGTTCAGCGCCCTGGCCGGCGCCATCCAGCGACGCGCCCAGGCGAGGGGTCTCAGCGGTTACGACGACACCATCGCGGGAACGCACATCCATCGCGATCTCACGTCGCTTCACGACCAGTTCACCTCGAACGGCGCGCTCAGCCAGGACAAGGCCGCCGCGCAGTTCATCCTCGACCGATCCGAGGAGACCCAGGGCTTCACCGTCGACGATCTCGTCGAGCGGCCTCGGCGCTTCAAGGCGGCGAGCGCCCACTGGACCAGCGATGTCGAGGAGGGCAAGACCTACACCCCGTTCCTGCGCTTCGTGCGTGACAAGCACCCTTGGCCGACGCTCACCGGCCGGCAGCAGTTCTACATCGATGCGGCCTGGTACCAGGAGCTGGGGGTCGCGCTTCCCACCTACAAACCGCCCCTGCAGCTCAGCCAGCTGCCGTTGCGACTGAGCACCTCGCACTACCGGCACACCATCCACTCCTCGTGGGCGCTCGACCAGACACTCCAGCGCCTGCAGTGGGGTGAGCCGTTCGTCTACATCAGTCCAGGCGACGCCAAGCAGCGCGGAATCGAGGATCACGACTGGGTGCGGGTGTTCAACGACGTTGGAGCCACGCGCGTCCGCGCGCGCGTCCACCCCGCGCTGACGCCCGGGCAGGTGATGATCCCCCAGGGCTGGGAGATGGTGCAGTTCGAAGACCGCCGCAACTTCCAGGCCCCCATCACGATCCACATCAACCCGACGCAACTCGTCCAGTACGGCCACCTCCGATTCGAGGCCAACTACTGGGGACCGACCGGCGCCAACCGCGACACCCTCGTGGACGTCGAGAAGGCGTGAGGAGGAGGGCATGCCCGTTCCCAAGCTCAACAAGGACGATCTTCTCAAGAGCGAACATCAGCTCGGGATGGTCCTCGACCTGAACAAGTGCATCGGCTGCCAGACCTGCACGGTGGCCTGCAAGACGCTGTGGACCGATCAGCCAGGTCAGACGACGATGTACTGGATGAACGTCGAGACACGTCCTGGCGCCGGATACCCACGAGGGGTGGCGGCGCCCAACGGCGGCTGGACGTCCGACGGCAAGCAGGGTGTGAAGGGCCGGCTCCCTTCCGCCGGCGACTACGGCACCGCGTACGACTTCGACTACGACGATGTCCTCTTCTCGCCCGGCGAGACCCGCTTCAAGCCGGGGCCCGAGCCGGCGTGGGGCGTCAACTGGGACGAAGACAAAGGCACGGGCGAGTTTCCGAACGCCTTCATGTTCTACCTTCCCAGGCTCTGCAACCACTGCACGCACCCGGCCTGCGTGGAGGCGTGCCCCCGGAACTCCCTCTACAAGCGGGACCAGGACGGTATCGTTCTCCTCGACCAGGAGCGCTGCCACGGCTACC
This sequence comes from Deinococcales bacterium, assembly GCA_037386005.1. Taxonomy (GTDB): domain Bacteria; phylum Deinococcota; class Deinococci; order Deinococcales; family Trueperaceae; genus JASBRS01. The sequence continues at coordinate 24,406 of JARRMM010000055.1, read as the reverse complement.
GCTTCTGCGTCGAGGCGTGTCCGTACAAGAAGATCTACTGGAACCACGCTGCCAAGGTGTCCCAGAAGTGCATCTTCTGCTATCCGCGGATCGATCAAGGCATCCCCACCGCGTGCAGTACGCAGTGCGTGGGCCAGGTGCGGTTCGTGGGGCTCGTCGATGACGAGGCGAGCCCGCTGTACAAGCTCGTCCACCAGTGGAAGGTAGCGCTTCCGCTCCTGCCGCAGCACGGGACCGAGCCGAACGTCTTCTACGTTCCCCCCACGGCGCCCGAGGCCGTCGATGCGACCGGGAAGCCCACCGGCAAGCGGCGCATCCCGATGAGCTACCTCGAGGGCCTGTTCGGGAGTGGCGTCTCGGCAGCCCTCGATGCCCTCGAATCCGAGCTCGGCAAGGTGCGGCGTGGGCAGAGCTCGGAGCTCATGGACCTGCTCAGCGTGACGCGCTACCAGGACCTCTTCATCCTGCCCACCGCGCCGAGCAACGGCGCGTGGTTCGGAGCGTTCTCGGCGGACGGCTCGCATCCCGTGACGGCGCCGGAGAAGGGGGAGCACTGACATGCAGGCCGACCGCGTCGACATCGACAGCGCAACCTTGCTCGACCCGTCACAGGCCGTGTGGCGTGAGGCGTCTTCCCAGAAGCTGCAGCTCGTGCAGACGCCCCTCAGCATGCAGCCGAGCCCCTGGCTGCAGGGGGCGTACCAGGGGGGCACGTGGGGCACGCTCTCCAGCGCGACCCTGCGGTTGCTCCACAACGGCGACGTCATCGCGGCGCGGGTGGAGTGGGCCGTTCCGAATCCGGTGAGGAGCTCGGTGTCCCCCAACGAGTTCCCGGACGCATGTGCCGTCATGCTCCCCTTCGTGCGAGATGCCTCCATCTTCATGGGGGAGGACGAGGCCTGGGTCAACATGTGGCTCTGGCGCGCCGATGGCTTCGGGCCCTTCGCCGTCACGGCGGCCGGGATCGGCACAAGCCGGCGCATCGACGATGGGCTCGTCGAGGCCACCGCGGTCTACGCGGAGGGCGGCTGGCAGGTGGTCTTCACGCGCCGGCTCCAACCGCAGGACCGGACGGACCATGTCCCCTTGCAGCCTGGGTCCAGCTGGCAGGTCTCCCTGGCGTTGTGGCAGGGTGCCACCGCCGACCGGGCAGGGCTCAAGTCGTTCTCGCCGACGTGGACCGAGCTGGAGATCGCCGCGTGAGCGCGGCGGCCCCCACCATCCCGGGCCCGCCTGGCCCGCGTGCGCTGCTCTACCTGGCCTATGCACGCCTGCTCGGCTTTCCGGACGAGCGCCTGGTCGAGAGCGTCGCCCGCGGCGAGGTGGCGCGGGAGGCCGCCGAGCTGCACACGGCCGCAGACTTCCTGGAGCCCAGTGCGCCGCTCGAGCCGCGCGGGGGTGAAGGGCTCGAGCCGACGTACATCGCCACCTTCGAGGTGGGCGTGCCCGAACCGCCGGTACCCCTCTACGAGAGCGCCTACGCCGCCGACGACAAGGGCGCTCGCCGCGCCCTGCTGGAGGAGCTGGTCCGCTTCTACGAGTTCTTCGACCTGGACCTGGGCGAGTCTCCCAGCGAGGCACCCGACCATGTGACGGTGGAGCTCGAGTTCCTGGCGGGGCTCGCCCAGCTCGAGCATCTCGCGACGCTGCAAGGAGCCGACCCGACCGCCTTCCGGTTGGCACAGCGCGACTTCCTGGACCGGCACCTGGTGGGCTTCCTGCGGCGGATCTGCAGCCGCCCTGTGCCCCGCGGGTTCTACCGGGCGGTACTCGAGGCTCTCCGGGGCGCTGTCGAGGCGGATTGGGCGCGCCTGGGTGGTTCCGAGGCGGGTATCTAGCGGCGCGTGGTCGGGGCGCCCGTCAGATCCGGTCGCGGTAGCGATCGATGAGGGCGTCGAGGGCCTCGCGCAGGAGGCTCGCTTCGGTCCGTCCCTCGGCGGCCGACAGCTTGGCGAGCCGGCCCAGGCTCGCCTTGCTGTAGTAGTTGCTCTTGAGCACCATGCGCTCTTCCACGTGGATGGCCACCCGTCCGCGGCCATCGCGCTTGGCGCGGAGGACGGCCTCGTCTGCGGCGCGCACCAGGTCTCCGCGCTCGGTCACGTGCGCCGGGTGCGTCGCCAGCCCGGCCGAGAGGCTGATCGAGCCCGGTTCCTCGCCGTCGAGGGGCGTCGCCAGGTGGGCGCGGACCTCTTCCATCAGGATCAGCGCGCTCTCAGCGGTGTGGTCGGGGAAGACGGCGGCGTACTCGTCGCCACCGATGCGCGCCACCGACGTCTCGCGCGGCAGGCTGCCGAGCAGGGCGCGTTCGACCCGACGCAGGACGGCGTCGCCGGTCTCCGTACCGTAGCGCTCGTTGATGGCGGCGAAGTGGTCCACGTCGATGAGGGCCAGCGTGACGGGGCCGGAGGACGGTGCTTCGGCGAGGGCGCGTTCGAGGCCGGGGCGGTCGAGGAGTTGCGTGGGCATGTGGAGTCCCCCTTCATGGAGCGGGTAGTACGCTGTACATATATATGTTTCACGTGCACATGTCAACAGGGCTCGTCGAGGTGGTCCCCCGCACGGCTCGCCGTGCAGCACCGCCACGTCATGCAGCGCGATCGGATGTCGGTGAGGTCGTCAGGGAGGGTGCTCAGGCGAAGATGGCGTCGAACGGGAGGCCCAGCCCCAGCGCCGCGAAGGGCACGACCCGCCCTTCCTCGGCCGAGCGCCGTTCCCAGCGCCCCGCGTCGTGCCAGCGCCGTCGGTACTCGAGGATCCGGACGTGCTGGTCGCCGAGTGGCTCGAGCTTCACCCGAACGGTGGCACCCGAAGCGAGTCGTCGCTCCACCGTTCGGCTCGGGTCGAACAGGCTCGGCTGTGCGCCTACGACGCGAACCACGTTGCGAGTCTATCGCGCCGTCGTTGCGCAAGACGACGGACATACGCACCCCTTCACACGGGGGCGCCTGTCCCTTGCCGCGAGGCCGGCCGCCGTGCATCCTGCGGCAACGGCGAAGGGTGGGGCGCCGCTACGCCCGCCCGCGAGATCGAGCCGAGCGCTCGGACGGGCGGAAGGGAGCGGTCATGAGAGCCAACCTGCACGTGGGATGGCCGCAGCGGCCTGCCGACGGCGGCGCCACGGGTCGAGCGAGGCGACGGGTGCGCCAGGCGGCGGGCGTGCTGGCGCTGGCGAATGCGCTGGTGTACGGCCTGATCGGTGCCGGCATCGCCCGGGTCACGAGCGACGCCCAGGGCGACACCTCGTTCCTCTGGGTGTTCGGCCTGACCGCCGGCACCGCCTTCCTTCTGGGAGCCATCCTGCTGTGGGCCTTCGACCGGCGCCTGCTGTGGTGGCTCGGCGCCGCCTTCCAGGTCTTCGCCATCGTCGCCTACGTGGGCGTCGCACCCCAGCGCGTGCCTCCGTTCGAGGCCTGGGGCCTGTCGCTCAAGGTGGCGCAGGGGGTGCTGCTGGTCGCGCTGCTTCACCTGGCGCTGACGCAGGGCGCCTCGTGGCGAGCATCCCGCCGAGCTCGGGTGGGCTGAAGCGTCACGGCGCGCCGCGCGGCGGGCGTCACAGGTGTCGGAGGAAGGCGTCCGGGGCCTCCAGGAAGCGCCGCAGCGTCTGAACCGGCTCGAGCTCGTCGTAGCTGCAGGGCACGATCTCGGGTCCACGCAGCTCATACAGGCGGGCCGCCGGGAACGCCATCAGGATCGGGGAGTGGGTGGCGATCACGAACTGGGCTCCCCGCCCCACGGCGTCCTTGATCAGTGCCAGGAACGCAAGGCTGCTCAACGGCGAGAGCGCCGCCTCGGGCTCGTCCAGCACGTACAGGCCCTCGCCGGTCAATCGCCCCTTGAAGAAGGCCAGGAAGCTCTCGCCGTGGCTGCGCGCGTCGAGGTCGCCGCGGTACCGGGCCTCGGTGGCCGCGATGGAGGCATGGAAGGGTTGCTGCCTGCGACGCAGCTCGGCGTCGGAGAGCTCGGGATGGTCGCGACGCACGCGCTCGAGCTCCGCGCGCATCTCGGCTTTCATGCGGTTCTGTGCCTTCACGAAGCCGAAGTAGTCCTCGGCGCGCAGGAACAGGCCGCGGCGGGTGCGGTGGCTCCAGCTCAGCCGGAGGGCGTTTCCCAGATCGCGCGCCGGCGCCAGGGTGGGGTCCCGCTCCACGCTCGGCGCGCTTCCCGTGGCCGGCAGCTCGCTCGCGTATGCGAGCGCCTCGAGGAGGGTGCTCTTGCCGGTTCCGTTCTCGCCCACCAGGACGGTGACCGGTGCATCCAGGACGATCCTTCTCGTGCCGCCGAGGACCGCCAGCGAGAACGGGAAGGTGGGTCCTTGAGGAGGGAGCCCGATCTCCTGCAGCACCATCGTTCGATGCTAGCAGCGGGGGCCGCGTTCCGCATCCGCTCCGTGGCCCGGACCCCGCGTCCATCGATGGACCTAGAATGGTGTCGTGCCCTTCACCACCGCACTCGAGCACCGTCGTATCCGCCGCGGGTGGCGGGCCGGAGCCGCCGGGAGCCCGTGATGCGCCTCGCCCTGTTCATCCCCTGTTACGTCGACACGCTCTTCCCGCAGGCTGGGCGGGCGACGGTCGCGGTGCTCGAGCGTCTCGGCCACGAGCTGACCTTCCCGGAGGAGCAGACGTGCTGTGGGCAGATGCACGTCAACACCGGCTACCAGCGGGAGGCGATCCCCCTGGTGCGCAACTTCGTGCGGGCCTTCGGCGCCTACGATCAGGTGGTGGCGCCGTCGGCGAGCTGCGTGGGCGAAGTACGCGAGATCTACCCGAGGCTGGCGCGCCTGTCGCGGGACCCGGAGCTGGTCGCCGACGTCGACGCCCTGGTCCCGCGCGTGCACGAGCTCACCTCCTTCCTGGTGGACACGCTGGGCGTGGAGGATGTCGGCGCGTACTTCCCGCACCGCGTGACCTTCCACCCGACCTGCCACTCGCAACGCGTCCTACGCATCGGGGACCGGCCGCAGCGGCTGCTGAGGCGGGTGCGAGGGATCGACCTGGTACCGCTGCCGAACGCCGAGGAGTGCTGCGGGTTCGGCGGGACGTTCTCGGTGAAGAACGCCGACACCTCGAGCGCCATGCTCTCGTCCAAGGTGGCGAGCGTGCTGCAGAGCGGCGCCGAGGTGTGTGCCGCGGCGGACAACTCCTGCCTCATGCACATCGGCGGTGCGCTGCACCGGCAGCGCACCGGCGTGCGCACGCTCCACGTCGCCGAGATCCTGGCCTCGACCGAGACGCATCCGTGGCGGGCGCCGTGACCCCCAGGAGCCGCCCGTGAGCGGTGGCACGCCCCGGGCCCGACCCTTCAGCAAGGCGGCGCGCGAGGCGTTGCAGGACACGCAGCTCCGGCGCAACCTGGCGCGGGCGACCTCCACCATCCGGGAGAAGCGTCTTCGCGCCACCGAGGAGCTCCCCGACTGGCAGGAGCTGCGCGAGGCCGGGCGCGCCATCAAGGCTCACACCCTGGCGCATCTCGACCACTACCTGATGCGCCTCGAGCAGAACGTCGTGGCCAGGGGAGGTCAGATCCACTGGGCGCGCGACGCTGCCGAAGCGAACGCCATCGTGCAGGCGCTGGTATCCGAGACAGGCGTCCGCGAAGCGATCAAGGTCAAGTCGATCACCACCGACGAGATCGGCCTCAACGACGCCCTGGCGGCGATCGGGGTGCACGCCATCGAGACCGACCTGGCGGAGCTGATCGTCCAGCTCGCCCACGAGCCGTCCTCGCACATCCTCGTCCCCGCCATCCACAAGAACCGCGCCGAGATCCGTGCGCTGTTCCTCGAAGCCATGGGGATCGCGCCGAGCGAGCTGTCCGACGAGCCGGCCGAGCTCGCCGCCGCCGCACGACGCTTCCTACGCGCCAAGTTCCTCGAGGCCCGTGTGGGCATCAGCGGGGCGAACTTCGCGGTGGCGGAGACGGGCGCCGTGTGCGTGGTCGAGTCCGAGGGGAACGGCCGCATGTGCACCACGCTGCCCGACACCCTGATTACGGTCATGGGCATCGAGAAGGTGGTGCCCGACTGGCGGGCCATGGAGGTGTTCCTGCAGCTCCTGCCGCGCTCCAGCACCGCCGAGCGCATGAACCCCTACACCTCCTTCTGGTCGGGCGTGCGGCCCGGCGACGGGCCCCAGGCCTTCCACCTGGTGCTGCTCGACAACGGTCGCAGCGAGGTGCTGGCGCATCGGGAGCGACGGCAGACGCTCCACTGCATCCGCTGCAGTGCCTGCCTCAACGTCTGCCCCGTCTACGCGCGGGTGGGCGGCCACGCTTACGGCTCGCACTACCCGGGTCCCATCGGGGCGATCCTCTCGCCTCAGCTCCTCGACAGCCCCGAGGCCGACACGCTGCCCTTCGCCTCCACCCTGTGCGGGGCGTGCTACGACGTCTGCCCCGTCAAGATCGACATCCCCAGCGTGCTCCTGGACCTCCGGCTGCGGTCGGTGGAGCGGCGCCGGGCGCGGCGCGGGCGTCTCGCCGCGCTCGACACCGAGGACGGCGCCATGCGGCTGGCGGCCGCCGTCTTCGCCGAGCCGCGGCGCTACCAGTGGGCGCAGCGAGGGGCCAGGTTGGCGCAGGCGCCCTTCGTGCGCGACGGCTATCTCGAGCGTCTGCCCGGATATCTGGCGGGGTGGACCCGCACCCGTGACGTCCCGGCCGTGCCGGCCCAGACCTTCCGCGAGTGGTGGCGGGAGCGACGAGGCTCGGGAGGGAGCCAGCGGTGAGCAGCCGGGACGTGGTCCTACGCCGTGTGCGCGAGGCCCTGGGGCATGCGGGGAGCGCCAGCGGCGAGCCCGCGGCCGCGGAGTCGGTCACCTCCGAAGCAGCGGAGTACCGTCGCGTCGGCGAGCTCGATGCCGAGGCCCGTGCCGATCTCTTCGCCGAGCGTGCTGCCGAGTACCGCGTGCGCGTGCGCCGCGTCGAGCGCGACGGGCTGCCGTCCGCGATCCGCGCGGAGCTGGAGGCGCATGGGGTCCGGACGGCCGTCGCCCCGGCCGACGTGCCCGAGGCGTGGCGCGTAGCCGGTGTGCACTGGCGCCTCGACGGCGCCCCCGGTTCCGGCGGGCTGCTCGATACCCGCGCCCTCGACGCCACCGATGCGGTGGTGACGGGTTGTGCGCTCGCGGTGGCCGAGACCGGGAGCCTGGTGTTCGATGGCGGCGAGCGTCAGGGGCGACGGCTGCTGACCCTCCTCCCGGATCTCCACCTGTGCGTGGTGCGCGAGGACCAGGTGGTGCAGACGGTGCCCGAGGCGGTGACCGGCAGCGAGGACGCCGCACGTCGCGGCGCGCCGATCACGTGGGTCTCGGGGCCGTCAGCCACCTCCGATATCGAGCTCGAACGCGTCGAAGGCGTCCACGGCCCACGCACGCTGATCGTCCTGCTGGTCCGCTGAGCCGGGTCGAGCCAGCTCCTCAGTCGGCGCCGTTCTGGAGGGCGACGACGACGGGCGGAGGGGGCGCGGTGCCCGGGGTGCTCGCCGGCTCGCCGGGCAGGGTGCACCGGCATGCCGACCGGGGTTCGGGCTGGCCGCTCGCGTGGAGCGGGGAGCGCTCGGGCGACCACAGATCCGTGTCGTAGCGACCCCGCGCCCGAGCCAATCCGCGCCCGATCTCGATCCACAGGGCCCGCGTGAGATGGCCGAGGGCCGCCCTCGTGACGCGGAGCCCCTCGGCGCCTGCCCAACGCAGCTCGTCGCTACCGCACAGCGAGGCAGTGTCGGCCTTGGTGACGTGGGTCCGAGCCTGGCGCACCACGGATGCGGGCCGTTGCGTGCCCGATTCCGTTCGGCGCAGCCGAGCCAGGGCCGCCTCGGCCTCGGCGAGGTGCGTCCTCACGGTGCGGTAGGTCGATGCGTCGATGAGGTCGCGGGCGTGCTTGAGCTCGTTCAGCCCGTCGGCCACGCGGTAGGTCGTGGCGGCGACGTCGTAGCGGGTCATGGCCTCGGTCTCGAAGGAGAGGGTATCGGCCCAGGTCGGCTCCAGCAGGGCGCGGCGGTACTCCTCCAGACGGGTGAAGCGGACCCGGTACCCCAGGGTGGGATCCTCGAAGGCTCGACTGCCCGGGTCGAGGAAGGGGGCCAACGGCGCCACGTAGAACTGCAGACGCCGGTCGTTGCCGAAGCGCTCGGCGAGGTGATCGCAGAAGGCCACCGTGCCGAGCGCGCTCTCCGGCGTCTGGTGCGGCAGCCCCACCATGAAGAACAGGTCGAGCTTGCGGCAACCGTGGGCGAGCGCGCTGGCGATGGTGTCCTCCAGGGCCTGGTTCGGATAGGGGAACTTCCCGTTGATGCGGCGGATCTCCTCGTCCGCGGACTCCACGGTGATCTCGAGGCTCCATGCCGCCGCCGAGCGCTCGACCTGCTCGAAGAGCGCGTCGCCGGCCGGGAAGAACAGCTCGAACACCAGCTCGTTGGGTAGCCCCGCCCGGCCCAGGAGCTCGAAGAAGCGCCGTGCGCGTGGTGCCCCGCCCATCCGCGGGTCATGCACCATGAAGATGGGCGACCTCGAGAAGCTGCTGATGGTGCGCATGTCATCGATGAGCCGCTCGGGGGAGCGATACGCCGGGGTACGACGGTTCGAGGTGATCGCGTAGGCACTCCTCGACCCCCCGCAGATGGCGCAGTCCAGGGTGCAGCCGCGCGCGTTCAACACCATCGTCGTGGGGTGGCGGAGCCACTCCAGGTAGGGGATCACGTCCGCCAGGTTGCGGTACTTGAGCACCGAGCGCAACACGTACTCGTAGGCGGGAACGTCGATGCCATCGAGGTCCGCCGGCACGAAGGTGAGAGGGTTCACCCGCACCCGTCCGTCCGCGTCGCGGAACGTCAGGTTCTCGACCGCTTCCAGCGGGGTGCCGTCGCGCAACGCCGCCAGCAGTTGGCGCACGGGCTCCTCGGTCGAGTCGCCGCGCAGCACGTAGTCGATGTACGGGCTCGCCGCGAGCTCCTCGTGGAAGTAGCTGGCCGAGAGCCCCCCCACCAGCACGGCGGCGTCCGGGTGCAGGCGCTTGACGAGCTCGGCGATCGCCAGCGCGCCCTGGACGTGCGGCAGCCAGTGCAGGTCGATGCCATACACCGGCGCGCGCAGTCGCCGCAGGTGGGCCACGGCATCGAAGCGTCTCGAGCGCAGCATCCGGTAGGCCAGGTTGGCGATGCGCACGTTGTAGTGGTTGCGTTCCAGGTAGGCGGCGATGCTGGTGAGGCCGACCGGGTACATCTCGAACTGGCCGGTCGACGGCACGACGTCGGCGAAGGGCCCTTGGAGCAGGGTCTCGGTGCGGAAGTCGTAGATCGACGGAGCGTGCAGCAGGACCAGGTCGGTGGCGAAAGCGGCGCGTAGGCCGCGCGTCGCCAGGCTCGGCCGCTGGGACGGCCCCGGTCGCTCCATGGGGAGGGGAGACAAGGGGCCCGAACGTGACGGCGCGACACGGTGCTTCATCACGGTCAGCGTTTCACGTCGGAAGCGTTCCTCCCAGGGGCAAAGGTCTCGGTCTGCCCGTGGACGCCCGCTGGGGCGTCCGCCCTGTGAGGGGCGTTTGCCTCTTCACTCGGCGATGTGCGGCCCGCACAGTGGCAGGGAAGGGAGGGGACGATGGACCCCACCAGAGAGCATCGAGTGCTGGTGGCCTACGCCAGCAAGTACGGATCGACGCAGGGCATCGCGGAGGCGATCGGACGCTCGTTGCGCGAGGAGGGCTTCGAGGCCGACGTCATGCGTTGCAAGGACGTCAAGGACCTCGCCCCCTACACCGCCGTCGTGCTGGGCAGCGCCGTCTACGTGGGGCGGTGGCGTCGCGAGGCCGCCGACTTCCTGCGCCAGGCCGAGCCCCAGCTCGCTCGTGTGCCTGTGTGGCTGTTCTCCAGCGGCCCCACCGGGGAGGGCGAGACCGAGGAGCTGATGCACGGCTGGCACTTCCCCAGTGCGCTGCAGAACGTGGCCGACCGCATCGGGCCGCGGGACATCGCGGTCTTCCACGGCGCGCTCGACCGGAGCCGCCTCCATCCCTTCGATGCCTTCATCGTGCGCAACGTCAAGGCACCGCTCGGCGACTTCCGCGACCTCGACGTCGTCGCAGCCTGGGCGCAGAGCATCGCCGCCGAGCTGCGACAGGAACGGATGCTGGCCGGCGTCTAGCGCCAGGGCGCGGCCGCGCACCCGAATTGACCGACCCCACCTCGGGCCCTAGCATCGACGCTGTGTCGCTGGGAGGACGCCGCTAGGGAAGAGGTGGTTCGTCCATGGACCTGTCCGACAACACCGTGCTCATCACAGGTGGTGCTACCGGGATCGGCCTCCACATGGCCGAGGCGTTCGTGCGCGAGGGCAGCCGCGTGCTGATCTGCGGACGCCGCGAGGAGAAGCTGGCGCGGGCCCGGCAGGTGCTGCCGGACGTGGAGGCGTTGCGCTGCGACGTGGCCGACGCGGGCGACCGCGAGCACCTGGCGGCCTGGGCCGGGGCGAGCGGCGTCAACGTGCTCGTGAACAACGCGGGCATGCAGCGGATGGTGGACTTCACACATGGCCCCGGAGCGCTCGAGGCCGGCGACAACGAAGTGCGCTGCAACCTCGAGGGCCCCGTCTACCTCACGGCACGTCTCGTCCCCCACCTGCGCTCGGTGAAGAGTCCAGCGGTCGTCAACGTGTCCTCCGGGCACGGCTTCGTCCCCATGGCGATGATGCCGGTGTACTGCGCTACCAAGGCGGCCCTACACTCGTTCACGGTGTCGCTGAGGCGCCAGCTCTCCGGGGTCGGCGTCCGGGTGTTCGAGCTCATCCCACCGATGGTGGATACCGACCTCGACCGTGCGCCCGGGCCGAGCGCGGCCAGAGCTACCGCGGCATCCCGCCCGAGCAGGTGTCCGACGCCATGATGGCTGGCCTCGCCGAGGACCGCTTCGAGATCCCGGTGGACGGCACGGCGGATCTGATGGAGCGCGCACGTACCGGCTTCGACGCCGCCTTGGCGGCCATGAACGGCCGTCGCTGAGCGGGCGACCGAAGGGCGGTCGAGGACGGCCGGTGCTCAGCGCAGCCCGCTGACCTTCCCGCTGGCATCCACCGTCATGTGCCGAGCCGCCGGGTCCCGGGGCAGGCCGGGCATGGTCATGATGCGTCCCATGAGCGGCACCAGGTAGCCGGCGCCGGCCGCGGGCCGCACGCCGGTCACCGTCAGGGTCATGCCTTCGACCAGCCCGCCGGCCTTGGGGTCGTCGGAGAACGACAGGTGCGTCTTGGCGATGCACAGCGGCAAGCGGTCCAGGCCGGCTGCCGTCACGGCGTCGAGGTCCCGGCAGGCATCGTAGCTGAGCGCGACGTCCTCGGCGCCGTAGATGGTCCGCGCGACCGCCTGCAGCTTGGCCTGGAAGGGAGCGTCCTCGCGGTAGAGGTAGTGCGGACGGGGCGGCGCCTCTTCGCCCGCGTCGAGCGCCTCGAGCACGAGCCTGGCCAGCGCCTCGGCTCCCGCGCCGCCGTCGGCGAACGCGGTGATCCGCGCGGAGCGTGCGCCGAGCGCTTCCGCCCGTCTCGCGACCGCGTCCAGATCACGCTCCTCGTCGCCGTCGAAGACGTTGATGGCGACCACGGCCGGAAGACCGAAGGCGCGCACGTTGGCGAGCTGGCGGTCCAGGTGAGCCAGCCCCTTGTCCAGATCGCCGTCGCCGTGCGCGGCGAGGGCGCGAACGGTCGCGACCAGGACCACTAGGCGGGGCCACAGACCGGCCTGCCGCGCCTTGATGTGCAGGAACTTCTCGCCGCCGAGATCGAAGCCGAAGCCGGCTTCGGTGACGACGACGTCGGCGTGCCGTAGGGCCAGGCGTGTCGCGATCACGCTGGAGCATCCGTGCGCGATGTTGCCGAAGGGCCCGGTGTGGACCAGGGCGGGAGCACCGTCGCTGGTCTGCACCAGGTTGGGTTGGAGCGCATCGCGCAGCAGCACGAGCATGGCGTCGGTGGCGCCGAGATCGTGGGCGGTGACGGCTCCGCCCCCCTGTTTCCAGCCCACCACCATGCGGCCCAGGCGTGTCCGCAGGTCTTCGAGCGAGCCGGCCAGTGCCAGCACGGCCATGACCTCGCTGGCCGCCGTGATGTCGAACCGGGTCGTGCGCTCGGCGCGCCGGCCGGCCGCCACGATCACGCTCCTGAGCGCCCGGTCGTCGACGTCGAGGACCCTCGGCCAGGTCACGCGGGCGGGATCGAGGCCGCCATCCGCACCGAAGTGCAGGTCGCTGTCGATCATGGCGGCGAGGAGGTTGTGGGCGCTCGTCACCGCATGCAGGTCGCCGTTGAAGTGGAGGTTGATGTCCTGGGAGGGTTGGACCCGGGCGCGCCCTCCGCCGGTACCGCCCCCCTTCGCGCCGAACAACGGTCCCAGCGACGGCTCGCGCAGGCACACCGCGCCGTGCGCGCCGACGCGCCGCAGCCCGTCGGTCAGCCCCACGCTGACCGTCGTCTTGCCCTCGCCCGGCGGGGTGGGCATGATGGCGCTCACCAGCACCAACCTTCCAGTAGGAGCGGGATCGGGGCCGGGGGCATCGGGGTCGATCTTGGCCTTGTAGCGGCCCAAGGGGGTGACGCTGCCGGGGTCGAGATCGAGATCGCGTGCAACGTCGAGAACGGGACGTAGCGATACAGATTCCACGGCACCGTCAGCCTAGAGCGCTCGGCGCGGCCGCCGCCAGTGCGAACGTCCCGGTCCTCGCCGCCCGCCCGGGTGGTGTCATGTGAGCGCAGGGGTTGCGCGCGCGTCCGCCAGGCCGCAGACTGGCGGGACACGGTGAGGCCTGCATCCGAGGCCCGTCACCATGCGCCGGTCCCGTCCTTGGGCGTCTGCGCCTGGCCGGCGATGTGAGGTTCCGGGGAGGAGTCGATCATGAGCGGTGTACGGGTCTTGGTGGGCACCCGCAAGGGCGCCTTCATCCTCACGGCGGAAGGCAAGCGCGACCGCTGGAACGTCGAGGGCCCCCTGTTCGCGGGCTGGGAGGTCTACCACCTCAAGGGTTCGCCGGTCGACACGGACCGCATCTACGCGTCGCAGAGCACCGGGTGGTTCGGCCAGCTGGTGCAGCGCTCCGACGACGGGGGCGCGACGTGGACACCGGTGGGCAACGAGTTCGCCTATGAGGGCGTGCCGGGCACGCACCAGTGGTACGACGGCACGCCCCACCCTTGGGCGTTCAGCCGGGTGTGGCACCTCGAGCCCTCGCTGGGTGATCCCGACACGGTGTACGCCGGCGTGGAGGATGCCGCGCTGTTCCGGTCGACCGACGGCGGTGCGAGCTGGCAGGAGCTCGCAGGGCTCCGGCAGCACGGCTCCGGCGCGCAGTGGCAGCCGGGGGCGGGTGGCATGTGCCTGCATACGATCGTCCTCGATCCCAGCCGGCCGCAGCGCATGTTCATCGCCATCTCCGCCGCTGGGGTGTTCCGCACCGACGACGGCGGTGCCACCTGGCACGCCATGAACCGAGGCCTGCGGTCGGGCGACGTGCTGCCCGATCCCGAGGCCGACGTCGGCCACTGCGTGCACCGCATCGCGCTGCACCCCTCGCGGCCCGACGTGCTCTACATGCAGAAGCACTGGGACGTCATGCGCTCCGACGACGGAGGAGCGAACTGGTTCGAGGTGAGCGGCAACCTGCCGAGCGACTTCGGCTTCCCGATCGAGGTCCATGCGCACGAGCCGGAGACCGTCTACGTCGTGCCGATCAAGAGCGACTCGGAGCACTTCCCGCCCGAAGGGAAGCTGCGCGTCTACCGCAGCCGCTCCGGCGGCGACGAGTGGGAGCCGCTCACGCGCGGCCTGCCGCAAGAGAACTGCTACGTGAACGTGCTTCGCGACGCCATGGCCGTGGACCATCTCGATCCCTGTGGCGTCTACTTCGGGACCACCGGTGGTCAGGTCTACGCCTCGGCCGACGAGGGCGACGGCTGGACGGCCATCGTGCGGGACCTCCCGCCGGTGCTGTCGGTCGAGGTCCAGACGCTGTCGTGAGCGAGAACGGTCCCGGTCCGGAGCGTGACGTTCCGGCGCCCACGCTCGGCGGTGAAGCGGTCGTGGTGCGGGTGGTGTTGCCCGAACACCTCCGCACCCTGGCGCAGGTCGAGGGGGAGCTCGAGCTCGGCGTCCGCCCCCCGGTGACGCTGGCCGCCGTCCTCGATGCCCTCGAACGGCGTCACCCGGTGCTCCGCGGCACCATCCTCCAGCACGACACCAGGCGGCGGAGGCCCTTCGTCCGCTTCTTCGCGGTCGGCCGCGACCTCTCGCACGAGCCGCTCGAAGGCGAGCTCCCGGTCGCCGTGGCGCGCGGTCTGGAGCCGTTGGTGGTGGTCGGGGCCATCGCGGGCGGGTAGACCTCCCGGTCGGGTAGGCCTCTTCGGTTGGTCTCTCAGGGGTGGGCCCGAGCACGAGGCGGGCGGCGCCGGCCGACCCTCGGTGGTGGACCGGACGCCTATACTCGCGCGGGAGGCTCCCATGACCGACGATCCCCGCTATCCGATCGGCCGCTACGCCCCGCCCGACACGATCGACGCGGCCGCGCGTGGGCGCTGGGTGGGCGCGCTGACACAGGCACCGCGGCGCTTGCGCGATGCGGTGGCCGGGCTCGACGACGCCCAGCTCGACACCCCCTATCGGGAGGGCGGCTGGACCGTGCGCCAGATCGCGCATCACCTCGCCGACAGCCACCTCCACACCTACCTCCGGTTCAAGTGGGCGCTCACGGAGGACACGCCGGCCGTGGCGAGCTACGACCAGGACGGTTGGGCCGCCCTCCCCGACAGCGTCCGCGGGCCCGTCGCGCCGGCCCTCGACCTGTTCGAGGGGCTCCACCTCAGCTGGTTGGCGTTGCTCGACCTCATGCGACCGGAGGACTTCGAGCGCTGCTACGTGAACCCGGGCAACGGCGCGGAGCGCAGCCTGGGATGGGCGCTGGGGCTCTACGCCTGGCACGGCGAGCACCACACCGCCCAGATCCTGAGCCTGCGCACGCGCCGCGGTTGGTGAGCCCGGAGCGCATCCGGGAGCCGCTGGTGGAGCGTTCCGTGTACCGGGTCGAGCGCATGGACTGTGCGGCCGAGGAGTCGCTGGTGCGCTCGGCGCTCGAGCCTATGGCCGCGGTCCGGTCGGTCGAGGCGGACCTCGGGGCTCGTCGGGTCACGGTCTATCACGATGGCGATGCCGAGGCCATCGAGCGGGCGATCGGGAGGCTCGACCTGGGGTCGAGCCTGCTGAGCACCGAGCCCGTCGCGGAGGAGGAGGCGGGGGCGGGACGATCGCTGCAGGTGGGCACGCTCCGCGTGGTCCTCGCTCTCAACGCGCTGTTCTTCGTGGTCGAGGCCGCCTCCGGGGTGTTCGCGCGCTCCATGGGTCTGATCGCTGACAGCCTGGACATGCTGGCCGACGCGGGGGTCTACGCCCTCAGCCTGGCGGTGGTGTACGGCACGGCCGCCACGAAGCGGCGCGTCGCACGCTGGAGCGGCTACGGGCAGCTGGCTCTCGCCGCCCTCGGTCTGTTCGAGGTGCTGAGGCGGGCGTTCGGGACGGCGGCCGCCCCCGACGACGCGACCATGATCGTGGTGGCGGTGTTGGCACTCGGCGCCAACGTCGTGACGCTTCGGTTGCTCGCACGCGCGCGCAGCGGCGAGGCCCATATGCGCGCGTCCGTCATCTTCACGAGCAACGACGTCCTCGTCAATCTGGGCGTCATCGTGGCGGGTGTGCTGGTCGCGCTCACGGGCTCGGGCGTGCCCGATCTGCTGGTCGGCGCGGTCGTGTTCGTCCTGGTCGCGAGGGGCGCAGCGCGCATCCTGGCCCTCGCCTCCTGAGGATGTCCGGCCGGCTGTCCGGCCGGCTGTCCGCAGCCTGCCTACCCGGCCCGACCCGGCAGGATCCAGCGTGAGCGTCTCGCTCCGCGGTGGCCACGGTGGGGCCAGCATGAGAAGCATTTCTCATGCCATCTCTGGTATCGTCTCGGTCGCCTAACGGCCAGGACGGTGCTCGTGGCTCTCGCGGCACCGCACGAGGAGGATCGCCATGGCTTCATCGAGGATTCGACGGTTGCTCGGGGTGGTGACGTGCGGGCTCGTGCTGGCGTCGGTGGCGCAGGCGGCGCAGCCGATGGACACCAACACCGCCTACGGGACGATGGTCGAGCAGGCGGTCCGCACCCTGGGCGGTAGCCCGGTCGGGTGCAGCGGGTTGCTCGACAGCGGAACGCCGTCCTCCGAGCAGGTCCTGTGCGCCAGCGTGCCCGCCTCGATGTTCGGCTACTTCAAGATGGGCGTCCACGGCCGCCTCTACGAGTACCTCTCCCGTGGAACGCTGCACGTGGCGCGCTCGTGGGCCAGCGTCGGCAACGTGTTGCGCGTGGTCTACGACGTGCAGGGCGGGACCCTCACCGTGGAGCGCAAGCGCGTCGGTGGCAGGATCTACGCGGTGTTCGAGTACAAGGCCCCGGCCGGGTACGCCTCCGCCAAGGCCCCGGGTTCGACGTCGAGCACGTCCTCGAGCACGGCCTCGTCCGGGGCGGCGTCGGCGACGTCCTCGAGCGGGTCCTCGAGCTCGTCCACAGGTTCGTCCACAGGTAAGTCCACGGGCTCCTCTACGGGCTCGTCTTCGGGCCCATCCTCATCGTCGACCTCGTCGACGACGGCGTCCGCCTCGGCCTCCGGCCACCCCTGACCCTTCGGCCGACGTGGGCGATCGCGGCGCGCCTCATCGAGCACGCCGTGTTCCGGCCGGGCGGCGCACAATGGAACGTAGGCGGTGACGCCCTGGAGGAAGGGGCGTGTGTACGGTGGACACCCCACGGACCCGACGACGTGCAGGGAGCGGACGATCCCGATCGACGGGGTGGGTGCGGCTGCTGTGCTTCGTGGTCCTGACGAGTGCGATGGGACTGCTGCCCACCGCCCTGGCCGCGACCGACGTGCAGCAGGACATCACCGACGGCCACTACGTGGCCGCGTACGAGGCCGCGAGCGCCGTCGACACGGCGGCGAGCCAGGTGCTCGCCGCGAGGGCGGCCAGCGACTACGCCGTCTACGGCCAACCCAGCGAGTCCGAGCAGATCACCTGGCTGCGGCGGGGGCGTGACGCGGCGCAGCGAGCGATCGAGCTCGATCCCGACAACGCCGCCGCGTACGTCCAGCTCGCGCGGGCCAAGGGGGAGATCGCGCGGCGCGCGGGCGTGTTCGAGAGCCTCAACGTCGTCAACGACCTGCGCGACCTGTTCGAGCACGCCATCGCGATCGACCCGGACAACGCCGACGCCCTGGTCGGGCTCGCCATGTGGAACCTCGAGCTCACGCAGCACGGCGTGGGGTGGCTCTACGGTGCCAGCAAGGGCAACGTCCTGAGCTTGCTGAAGAAGGGCATCGCGGCCGCGCCCGAGCAGGTCAACCTCCGGGTGGAGTACGCCACCGCACTGAGGGCCCTGGGGGACGAGGGTGCGGCCAAGGCGCAGCTCGAGAAGGCGCTGAGCCTCCCCGCCCGGTCCGCGGCGGACCGCATCGAGCAGAAGCGTGCGGCGGCCATGCTCGGGCTCTAGCCGCCCCGTCTCCGTATTCCTGCGACCGGCGTCACCCCTTCACACCCGAGTTCACGATGCCCTGGACGTAGTAGCGCTGCAGGGGCAGGAGCAGGAGCAGCGGCACCAGCGCAGCCAGGGAGGAGGCCGCGAAGATCTGCGTCCACTGCGTGCTGTGCTGCTGCTGGAGGTTCGCGAGGGCGATCTGGATGACGGTGAAGTCCGGCGAGTGCACGGCGATGAGCGGCCACAGGAACGACTCCCACTGGAACACGAACAACAGCAGCGCCGCGGCAATCGTGACGGGTAGGGAGAGCGGCACGTAGAGACGCACCAGGATGGTGAGCCAGCCCGCGCCGTCGATGCGTGCGGCCTCGGTGATCTCGATGGGGACCTCCGCGAAGAACTGCCGGAACAGGAAGATGGCGATGCCGTTGCTGATGGCTGGAGCGATCAGCGCACCGTAGCTGTCGAGCAGACCCAGGCCGCCCACGACCCGATAGAGAGGGATGGCGAGCGCCTCGGCCGGGACCATGGACGAGATCAGCGTGGCGGCGAACAGGAGGCGCTTCCCGCGGAACTCCATCACCGCGAACGCGAACCCCGCCAGACCATTGACGACGAGGCCGGCCGCCACCGTGGCGAGCGCGACGAAGGCCGTGTTGAACAACACGCGGCCGAAGGCGTGGTCCCGGAACAGGGCGGCGTAGGCGCTGAAGGTCACGTGGCTCGGCCACAGCGCCCGGACATCGAAGGGCGCCAGGTGGCGGAAGACGTCCTTGAGGGGCGTGAGGGAGCCGACCACCGCCCACCACAGCGGAAGCACGAAGAAGGCGGCGACGGCCGCATACAGCGCGGCCACGAGGATCCGCCCGAACCAGCCGCCGACGCGGGTCATGGTCGTGCCGGCTCGCTGTCGAGGAGCCGGAACTGGACCGCCACGACGAGCAGGATCAGCGCCAGCAGGACGGTCACGATGGCGAGCGCCTGCCCCATGTCCCCGAAGGCGAAGCCGACCTTGTACGCCTGGTACATCAGCACGTTGGTGGCGTAGGAGGGTCCGCCCCGCGTCAACAGGTACATCGGCACGAACATCACGAAGTTGATGATGGTGTCGGCGACCAGCACGAACAGCAGCGGGCGGCGCAGCAGTGGCAGGGTCACGAAGAGGAAGCGCTGCGGCCGGCCGGCACCGTCGATGGCGGCGGCTTCCTGGAGCTCGGTGGGGACGCCCTGCAGGCCGGCAAGGACGAAGACCATCCAGTAGCTGACGCCCTTCCAGTTGGCGATGAGGATGATGCTCCAGAGCGCCTGGGCCGGGCTGGTGTAGAAGGGTTGCTGCGGGAGTCCCACGAAGGCGAGCAGCGCATTGACGAAGCCGGCGTTGGGGTCGAGCATCAGGCGCCACAGGATGGTGGAGACCGGCAAGGACACCCCGATCGGGACGAGCACCAGCACGCGGTACAGGCGCATGCCGCGTGAGGCGCGGTCGACCATCAGCGCCAGCAGGAGCGCCAGCACCACCTGCATGGGATTGATGACGACGTTGAGCTTCACCGTCACCCACAGCGACCGCCAGAACACCGGGTCGGCGACGAGCGAAGCGAAGTTGCCCAGGCCGACGAAGACCGTCGCCGGGCCCTGCGCGGAGAAGACCTGGCGGTAGAGACTGCCCGCCACCGCCTCCACCATGGGGACCACGCGGAAGAGCCCCAACCCCAGCAATGCCGGCAGCAAGAACAGGTAGGCGACGCGCTCCTCACGCCGCCGGGGGCGGGGGCGGCGGTCGCCCGGCCGTTCAGCCGGTGCGGCCACCGTCGCGGTCCCCGCTCGTCACTGGAAGCGCTTCAGGTACGGGTCGATCTGGCCGACGGCGGAGTCGAGTGCCCGCTTCGGGTCGGCTCCGTTGCGGATGTCGCTGAAGGTGCTGTTGAAGATGTTGTGGAGCTGCAGGTAGGCGGGTGTCTTGGGCCGCACCGCCGCCGTGTGGCGCGACTGGTAGACGCCCAGCAGGTAGGCGTCGTCCGGGAAGGTGGTGTAGGCGCTACCGGTGCGGATGGTGTCGAGCACGCTCTGCTGCGGCGGGAAGTGGCCGTAGGAGGTGAACCACAGCGACGCGCCCTGCTGCGCGGTGAGGAAGCGGATGAAGGCCGCCGCCTGCGCCTTGTGCTTGCTATAGGCGGCTACCCCGAGGTACCACCCGCCCGTGGGCGTGGCGACCTTGCCTCCCGCGAAGGCGGGGTACGGCGCGATCCCGAAGTCGACGCCGGAGCTCTTGAACTTGCCCAGCTGCCATGCGCCCCCGGCGTAGAGGGCGACCTTGCCCTCGGCGAAGAGGTCGGCCGTCTGCGGGTAGGGCACGCCCTTGGGGCTCACCTTGGAGCCGTTGAACAGATCGCCGTACCAGGTCGCGGCCTTCGTCCAGGCCGGACCGTTGAGGTAGCCGTCGACGGTCGTCCCGTCGGGGCTCAGGATGGTGCCGCCCAACGAGAGGCCGAGCGGCTGGAGCTGGTAGAGCTCGTCGGGCTGGCCGAAGGTGAAGCCCCAGACGCTGGTGGTGCCGCCCGAGCGGCGGGTGAGCCGCTTCGCCGCGGCCACGACCTGCTCCCAGGTCCAGCGGTCCTGCTGCGCGAGCTTGGCGATGTCGTCGAAGGTGACGGTCTTTCCGGCGACCAGGCCGGTGGGTGGCGTGACGCCCGCCTGCTTGAAGAGCGTACGGTTGAAGTACAGGAGCTGGATGGAGCTGTCTTGCGGGGCCGCCATGAGGTGGCCGTTGACCCGGCCGGCGTCGATGGCGGGCTTCACCCAGGCGCTGTCGAGCTCCTGCTGCGTGAACGTGCCGTCCAGCGGCGAGAGGTACCCGAGCACCGTGTAGGCCGCAACCACCGGCTGATCGACCAGCAGCACGTCGAGGCTGCTGTCGTGGGCGCGCATGCGCACCTGGGTGGTCTGGAAGAGGTCGTTGAACGAGTACCCCTCCATCTTGACGCACACCCCCGGGTGCTGGTCCTCGAAGGCCTGGATGACGGGTCGCATACCCTGGTCGAACTCGGACAGCGTGAGGTAGTGCAGGGTCGTGGTGCACGTTCCCTGGGCCAGGGCCGGACCGGCCAGACCCAGGGCGAGCAGCGCGCCCAGGACTGCCGTGACGAGCCGGGCTCGCCGTCGTGAGCGACGGGGCTCGCGCGCCTGATGCGGATCGTGCAGGGTGCCGCCGAAGCGGGTGCGTTCGATCGATGCGACGCCGGGATCTGCCATGCGTCCCTCCTCGGTTCTCCTCGAGTGATGCCCGTACCCCGCGGGCGTAAGAAGTCGCACGCCGTGCTCCAGGCCGCGATGCGCGGGACCCGTGTGCAGCTTCGGCGTCGGGTACCGACTGCCAAGGTACCAGAGACCGCTGCGCCGGCAGCGGGGTGCAGCGGCTTCGCTGTGGGTCGGCGGACGCTTCGGCCGTGCCGACGTCGGACCGGGGGCGCCGGCCTGTCGACGCCCGTGATCAGCGCGCGGACACCGCGACCGGGTGCAGGTCGGGATCCCTCATCGCCCAGGCCGGGTACGGCTCGTGCTCGAGGAATCGGATGGCGTACAGCGCTGCCAGCTTGGAATAGCGCCCCTTCTGGCCGCCGTCCAGGTCGTAGAGCAGGGCCACCTGGGCGACGTCGGCCAGGCGGGCCAGCAGGTCCTTGCCGTACCACTGGGCGCGTTCGGCATCGCCCGGGTCGAGCATGCCGAGGGCGGCGTCGAGGGCCGCCGCTGCGACGCCGGCTTCGCGCGTGCCGGCGGCGGTCAGGAGGCGGTGCATCTGGTCGGCGAAGGGGCGATGGGCCCCCTTCTTCTGGATGACCTCCAGCAGGTCGAGCGCCTGGATGTTGCTGGGGCCTTCCCAGATGGGTGTGATGAGCGCCTCGCGATGCCACCGCGCGACAGCGACCTCCTCCAGGAAGCCCAGCCCTCCGAACAGCTCCATCGCCAGGCGGGTGACCTCGGCGGCGTGGTCGGCCGTGCGGTTCTTGGCCAGATGGCCCAGCAAGCGCGCGTAGTGGTAGTCCTCGCTGTACGGGGGCTGCTCGTGCCAGGCGCGGTCGAAGGCGTCGACGGCGGTGAACGCCAGGGCCAGCCCACCGGCCTGCCGCACGGCGAGGTCGGTCAGGTCGCGGCGCACCAGCGGGTGGTCGATGAGCGTGCGGCCGAAGGCGCGGCGCCGGCGCACCCGGTCCTCGACCTCCAGGGCTGCCTTGCGGGCGATCCCCATGCTGGCCACGGCGTTGGCGAGGCGGGAGACGGTGAGCGTCTCCAGGGTGTAGTAGATGCCTTCCTCTGCGCGTCCGATCAGCTCGGCCTCGCTCCCTTCGAGCTCGACCTCGCCCGAGGGCACGGCGCGTGTGGCGCTCTTGTCCTTGAGCCGTCGCACGCGGACGTTCAACGCCCCCGACGCATCGAGGCGTGGAACGAGGAACAGCGCCAGGCCCTTGGGCCCCTCGGGGGCGCCGTCGGGGCGCGCCGTGACGACGGCGGCGTCGGTGAGGCCGGCACCGCTCGCGAAGTACTTGTCGCCCCCCGAGAGACGCCAGACGTCGCCGTCACGACGTGCGACGGTGCGGTTGGCTCCGAGGTCGCTGCCCCCCTGCGTCTCGGTCATCCAGGTCGCGCCGTACGCCTCCAGCGACAGCAGCGCCTGCTTCAAGCGCTCGTGCTGCGGAGCGTACTTGTGAAGCACGTACGCGGTCTGCAACGTGATGGTGAGGATGCAGTAGAGGCCGGGATCGGCCAGCAGGTAGCCCTGCGCGAAGTGATGGTGCCAGCTCCCGCCCTCGAAGGGCGGCCGCATCATGGGCGCGAGCCTGGGCATCAGGGCCGTCTGGGCCGGGCTCAGTCGCACCCGGTCGATCCGGTTGCCGTCGAGGTCGTGGCTGATCAGCACCGGCGGCGCCTCGTGGTCGACGTGGTAGGCGACCTCGTAGGCGTCGCGCCCGGCCAGCGCCCCGAAGGCCGTGAGGCTCTCGTCGTGGTCGGCCACCGCCGGCCAGAGGTGCGCCAGGACGTGCCGCAGGTCGGGGTCGCGGAGCCAGGGATTGGTGCCGTAGGCGTAGGACTGGAACTGCATGGCGCGGCCTCCTGCCGTGGCGGGACGGGGAGCGCGGAAGCGGACCCTGCGGGTGCCGCGCTCGGATCTCCTGCCGTGGCTGGATTGTAGAGGGAGGGGCGCCGGTCGGCGCCGGCCCGGCCGCGCGGGTCGCGACACGGGCGCATGGCAGCAGAACGAAGGTCCGGATCGGGCAGGGGGTGCCGGTGCTATCGTGGCCGTGTGGCGCCCGTCGTGCGCGCGCGTGGAGTGAGCCGCCGTTACGGCCGGTTGAGGGCTCTGGAGGACGTCGACGTCGTGCTCGAACCCGGCGAGATCGTCGGGCTCCTGGGTCCCAGTGGCGCGGGGAAGACGACCCTGGTCCGTACCATCGCCCTCCTGCAGCGCCCGACCGCCGGCACCCTCGAGCTCTTCAACGAGACCGTGCGCCCCGGGAACCTGCAGCGCCTGCGCAGGCGCATCGGCTACATGCCTCAGGACTACGCGCTGTACGAGGATCTGTCGGCGCGCTTCAACGTGCGGTTCTTCGGCCGCGGCGTGGCCAAGCGCCAGGTCGATGCGCTCCTCGAGTTCCTGGGCCTGGCCGGGCGCGCGCGCGATCCGGTTCGGGCCATGTCGGGCGGCATGAAGCAGCGGGTCTCGCTGGCCTGTGCGCTCGTCAACGAGCCGGAGCTGCTGCTCCTCGACGAGCCCACCGCGGGGATCGACCCGGTGCTGCGTCAGCGCTTCTGGCGCGAGTTCGACCGGCTCAAGGGCGAGGGGGCGGGCCTGCTCGTCTCGACCCACCAGATCGACGAGGCGGTCCATTGCGACCGCTTGCTGATCGTCCGGGAAGGACGCATCCTCGCCGACACCACGCCCGAGACGCTGATGCGCCGTGCGGGCACCACGGTGCGGGTGGAGCGGTCCGGCGGCATCGAGGAGCGACGCTTCCCTCCCGACGGCCCGGAGCTGCTTGCGTGGCTCCGGAGCCTGGACGCCGACGGCGTCCGGCGCGTGGACGTGCGCAACGACACGCTGGAGGACATCATCGTCGCGCTGATGACGAAGGAGACGGCCCGTGCCTGAAGGGGCCCGGGACGTCGTGCGGGTGGCGCGCCGCGTGATCCTCCAGACGCTGCGCGACCCGCGCTTCCTGGTGCTGTCGCTGGCGGTTCCCGTGTTGCTCGTGCTGCTGCTCAAGGGGATCTTCGAGGGCGTTCCGGCCTTCCGCGCGCTGCGGATCCCGATCGACGATTACGCGCTGCCCGCCGGCGGGTTCATGGTGTTCTTCCTGGCGTACATCCTCTCCACCCTGGTGCTGGTTCGCGAGCGGCGCGACGGCACGCTCGGCCGCATGCTGGTGGTGGGCTACGGCCGCCCTGCCATCACCGCCGGCTTCGTGCTGGGCTACGGCGCGCTGGCGCTGGTCCAGACGGCGCTGGTGGTCAGTGCCACGGCCTGGTTCTTCGGTATCGACCTCGGCGCGCGCGTCGTGCCCGTGTCGCTCACCACCTTCGTGCTGTCGATGGTGTCGATCGCGATGGGGGTCTTCGTGTCCGCCGCGGCCCGCACCGAGGGGCAGGTCTTCCCGACCATCCCCCTGCTCATCATCCCGACCTTGCTGCTGTGCGGCCTGGTGCTGCCGCTCGATCAGCTCCCGGCCTACCTCCGCGTGCTGGCCCACGTGCTGCCGCCGACCTACGCCGAGAACGTGCTGCTGGGGCTGATGCGGCAGGGCCACAGCTTCGCCGACGAGCTGCCGAGCTTCCTGGCGTTGCTCGGGTTCGGGGTGGCGCTGATCGTGGCCGCCAGCGTCA
>JARRMM010000054.1:0-27541 GCA_037386005.1 Deinococcales bacterium | reverse complement strand
CGGGTGACCGCAAACTCCTGGCGCGACGAGGTCACACTGCGCATCATCGAGCCGTTGGATCTCACCCACACCTCGCTCCCCCGCCCCGGCGACGCAGCCATCGCCGAACCCTACATGCGCGGCTACGGCATGGTCGATGGGGTCATCGTCGACCAGAGCCACGTGGATCCGTCCATGGCCGGCGCCGCCGGCGGCGGCGCGCTGGTCTCCAACACCGCCGACCTCACGACCTGCATGACCGCGCTGTTATCAGGGAAACTGTTCCGGGACCCCGCAACCCTGGGCGCCATGACGACCTTCGTCGACGTCACCGGCGACAACGGGCAGACAGGCTACGGGCTCGGACTGGAGCGGTACGTCCTCCCGGGAGGCCTGGAAGCCATCGGCCACTCCGGCGGTACCGCCGGCTACCTCTCGTTCATCGGCCGGTTCCCGACCCACGATGTCACCTTGGCGGTGTCCGTCGACGCCCAGGTCGATCCGACCCCGGTCATCATGGCTGCGCTGCACCAGCTCGTCCCGCCCACGGGCGGGGTCCCTTGAGCGACCTCGGGGGAGCGGTCCCATGCCCGGGCGGCGGGCGCGCTGCACGACCAGAGGGGGCGCCGACCCGCCGTAGGATGCACCAACATGGCCGTACGCGACGCTCCCACCTGTTCCTGTGCGGTCGAGGACCGGCGCATCCCGGCGTTCCTCCTCGACAACCTGCTGCGGCGGCTGTTCCAGCCACCGCGGAGGTTCGTCGCCCGTTACGTGCGTGCCGGCGACAGGGTGGCCGACCTGGGCTGCGGGCCCGGGCACTTCACGGTCCCGATGTCGAAGGCGGTCCGTGAAGGCGGCCGCGTGTTCGCCGTCGACTTCGATCCCGATGCGATCGGGAAGGTGCGGCGGAAGATCGCACGGCTGGGGCTCGGGCACGTCGTGGACGCACGCGTCGCCTCGGCAGCCGAGATCGACTTCGTCGAGGCCGGCTCGCTCGACTTCGTGCTCGCGGAGGGCCTGCTCTGCTGCATGCAGGACCATGCCGGCGCACTGGAGCAGATCCGGAGGATCCTGCGACCGAAAGGCAAGGCCTGGCTCAGTGTGATGAAGTTCGGCCGCCCGGACGATCCCCGCACCGTCACCGCGTCGGAATGGACCTCCATCCTGAACACCATGCGCGTCCTCGAATCGGGCGAGAGCCTGCTGTCGCGCTGGGCCCTGGTGAGCCCGTCTCCGTGAGCGAGCGGAGGTCCGCAGCCACCGGGCTCGCTTCCTCGGCTCATGCTCGCGACGACGCGGACGACGCCCCGACCACACCGCCAGGAGGAGTCTGACCATGCCCGACCACGACCCGTCCATGTCTCCCTCCCGACGGATCGACGCGAGGATCGAGGGGCTCGCCGACTGGCGAGGCGAGATGCTCGCGCGGATCCGTCGCCTCATCCACCGGGCTGAGCCGGACGTGGTCGAGCAGTGGAAGTGGCGAGGGGTACCGGTCTGGTACCACGACGGCATGATCTGCACGGGCGAGACGTACAAGGACAAGGTGAAGATCACCTTCGCCAAGGGGCCACGCTCGAGGATCCGGCGGGCCTGTTCAACGCCAGTCTCGACGGCAACACCAGGCGCGCCATCGATCTCCACGACGCGGACGATCTCGACGAGGAGGCCGTCACCTCGCTCGTGCGCGCCGCCGTGGCCCTGAACGCGTCCACCGCCCGCCGCTGACGACGCGCCAGATCCCCCGGCGCCAAAGCATCGGCGCCGTTCAGGCGGCGGGCTTCCGCTACCACTCCGGCGCCGCGTGGTCCAGCGCGTTCTCGAGCACCGCGCAGATCGAATGGTTGCCCTCGGCGGTGACTTGGATGGACCCGTCGAACGACCCGACCTTCGCCTGTCAGCGCTTGGCGACCTCGTTGCGCGAGGGAACGTGGGCGTTGGACGCGGGCCCGTCGAAGAACGGCATGGGGTGGTCACGCAGGTCCACCAGCTAGGTCGTCATGTCGTCGCGTGACGCAGCGACCGTCTCGTTCCAGCGGGCGGACGTCATGGCGAAGCGCTTCTCGCGCGTCGCGGTCCCGGAGATGCCGGTGCGCATCACGTACCACCTCGCCGACAAGGGGCGCGATCTGTCCGCCGTCCTGGATGCCGTCGTGCATTGGCTCGAGACCTGGAGCGACGCCACCCCCGCACCCCTGGTCCAGCGCGGCCAGCGCCCCACGACGGCCCCGACCCGTACCCAGGGCCGCCGCTCATGCCGCCTTCGCGGCCACCCCCTCGAACTGCGCCTGGTAGAGCGCGGCGTAGGCGCCCCCTGCGGCGATGAGGGTGTCGTGCGAGCCCTGCTCGACGATGCGACCACCGTCCATCACCAGGATCACGTCCGCGTTCCGGATGGTGGAGAGCCGGTGGGCGATCACGAAGCTGGTGCGGTTCCCGCGCAACGCGTTCATCGCCTCCTGCAGCAGAAGCTCGGTACGGGTGTCGACCGAGCTGGTGGCCTCGTCGAGCACCAGCAGCGGCGGATCGGCCAGGAACGCCCGCGCGATGGTGATCAGCTGCTTCTCGCCGGCGCTCACGGTCCCTCCCTCATCGTCGATGACGGTGTCGTATCCGTCGGGGAGGCTGTGCGCGAAGCGGTCCACGAAGGCCGCGCGCGCGGCCGCGAGAATGTCCTCCTCGCTCGCGTCGGGCCACCCGTAGGCGATGTTCTCGCGGATCGTGCCACGGAAGAGCCAGGTGTCCTGCAGGACCATCCCGATGCGGGAGCGGAGGTCGTCCCGGGCGACGTCGGTGATGTCGACGCCGTCGATGGTGATGCGCCCGTCGTCGAGCTCGTAGAAGCGCATCAGCAGGTTGACCAGGGTGGTCTTGCCGGCCCCGGTGGGACCCACGATCGCCACCGTCTGGCCCGGCTCGGCCGTGAGCGACAGGTCCTCGATGAGCGGCCGCTCCGGCTCGTAGCGGAAGCTGACGTGCTCGAAGGCCACGCGTCCCCGGGGCACGGCCGCGAGCGTCTCGGTCGCCACCTCGGGCACCTGCTCGTCGGCGTCGAGCAGCTCGAAGACGCGCTCGGCCGACGCCACGCCCGACTGGAGCAGGTTCACCATCGAGGCGAGCTGCGTGACCGGCTGCGTGAAGCGCTGGCTGTATTGGATGAAGGCCTGCACGTCACCCAGGCTGATGGCGCCGCGGGCGACCTTGATGCCACCCAGCACGGCGATGGTGGCGTAGTTGAGGCTCCCGATGAAGCGG
Source organism: Deinococcales bacterium (assembly GCA_037386005.1). Taxonomy (GTDB): domain Bacteria; phylum Deinococcota; class Deinococci; order Deinococcales; family Trueperaceae; genus JASBRS01. Next base: position 24,304 of record JARRMM010000054.1, on the reverse strand, counting down.
GTGACCGGCATGATCAGGCCGGACAAGAACTGCGCCCGGTAGCTCGCCTGGTAGAGCGCCTCGTTCTCGGCCTCGAACGCCTGCTCGAACTCGGGTTGCCGCCCGAACACCTTCACCAGGGCGTGCCCGGTGAACGCCTCCTCGACCTGCGCCGTGAGCGTGCCGGTGCGCCGCCACTGCGCGATGAACTGCTTGCCCGAACGCCGCATGACCAGGCCCGCCACCAGCATCGTCAGCGGGATCGACACCAGCGCCACCAACGACAGCAGCGGGGAGATCGAGATCATCATGGCCGCGACGAACAGCACGGTGAACAGCGCCGTCAGCACCTGACTGAGGGTCTGCTGCATACTCTGCGACACGTTGTTGATGTCGTTCGTCACGCGGCTCAGCAGCTCCCCGCGAGGCTGACGGTCGAAGTAGCTCAGTGGCAACGCGTTGAGCTTGTCCTCGACCGCTTCGCGCATGCGGTACACCGTGTTCTGCACGACGTCGTTGAGCAGGTAGCCCTGCAGGTACTGCAGCATCACGCTGCCCAGGTACACCGCCAGGGCGATCAGCAGCACGTGTCCGAGCGCGGCGAAGTCCACGCCCCGCCCCGGGACCAGGTCGATGCCGGAGAGCAGGTCGGCGATCTTCCCCTGACCCGAGGCCCGCGCCGCGGCGATGGCCTGCGCCTTGGTCATCCCCGCGGGAAGACGCGCCCCGATGACGCCGGCGAACAGCAGGTCGGTGGCCCGCCCGAGGATCCGCGGGCCGATGGCGCTGAGTCCGACCGATGCCACGGCCGTCGCGATGACCACGCTCAGCTTGCGGGCCTCCGGCCGCAACCGACCCACCAGCCGCCGGAGCGAAGGTCCGAAGTTCTCCGCCTTCTGGCCCACCATGCCGGGGGGACCGTGGCCGGGCCCGCCCCCGACACGCACGCGCTCGGTCGCCCGCATGACCTTGGGCGCGCCGCCGGATCGGCCGGGCGTCGGGTCGGAACCGGGCGGGCGCCTCATGCCGCCACCTGCCGCTGCGACTCCACGATCTCCAGGTAGGTCTTGGAGCTGCGCACCAGCTCGTCGTGCGTCCCCCGCCCGACGACGCGGCCATCCTCCAAGACGACGATCTGGTCGGCATCCGCGATGGTGGCGATGCGTTGCGCCACCACGATCACCGTGGCGTCCCGCGTGATCGGGGCCAGCGCGCGTCGCAGGCGAGCGTCGGTGGCCACGTCCAGGGCCGAGAAGGCGTCGTCGAAGAGGTACACCTCGGGCTTGCGGATGAGCGCACGAGCGATGGCCAGCCGCTGCCGCTGCCCACCCGAGACGTTGGTCCCCCCCTGTGCGACGGGCGCCTCCAACCCGCCCTCCATGGCGGCCACGAAGTCGCTGGCCTGAGCGACCTCGAGGGCTCGCCACATCTCCTCTTCGGTCGCCTCCGGCCGGCCGAACCGAAGGTTGCTGGCGACGGTACCGGTGAACAGGTACGCCTTCTGAGGCACCAGCCCCACCCGCGACCACAGAGCTTCGGGCTCGTAGGCACGGATGTCCACACCGTCGATGAGCACCGCGCCCTCGGTGGGATCGAACAGCCGGGGGATGAGGTTGAGGAGCGTCGTCTTGCCGGCCCCGGTCGAGCCGATGATGGCCACCGTCTGGCCGGGGCGAGCATCGAGGTCGACGCCGGTGAGGACCGGGTGGCTGGCGCCCGGATAGCGGAACCCGATCCTGCGCAGCTCCAGGTGTCCGCGCTCGGGTGCCCGCGTGACCCCCTGCGCCGGCGGCACCACGGTGGGCTCGGTGTCGAGCACCTCCCCGATCCGATCCGCCGACACCGCGGCACGCGGCAGGATGACCAGCATGAACGTCGCCATCATCACGGCGATCAGGATCTGCATGATGTAGCTCAGGAAGGCCGTCAGGGAACCGATCTCCATGGTCCCCGCGGCGACGCGCAGACCGCCGAACCACAGCACGCCCACGCTCGAGACGTTCGTCACCAGCATCACGACCGGGAACATCAGCGCCATCCAGCGCCCCACGTAGAGCGACACGTCGGTGAGCTCCTCGTTCGCCCGGTCGAAGCGAGCGCGCTCCTCAGGCTCCCGGACGAAGGCGCGGATCACGCGGATGCCGCCGATCTGCTCCCGCAGCACCTCGTTGATGCGGTCGATGCGCTTCTGCATGCGCCGGAAGCCCGGCACCATCCGCGTGATGATGAGGCTCACGAGCCCGGCGAGCACCGGCACCGCCACCGCCACGAGCCAGGACAGCCCGACGTCCTGCCGCAGCGCCATGATGATGCCGCCCACCATCATGATGGGCGCGGTGGCCAGCATCGTGAAGGCCATCATCAGCATCATCTGGAGCTGCTGCACATCGTTGGTGTTGCGCGTGATGAGCGACGGCGCACCGAAGCGCGCCAGCTCGCGGCTCGAGAAGGCGCCCACCCGGTGGAACAGGCCCGAGCGCACATCCCGGCCGAACGCCATGGCGGTACGCGCCCCCAGGAAGACGGCGGCGATGGTGGCACCGATCTGCAGGAGCGACACCGCCAGCATCCAGCCACCCTCGCGCACGATGTAGCCCGTGTCGCCGCGGATCACACCGTTGTCGATGATGGCGGCGTTGATGCTCGGCAGCATGAGCGACGCCAGCGTTCCGGCGAGCTGCAGAGCGAAGATCGCCGCGATCACCCAGCGGTAGGGCCGCGTGTAGTCAGCGAGGATCTTCAGGAGCATCCGCGTCCTCCGAATCCGTTGTGGCACCACGACGCGGACGCGACCGGGCAGGCCCGCAGCTCGCAGCCGAGGCCCTCGCGCCTTCCGTTGCGGCTTCCTCGTCGGCGAGCTCCTGCGCCGCCCGCTGGAAGGCCCTCAGGCCATCGCGCAGCTGGGTCAACTCGTCGGCGTCGAGCCGGGAGAGTACCCGCGCCAACGACGCTCGCCCGCGGTTCCCGATGTCGGCGAGCACGGTGCGGCCCTTCGACGTCAACCCGACCAGCACCACGCGGCGATCCCTCTCGTCGCGCGTTCGCCGCACCAGGCCACGCTCCTCCATGCGGCCCACCATCCCCGTGGCAGCTGCCGCCGACACCCCGAGCGTGGCCGCCACACGACTCACCGGCATCGGCCCCACCATCTGCAATCGCGCCAGCACCTGCAGATGACCGGAGCTCAGGGCGTCGCGCCGATCACGGTGCACTGCGCGAACCCGCCGCGCCCGCATGGCACCGAACGCCTCGATGATCTCATCGACGAGGCTGTCCTTGGAGGCGCGCGCGCCATCACTTCGGGTCGCATTAGTATTTAACACGACCCAAAGTATAGGGCGCCCGCCGTCGGGGGTCAATGTGCGTATCCACGGAGGTCGGCACGAAGGGCCGCGAGGGAGAACGGTCAGGACCGACGGGACCCGATGCCGTGGTCACCGCGCCGCATGCGGGCCCGCGTGCGCGCGCGGGGGAAGGCCTGACGGCCCGTGAGCGAGGCATCGAACCGCAATTGGTGGGCCCTGGCCGCCGTCTGTTTCGGCCTGTTCACGGCCCTGCTCGACATCACCTTCGCCAACGTGCGCTGCCCACGATCCAGGAGCGCCTGAAGGAGCCCTTCTCCAACCTGCAGTGGATCGTCAACGCCGACACGCCGGTGTTCGGCGTGCTTCTGGTTTCGCACTCGCGGCTCGGTGACATCTACGGGCGCAAGCGCATGGTCTCGCTCGGTCTCGGCATCTTCTCGCTGGGCTCGCTGCTGTGCGCCGTGTCTGGTCGTATCGAGGTGGTCGGGCTCGATCGCGCCCCGATCCTCAACGTCCTCCGCTGCCTCCAAGGGCTGGGCTCGGCCGCCCTGATGCTGTTCCTCGGGCTGGCGGCGTCGTTCTTCCCCATCAAGCGGGACGCGCTACACCACGAGGATGACCGTACCCTGCAGCCGGAGCGGGCGTGAGCGGCGCCCCATCGAGATGCCGGGCCGCGCTGCCGGGATCCGACGGGAGGCAGCACAGCAGGCCGCTCGCTGTCACCGCCCCGCGCGGGGGTTCAGGTACGGCAGCGGGTCGATGGGCTGGTCCCTGACGCGGATCTCGAAGTGCAGGTGGGGGCCGGTGGAATCGCCGGTACTTCCCACCCGCGCGATCAACTGTCCGGCGCGGACGATCTCCCCGGGCCGAACGAGCAACGCCGAGGCGTGCCCGTAGTAGTAATCGGTATCGCCGTTACGGATGATCACACACAGACCGTAGCCACCGTTCCATCCGGCCAGCGCCACGCTACCGCCGACGGCGGCGTGGATCGGCTCACCGATGTGCCCCGCGATGTCGATGCCGGTGTGGAAGTTGGACCCCGCCACCCGGAGCAAGCGGTAGCCGAAGTACGACGTGATGCGCCCGCGGATCGGCCACAGCATGGCCTTCATGTCGTTGGGCTGCGGCTGGTCAGCCTGTGGGATCGCCCGGCCGAGCTGACCGGGAAGAACGATGGCGAGGCTCTCGCCTGGGAACAGCTCGGTCGACGTGAGACCGTTGGCGCTCATCAGTGCGGCCACCGTGGTGCCGTGGGCGTGGGCGATCGACCACAGGCTCTCGCCCTTGGTGACGGTCACCGATGGGGGCGCGGCCCCACCCTGATCGGCCGTGGCCGTGGCGTACTGCCCCGGCACCCTCAGCGTCTCGCCGGGCTGTAGCGTCGCGTTCGCCGCGATGCCATTGGCGCTCGCCAGGGTGGCGACCGTCGTCCCGTAGCGTTGTGCCAGCGCCCAGAGCGAATCTCCCGGCCGCACGGTGATGTGCAGCGTCGGCGGCGTGGTCTTGGAGGGATGCAGCACCAGCGTCTGCCCCGGCCGGATGACGGAGCCGGAGAGGTCGTTGTAGGCGATCAGGTCCTCGACGCTGAGGTGGAAGGCCAGCGCGATGTTGTAGAGGGAGTCTCCCGGCTGCACCACGTAGGTTCCCGGCGTTGCGTCGCTGCCCGGGGGAAGCTCGAGCACGGTCCCCGGCTGCAAGCTGTCGCCGACGAGGTGGTTGGCGCCTTTCAGCGCGTCCACCGTCGTGCCATAACGCTGCGCGATGGCCCACAAGCTGTCACCGGGTTGCACGGTCACGGTGGCACTCGACGGAGGCGAGGAAGAGCCGCCCTGGGCGTGGGACACGCTCGCCAACAGCAGCCCTAGCGTCGCGACGATCGGGAGCCACCTACGGAAGGTGAGCACATTCATCTGCGGTCGCATCTCCATCCAGGCCTGGTGCGCACGGAACTCGACCACCTCTCCCGGCTCGGTGGCGATGGGGGGGCGGAGCTGGACCGGTCATCCACGCAACGGCGAGATCGATGCGGCGCTGCGGTTCAGTCTCCCCGGCGCGGCAAGCCGTTCTCGTCGCCGAGCCGGTCGTTCATCGCCACCGACGCGTGCGCCGGGGCCATCGCAGACCCTAACAGCGGTAACACTGACCAGGATGAGAGGGCGGCCTCATCGACCCCGATGGCAGCATTCGAGGCGGCCCCGCCTCGTGCGGCGCACCAGGCGGAGCGATCCGGTGCCCCGCCCGCCGGCCGTCAGCGAGGCGTCGTGTGGTCCAGGAACGCCGTCAGGTTCTCACGCAGCGCCAGCAGCGACGGCCGGTGCACGTACATCATGTGCCCCGCCTCGTAGTAGCTCATCGACAGGTTGGCGCGCAGCGTCGGGTCGAGCGCCAGGTGGCGCAGGGTGTGCTCGGTGGCGAAGTAGGGTGTCGCCAGGTCGTAGTACCCGTTGGCGACGTGCACCCGCAGGTTCGGGTTGTAGCTGATGGCCTTGCGGAGCGTCTCGGCCACGTTGACGTAGCGGTTCTCGAAGTCCTTGTAGCTCCAGCTCGCGTACAGGTTGGCCAGCACCTGGTAGGGGAGGTCGGACGCGTAGCCCAGCTCGCCGCGCACGTAGTCGTTGAAGGTGGCCGTATAGGCGCCCTGCGTCGCCGCCATGCTCGGGTCGAACTCGAAGTGCTCGCCGGCGCGGTCCCGGTCGATGCCGGTGTAGCGGCTGTCGATGCGGCCGACGGTACGGCCCGCGTCCCTCAGGAGCTCCTTGGCGAAGCGGAAGATGTCGACCCGCAGGTCGCTGGCGTCGAGGTATGCCTCGCCCAGTCCGGTGAAGCGCGCCAACTCGGCGCGGATCGCCTCGCGCTCGCCGCCGGCGAGCTCCGAGCCCTTGAGCAGCGCGGGCGCGTAACGCTCCAAGGCGAACGACTCGACCTCGTCCAGCACCTCCCGCAAGGGGCGGCGCTGCAGGTCCTCGGGCAGCCGGCCGTGGTAGTGCGCGGTCGCTGCGTAGGTGGGCAGGAACAGCAGCGGCGGCAGGTCGTTGCCGGGGCCGAACAGCGCGGTCGAGAAATCCAAGATCGACGACACCAGCATGAGGCCCCTCGGGAACAACCCGAGCCTCTCCTGCAGGTGCCCCGCCAGGCCCGCAGCGCGCGTCGTGCCGTAGCTCTCCCCCGCCAGGAACACGGGGCTGCGCCACCGGCCGTTGCGGCTGGTGTAGAGGCGGATGAACTCCGCCACGCTCTCGATGTCCTTGTCGAAGGCGTGGTAGGGCTTCGGCTTCTCCCCCTCCACCACGCGGCTGTAGCCGGTGCTGACGGGATCGATGAAGACCAGGTCGGTACGATCGAGCAGCGATGCCTCGTTGGGGACGAGCCGGTACGGCGTCCGCGCGGCCAGGCCGTCTTCCCCCATGTCCACCCGCTTGGGCCCGAAGAGGCCCAGGTGCAGCCACACCGAGGACGAGCCGGGGCCGCCGTTGAACACGAAGGTGAGCGGCCGCGTGGCCGGCTCCTGCACGCCCTCGAGCGTGTAGGCGGCGAAGAAGACCTCGGCCTTCGGGCGGTGGCCCTCGAAGCGGCCCTCGCGCTCGCCCTCACCCAGCACCTCCTCGCGCAGGACCACCGTGCCGGTGGTGGTGGTGTAGTGCAGGCGCTGCCCGCCGAGCTCCACCTCGTGCGAGCGCACCTCCAGACGGTCCTCGGGCGCGCGCGGGGGCTGGGCTCCGGTTGCCCCCGTCTCCGACTCGGCTTCACCCTGCGCGTGACCCTCCGCCATGCTGGCTCCTCCTTGCGGTTCCTTCCGCATGGTATCAGCGCGTCGCCCCAGCCGACCCCGCGGTGCACCGTGGCACGCCTGCCACGCACCGACACTCCAGCCCGCCCACGTGACCTCCGGATCCACGTCTCCCCCTGTTCAGGCGGTGGTGGCCCCACGCGCGGGTCGGGCGCGCTGCAAGGCTCCCACCCGAGCCGCGGCGCGGCAGTGGCCCGGCCCAGCCGACTGCGGCGACCCGCGCAAGCGTGACGGCGGCCGCGGCCTGGTCCGGGCCGAGCGGACCGGGCGCAACCGATCTCGTCTAGAAAGCGGCCCGGCGTGTCGTCGCCGAGCCGCTCCCATCGCTTGGCATGCAAGCTGCCGCATCGGAGCCTGTCGCACCCGCGCCTACGCCGCGGGGCCCCCGACCTCCATCCACGGCGACGAGTGCTCGAGGTATCGGCCCCTCACTTCACGATCTTGATGGTGCCGACCATGTGGTGGGACGTGTAGTGCTGCCCCTTCTGCTCGAAGCAGGCGTACTTCCAGGTGCCCACCTTGTCCGGCACCTTGAAGGTGATGGTCACGTGAGCCTGGCCGCCGCTGACCTTGTCGGCCTCCTGGAGTGCCACGGCGCCGGGCTGTACCGTACCACCGGGGGAAGGGTTCTTCATCAAGACGCCGTGCGCGTTGCTGAAGCTCACCTGGCTCTTGCTGCTCAAGAGCGTGTCCTTCCATCCCTTGGGATAGCTGGTGCCGAAGCTGCTCGTCACCATGTTGAGCGGCTTCTTGCCCAGCATGAACATGTGGGCGTCCTTGGGGGAGGTGTTCACGATCGTCAGCTTCACCGTGTCACCCACGTGCCAGGTCATCGCATCCGGCTGGTAGGTGTAGTCCGACTCCTTGATGGTGTAGCTCTCCGTCTTCCCACTCGAAGCGTTGCCCTGCGCCAGCGCCAACGGAAGCGCCAACGCGACCAATCCGAGAGCAAGGTACTGCGGCGAGCGCACGATCCGGCTCAGGAAGCGTTCCATGTCGATCGCTCTCCTTTCGCGTGTCTACGTGCGGGCGCGAATGAACCATACATCCGTGGGGGACGACCGCATCGACCCTGTCGACCCCAACTGACCCTAGGGGAGCCCACCCGCCGGCGGCGTCCGTCCGCCTACATCCACGGCACCGTCCTGCCGGCGGGCCACTCTGCTGCCGCGTCCACGACCCGCACCAGCCGCACGTGCGGCGCCATGGACGCGGCGGCCTCCACGTGCCGATGGCTCGTTATCGCAGTCGAAGCGTGAACAACGGCGCCGAGGCCGGGCAAGCGCCCTTCAGCTCGGGAGATGCAAGGACGGCCGCCGGTAGCTCCGCGCGGCTCGCACTCGTGAATCCCAGTCGTACCAGCAGCTCCGGGATCGTCGTGCTGAGCGCATACGCCGTTCGGGCGCCAGCGGCCTGGGCCCGACGCTGGGCGTGGCGGATGAGGCCGATGCCCAGACCACGCCCTCGCTCATCGTGGCGCACGGCGAGCGAGCGCAGCAGGGCGGCATCGCCCACCAGCTCGAAACCGACGACACCGGCGGGAAGGCCGTCCTTCCGCGCGCCTTCCGCCACGAACAGGTGGACGTGCGATGCCTCGAGCCCGTCCTTCGGCAGCCGCGCGGCGTCGAGAAGGCGCAAGATCGCGGGCATGTCCCTGGGCGTCGCGCAGCGAACGCTCGGGCGTACGGCGCGCACGATGGCACTGTACGTCGCGCCCCTGGTCGCATCGGAAGGGGGCCCGCCGACGGCGAGCTCGCCGAAGCCGGCGTCGCGCAGCAGGCGGCGGTAGCGCCGCGGCGACTCGGCGCCGTCCACGCAGGCGCACCACCCGTCCGGCGTGGCTGGCTCCGTCCGCTCTCCCCGGCGCAGGATGTCGCTGATGGCCAGCCTTCCGCCTGGACGGAGCACGCGGAACGCCTCCCCGAACACCGCGCCCTTATCGGCGGAGAGGTTGACCACGCAATTGGACAGGATCACGTCCACGCTCTCGTCGAGCAGCGGCAAGGCTTCGATGAGCCCTTCCACGAAGTGAACGTTCTCGATGCCGAGCCGCCGCGCACCGCTGCGCGCCCGGGCGAGCATCGCCGGCGTCATGTCCACACCGACGACGCGCCCCCCGGGGCCCACGGCAGCGGCGGCCCGGAAGACGTCCAGGCCCGCGCCGCTGCCGAGGTCGAGCACACGCTCGCCGGGACGCAGGTCCGCGAAGAGGGTGGGTTCGCCACAGCCGAACGATGGGGTCGCGTCGATCGGCGAAGCCGCGGCCGCGCTGCTCACGGCGGGGGCGCAGCAGCCCTCACGTTGCTCGAGCCGAGCCGTGTAGTGCCGCCGGACCTCGTCCCGAACCGCTTCGTCGTCGGTTGACAGCCGCCACCGACCACCGTTGGCCGCAGTCATATCGCTTCCCAGCAGCAGAAGCAGCACGGCGGCGGGCAACATGGGCGGCGGTCGGGCGCCACGCTCCAACGCCTGAGACGGGCCAGCACGTCGTCGCGCGGCCGGCCGTCACGGTCGATGCGCTGGAAGCGCTCCGTGGCGAGAAGAAGCTCGATGTTGGACATGTCAGACCTCCTGGAGCAGCTTGGGCGGCGGTGCTTGCAGCGCCCGCAGGTCCCGTATCAGGCCCTCGAAGGCGCTGTGGTCGAGTTGGTAGTAGACCCAGCGTCCGCGCTTCTCGGAGCGCACCAGACCCGCCTTGACGAGCTCCCGCATGTGATGGCTCACCGTCGGCTGGGACAGCCCGAGCACCCCTTCCAGATCGCACGCGCACACGCCGTCCGAGCGGCTGCAGCATTCCGGCGTCGGGTCACGAAGGAACGCCACGATGCGCAACCGGGCCGGGTCGGCGAGAGCCTTCAGGCGCGCGCTGACGTCGTTGACGGGTGCAGGCGAGCTCATGCATCGATAATAATCGATATATCGATGACTGTCAATCTAATGCCGCGACCCGAACCCCACCGCCCGGACACCCCCGGACGCTGGAGGAGAGCCCCGCCAGGTGGCTCCGGGCGTCGTTGGCCGAGCGAAGGAAGCGCACGCCATCGCAGCGCACGCCCCTCGCCTACCCCTCTGCCGCGAGCGCGTCGGCAAGCTCGCTATCGGTCGCAACCCGTCCTCGTCCCAGACCAGCAACCAGGAGGAGACTCATGCGACCGAGCCCGTCGCGCACCTCGCGCCATTCGCGCAGGCCGCGCCCGCTCGGGTCGGGCACGCCGACATGGCGACGCTCGGTTGCGGCGGGATAGGCCGGGCACGCTTCGTTGGCGTCGTCGCAGACGGTCAGCACCACCTCGAACGACCAGGGGTCTGGCACCTCGGTCAGGGCCTTGCTGCGGTGCGCGGATAGGTCCACGCCGACCTCCGTCATGACGGTGATCGCGTCCGGCTTGACCCGCGTCCTCTCGGTCCCGGCCGACCACACCTCGAGCGCGACCCCCGCCTCCCGAGCATGGCGACGCAGCCAGCCCTCCATCATCTGGCTGCGTGCGCTGTTGTGTGTGCAGAGCACCAGCAGGCGCGTCAACCGGCCCCCCTCCCCTCGCGGGTTTCGCTGTGGGGACGCGGGGTTGTGGCAGTCGGGGCCCCGGCGAGCGGATGCCCCGCAGGTGGTCCATCGCCGGCGAACCAGCGTCGACGCAACGCAAGGGCGACGTTGACGAGCCCGATCATGACCGGCACCTCGATGAGCGGGCCGATCACCGCCCTCTACTTCGTGATCATGTTCCTGGTGAGCTTCTGGATGGGAAGGCGCTTCGGTGCGGACGGCGCCGTCACCACCACGCTGGCGTTCACGAAGTAGAGCACCAGCGGGACTGCGATGCGTAGCACGTCCAGCGGGATGCTGAGAATCAGTCCGCCCTTGAGGCTGAACATCACGACGATGGTGAACAACAGGGCCGCGAGCGTGAGGGGACTGACGACGGGCAGGAAGCGTCGCTCATACCAGGCACGGCCCTTGAGCGGGATCAAGACGACGCGGCTGAGCACGCCCATCGCGAACGGCACCCCGAGGTACAGCAGGACCGCGCGCGCTACCTCGCCCATCGAGATCGCCACGACATGCCCCTGCAGACCCAGCCACGTCGGAAGCAGGGTCGCGAAGAGGAAGGCATACACGCCGTAGAAGAGCACCTGGAAGAGGCTGTTCAGCGCCACCAGGCCGGCCGCGTACTCCCGGTCACCGGCCGCCAGGTCATTCCATACGACCACCATCGCGATGCAACGCGCCAGACCGATGAGGATCAAGCCCACCATGTATTCCGGGCGATCGCGCAGGAACAGCAGCGCCAGGCCGAACATCAGCAGTGGCCCCACGACCCAGTTCTGGACCAGCGACAGGGTCAGCACACGTACGTCGCCGAAGGCAGCCGGAAGCCGCTCGTAGCGCACCTTCGCCAGCGGCGGGTACATCATCAGGATCAGGCCGATGGCGATGGGAACGTTGGTAGCACCGACCTGCACACGCTGCAGGACCGCATCGATGCCCGGCAGCAGCGCGCCGAGCCCGATACCGGCCGCCATCGCAGCGAAGATCCACAACGTGAGGAAGCGGTCGCGGGCGGACAGCCCCGGCCCGCTTCTCACCGCCCGACCAGCAGCCCTTCGAGCTGTCGCGGGCTGGGCACGCGCCCCGCCAGCACGACTTCCTCGTCGATGACGAGGGCAGGCGTGGAGCTGACGCCGTAGGCGAGGATGCCGGCGACGTCCGTCACCTTCTGCACCTCGGCCGCGATGCCACGGGCCTCGAGAACGAGCCGAACGTTGGCTTCGAGCCGCTGACAATTCGGACAACCGGAGCCGAGCACTTTGATGGTCATGATGAACGCCTCCAAGGCAGATTTCGGCGGAGCTAGAGAACAGCGTTGAAGAGGAAACCGGTGGCGAGGATGCCCGCCCCCACCACGGCGACGTAGAGACCGATGAGCCGAGGCTTGAGCACGCGCCGCAGGATGATCATCTCAGGCAGCGACAACGCCACGACCGCCATCATGAAGGCGAGCGTCGTGCCCATCGCCAGCCCCTTGGCGTGCAGGGCCTCCACCAGTGGCAGGATGCCGGCCGCGTTGGAGTAGAGCGGGATGCCCAGCACCACCGCAACGGGTACCGCCAGCGGCTGGCCCGGACCGGCATAGCGCAGGAAGAAGCTCTGCGGCACCCAACCGTGGATGGCAGCCCCCAACCCGATTCCGACGAGGAGGTAGGGCCAGATCTTCCCCAGGATGCTCCCGACCTCCTCGACCCCCATCTGCACACGCTCGTGCCACGTGAGTTGCCGGCTCGGATCGAGGGCCTGACCACCCAGCCGCGTCTCGAACACGAACGGCTCCACCCACCGTTCCAGCCGGAGCCGACCGAGCACCATGCCCGCGACCACCGCGAGAGCCAAGCCGCTCACGAGATAGAGGGCCGCGATGCCCCAACCGAACATGCCGAAGAGCATCACCAACGCGATCTCGTTGACCATGGGGCTGGCAATCAGGAACGACAGCGTCACCCCCAGGGGCACGCCGGCCGCGACGAACCCGATGAAGGCGGGGACCGCGCTGCAGGAACAGAACGGCGTCACCACGCCAAGGCCCGCCGCGAGCACGTTCCCCGCGCCCTCCCGGCGCCCGCCCAGCAGAGCGCGCGTGCGTTCGACGCTGAAGAAGCTCCGCACCACCGTCACCACGAAGATGATGCCGACCAGCAGCAGCACGATCTTGACCACGTCGAACAGGAAGAAGTGCACGGCGTCGGCGAGCCGCGATGCCGGCACGAGACCCAGGACCCGGTACGTCAGGCCGTCGGCGAACGGCCCCTTGAGAAGGTACAGCCCGGCCCAGACGGCCGCCGCCAGAGCCAGACGTGCCGCCGGGAAGCCCCCGACGTCGCGCACCGGCGCGGCCGCCTTCACGGCTCGGCCTCTGCCCGCGTGCACGCATCCGCGCACCGCGCCATATCCAGCCCGAGGGCCTGCGGATCGGGTGGCACCGCCCGCGCGAGCGCATCCAGCGCCGAGCCCTTCAACCTGTAGTCGATCCACCGTCCCCGCCGCGCCCCCTCGATGAGGCCCGCTTCGCGCAACACCTTCAGGTGATGGGAGAGCAGGTTGCCGGGAACATCCACCACCGCCTGGATCTCGCAGACGCACCGCGCCCCATCGGCCAGCGTCGCCAGGATGCGCAACCGGGTGGGATCACCGAGCGCCTTGAACGCGTTCGCCAGCGCATCCGCGGTCGCGCTCGCGCCGGCAGTCGAGTCCGCAGACTTTGATTCAACGAACGTTGATACAGTCATGATTGAAACATACGGCTGTGCCGAACCGGCGTCAAGAGGCGGGCGCCACCCTGCGCATGCTCCGGGGTGCACCGCGACCGGCTCTGCACAACCGTTCAAGACGTCGGGCCCAGACGGCCGTCCGGCGCGGGCCTCACCACCGTCGCCTGGAGGGCGCGGCACCCCTCGGGTCAGATGGGCTTGCTATTCCGAGCCGCAGCGTCTATCCTTCAGTGTTCCGGAAAAGTCGTTGTGGCTTTCTTGAAACACGGGCACCCGCCCGGATATGACTGCGCCCGACTGCGGCCGGGCGAATTAGGAGAACGAGATCATGGCAACAGGCAAAGTCAAGTGGTTCAACGGTGACAAGGGCTTCGGCTTCATCGAGCAGAGCGACGGCGGCAAGGACGTCTTCGTGCACTTCTCGGCCATCCAAGGGGACGGCTTCCGCAGCCTCAACGAGAACGACGAGGTCGAGTTCACCGTCGAGCAGGGGCCCAAGGGCCTGCAGGCCTCGAACGTGAAGGTCGTGAAGCCGGGCTAAGCCCCCGCCGGTTCCGATAACCATCAACGTCCCCGCCAGAGTTCGCTCGGGCGGGGACATCGTGTATCGGCGAGGGCTCGGCCGAGCCTGGATCACTCGGGCGGCTCGGCCTCCTCGGCCAGGCGGCGCAACCGCTCCAGAGCACCGGCCCAGTATGGCGCATACTTCGCCAACCACGGCAGCAAGGCGCTCGCCAGGACCTCCGGCTCGATGCGATAGAGACGGCGCCGCCCCTGCCGGGACGCGCTGACCAGACCCGCCGCACGAAGCACCATCAGGTGCTTGGAGATGCCCGACGCCACCAGATCGGGGAAGTGCTCAGCGAGCTGGCTCACCGTCAAGGAGCCGTGCTCGGCCAACAGATCGAGCATGCGACGCCGCGTCCCGTCGGCCAGCACCCGGAACAGATCGTCGGTCGCGCTAGCCAGCGTCAGCCACCACCAGGTCACGCAGCCGCTCGGAAATCCTGTGCCGGTCCGCGCCACGCTGGTAGGCCTCCACGGTCCCCGGCCAGCCGGGCTTCCCGATGCCCGCGAAACCGTCGTGGCTGACGGTGACCTGCGCGCCGGAGCGGATGGGCCGAAGCTCGATCACCAGGCGCGCCGGGTGCACCCAGTCGCCACCCTCCTCGAACCAGGAGAGCACCAGAGCACCCTCGGGGACGATGTCGAGGACGGTGCCGCTGATCCAGGTGCCCTCACTCGACATCCGGTACGACCCACCCATGCGAAGGTCGATCTCGAGGTCGGAGCCCACCCACCGACGAAGCGCCTCCTGGCTCGCCAACCAACGCCACACGACGCTCGGCGGAGCCTTGATCTCGACGGAACGAACCACTTCAGGCATAGCATGCGCCTCCCACTTCTTACCCGCAGGTAATGGGTTTGGATGCATTACCGTACGGTAATGCATTGGTGCGCGTCAAGAGCCAGGCCGCTCGTCCTCACCCCGGCCCGACCACCGGAAGCTGGTCGAGGGTCGAGGCGCCGTGCCATGCTGGCGCATGCCAGCATCCGGAAACGCAGCGCCCTACGCCCTGCTCGAGCGGCTCCCGACCCCGGAGGAATATCGGCGCCTCTGCGAGGCGGTCGGTTGGGGCCCGGTCATGAACTTCGAGGCGGCGCCGACCTCCCTCGAGCGCTCCCTGTACGGCGTGGTGGCGCTGCACCTCGGGCACGCGATCGGCATGGCCCGCGTCGTGGACGATGGCGCCATCTATCACTACCTGCAGGACGGGGTGGTCGACCCCGCCCACCAGCGCCGAGGCATCGGCCACCGCCTCGTGCGAACTGCGGTCGCCCACGTGCATGCGCACGCACCCGACCGAGCGTTCCTCGGCGTGTTCGCCGCCCAGGGCACGGAGCGGTTCTATCGCGGTGCCGGCTTCGAACGGCACGACGCCCTTACCGGCATGTTCCAGGTGAAACGGCCAGACCCGCCGCAGCACTGATCTCCCCGGCACGGACCTCCTCGCCATCGGGCCCGTGCGCTCGACGGCCGCCGCAGGACAACGCCTGGCATCACACGCTCGTGCCGTCGATCATCGCTTCTCGCACGTGCGCGAACGCCGACAGAAACGTCCCCGAGGGAAGCCGGTCCTGCAGGCCACGCAGGAGCCCGTCGGCGCGCCCGCGCTCCACGTCGGCCTCGGCGCCGCCGCCCGTCCCCTCCAGCCACGTCGCGGCCGAGCAGCGGGCGCGCGCCTCGTCGAACGGGTAGCCACACCTTGCCCAACTGTCCGCTGCGGCCACGAACAGGTGTGCCGCCTCGGTGGCGTGTCCGGCACCGCCCGCCGCGGCCGCCCTTCCCTCCCAACGCGCAGCGCGGGCTGCGTCCGACCCGAACTGATGCTCCGTCTGAGCGAGCGCGACCAGGCAGCGGTCCAAGCCCTCCTCCGCGTCGCGCGACGGTCGCCGGGCCAGCCAGCGGCACACCGTGACCACGGGCGCTGGCACTTCCTCGGAATGCGTGCTCCGCCCGACCAGACAATCGATCAAGCGGAACGCATGCCGGTCGGCCGCCTCGTCATCGCCCTGCACGATCGCGATGCGCAACCGCTCCCGAAGGTAGGGGACCCGGACCTGGGGCTCGTCGACCCCCTCCAGGGCTCCACGATGGCCCTCGAGAACAGCCTGCGCCTCCCGTACCAGGCCGAGGTCGAGGTAGGACCGCGCGAGGATCACCAGGACGTTCGCACGCAGCATCTCGAAGGTGCCTCCGCGCTCCACGTACCGCACGAGCTGCGATCGCTGAGCAAGCGCGACATCCCACTCCCCACACTGCCAGCGGTGGCTCCATAGCTCGCTCGCCGACCAACACTCGGTAACGGGGAGCTCATGCTGCTTGGCGTACGCGATGGCCATCTCGAGCCGCTCCACGGCCTGTCCGAAGCGACCCAACGCCAACAAGCGCGAGGCGAGTTGGTTGGCGGCGAGGGACACCCACCACACGGCGCCCTGCTGCTCCGCCATCCTCTTCGCCTCCTCGATCATCGCCAGCCCCTCGTCATGCCGAGCAGGATCGGTGGACGCCAGAACGACGCCCACCCACAGGAGCGCGCGCATACGTGCCGCATCCGAGCCCACGCGCGTGGCCACATCGAGCGCCCGTTGCGCGTACGACAGGGCCTCGGCATCGTGGGAGTAGACGCGCTGGATCATCGCTAGCGTGACGAGCGCCGTCGCCAACTCCGGGGTCACCGGCCCGACGTCGAGCGACGCGATCGCTGCCTCGCTGACCTCGAGAGCCCGAGCAATGTCCCGCCCTTCCCACAAGACATGGCCCATCGTGGCCTCGACCGCACCGGCCGCACGAACGTCACCGCGCTCGAGGTAGAGGTCCCGCGCTTCCTCGAAGGCCCGCAAGGCCGGAGCGCGGTCGGCGCGCCAGTGGTAGCAGTCCCCGAGATCCCGCAGGAGCCCCGCCCGCGCCGCGGGATCCAGCTCTCCACCGTGGTCGAGCGCCGCCGTGAAGTGCTCGATGGCTTCCGCCACGGCGCCGGCGCGCTGCGCACGCTGCCCAGCCAGCCGCAAGTACGGGACCGCACGCGACGGCACCTTGGCCTCCATCCAGTGCCGTGCCAACGCCAGCGGCTCCGCATCCTCACCCAAGACGACCTCCAGCGCCGACGGTAGAGCCTCATGGAGGTAGCTCCTCGCGCCCTCCCCCATCTGCCGATACACGTGCTGCTGGATCAGGATGTGGCGGAACCTGTACCGCGAACGGAGCCCGGCCGGCCCCCGCTCGACCGCCACAGGCTCCACCACACGGTGCGTCCGCACGAGCTCATCCTCCAGCACGCGCACGACCTCGCCGGCATCACGACGCACGACGACGGCCACGACCTCCGCCGTGAAGGTCTCTCCCACCACGCTCGCAGCGCGCAGCACCTCGCGCGCGAACGGCCCGATACGAGCGATGCGCTCACCGATCACCCCGGCCACACGGTCAGGGAGCTGATCCCAGCGCAGGTCCGGACTCGCCGACCACCTTCCGAGCGCGTCCTGCACCAGGTCGCCGCGCTCACGCATGGCCCTCAGAAGCTCGGTGGTGAACAACGGATGGCCCGCCGTCTGCCGCCAAAGAGCCTCCCGGAACTCGGCGGAGAGGTCGTTGGGCTCCGATTCCAGCAGCTCCTCGACGAAACGCCGACCCTCGGCCGCATCGAGGTCGATGACCGGGACGCCCTTCATCCCACCGAGCTCGCTCAGGAGCCCGTGTGCGAACGGGC
The DNA here is from genome assembly GCA_037386005.1 of Deinococcales bacterium. Classification (GTDB taxonomy): domain Bacteria; phylum Deinococcota; class Deinococci; order Deinococcales; family Trueperaceae; genus JASBRS01. The sequence continues at coordinate 6,698 of JARRMM010000054.1, read as the reverse complement.
CCCCATCCAGCGCTCCTGGCCCTGCCGCGTCCGCCGGGCGGAACGCACCTAGGATCAGCAACCGGTGGTCTCGGATGTGGCTCGCCAGGAACATCAGCAGCTCCGCGGAGCTACGATCGATCCACTGCAAGTCGTCCAGCACCAACACCAGGGGAACCTCGTCCGCCACACGCCCGAGCGACCTCACGACCTCCCTGCGCAGGGCAACCTGACGGCCGGATTGCGAAGACGCACCCAGCCACTCGACCTCCAGCCGGCCGGGATCGGCCACGGAGAGGTTGGGTGCCGCGCCGACCTCGAAGTTACGCGATCCGGTCCGGCGCCGGGCCAGGATGGTCCCGAACAGGTTGGGGCCCTCCTCACCCAGGATCTGGCGCGCCCTGGGCGCGAATCTCCGCAGCCGCTCGGCGCGGGACCGTTCGAGCGGGGGCGCATTCTCGTCCAGTGTCGTGTCTCCCGTGAGCTCCTCCAGGACGTCCCGGAACGGCAGGAAGGGATCACCGGAGCCGGTGTAGGCGTTGCTTGAACCCGCCGCCGTCAGAACGCTCGGATCCGACAGATGCACGCGGGCCCTGACCGCACGAAGCATGGCAGTCTTGCCCTGTCCGGCCTCACCGACGACGAAGACCACGCTCCCTTGCCCCTGCAGCGCGGCCACCACGTGGCGCTCCAGCTCCGCCATCTCACCAGAACGCCCGAAGAGCGGGGGCAGGCCGCGCTCGCCACGGTCTGCTCCTGTCGAAACGAGCAGGCGACCGGGGGCGGTCGCAGCCTCCGGCAGAGGTGCCCGGGGCCCACCGGCCAGGGCCGCGACAGCCGGGCCGAGGAGCCACGGTCGATCGATGTCCGATCCAGTTGCGGGAGCGGGTCGGTCGACCCAACCCTTCATCGCGAAGCGAACGAACGCCGAACGCTCCTCTGCGGCGATCGCAAGGACGTCGGCAAGCATCTCCGCCATTCCCCGGGACGGATGACGCACGTCGGCCTCGAGCTTGCGAACGGTCGACTCCGAGCACCCGACCCGCTCGGCCAACACCCTCTGCGTCAGGTCGAGCGCCTTGCGACGGCGGCGCAACCAACGCCCGAACAGCGACTCCTCCGGCAACGGGCCCAACACCATCTGCCCCTCCCTACTCGTCGCCTCTGACCACGCTTGGGACGACGATTCTAGCACGGCCTGTGTCGCCCGTAGTGCCGCCTCGGTACCGGTTTCAGGGACCCTGCCATCCCTGCCAACCGCTGCAATGACTGCACCACGGGAGGGAGAGACGCCATGCCGATCCATTGGTCATTGTTCCGGGAGCTCCACAACCACGCTCGCGACCTTCGGAACGAAGCAGCCTTCAGCCATCTGGCCGACGAGGTGACCCGCGGCAGACACAACTTGCGCCGCGACCGTTCGCTGTTCGCATCACAGGTGACCATGCATCAGCGCGCACTACGGCAGGAGGCGACACTCATCCACCTGAGCAGGGAGGTACGCCGCGTGCGACGGGACGGCGTTGCCGATCACGCCGGTCGTCGCAGGCCTCGGATCGTCCTCCTCTTGCAGCGCGCGTGGACGTGGCGACCGTCCAGGGTGGAATCCGGGCCACCCAAGCCAGCTCAGGCGCCGTCCACGACCCTGCCCCCTACGCCTCCCCCGTCAACCGCCAGCGAGGCTTCGCCACGCTCGGTATGGAAGCCGCCCTCACCGAGGGCACGGCGCTGAGCGGACGCGAACTTCCGCTGGACTTGGAGGCCTACGGCACGCCAGGGGACCTCAGGCGCCGCATGCACGTCCCCGCTTCCCAGGCTCGCGCGGTGGTGGCCCACGACCGGGAACGTCACGAACTCCCTTGTCGTAGAACGGCCCACTCCCTCTGTGGGAGAAGCGCCCATCCCCTGCGGCTACTGCACGCCTACACTGGAGCGCTTCCATTCAGCTGCCCATCGACTCCAGAAGGTGAAGCGTTGCAGGAGGTGCCTCGCCATGGCCATGCCGACGCTGCGTGCCAACACACCGAGACGTGGGTTCGGCTTCCGGTCTCCCTGGACCGTTCCCCTCGTCCTCATGCTGGCGGTCGCATCCGCCGGGGCGCAGGCGCCCGCCCAACCGGCGGAGCCCGTGGCGCCCCCCATCACCGACGCCGCCGGCAATCCCCTCCCCAACAGCATCTCCACGCTGGAGCAGGTCACCCTGGGAGGCGTCGAACAGTGGATCCAGATCCGCGGCGCCGACATCGACAACCCCATCCTGCTGGTGCTCCACGGCGGCCCCGGCTTCGCCATGACCGCCTGGACCGAGCTCTACCAGCGACCCGAACTCGAACGACACTTCACCGTCGTGAACTGGGACCAACGCGGCGCCGGCAAGTCCTACGCACCCGACCTCACCCCCAGCGACATGACCGTGGCCAAGCTCGTCGCCGACACCCTGCAACTCACCGAGCTGCTGCGCGCCCGCTTCCACCAGGACAAGATCTTCCTCACCGGCCACTCCTGGGGCAGCGCCCTCGGCTTCCTCGCCGTCCAGCAGCGACCCGAGCTCTACCACGCCTACATCGCCAGCGCCGAAGCCGTGAGCTGGAACCGACGCCAGCAGATGTCCTACGACTGGGTGCTCGAGCAAGCCCGCAACGCCGGCGACACCGACATCGTCGCGGCCCTCGAAGCCCTCGACCCGTTCGACCCCACCAACCCAGCGCACGTGGACGTGAAGGACGGCCTCCTCGACCGCTACCGCGGCGGTGACCTCTACACACCGGGCCTCTGGGACGAGTACCTCGCCTACGCCTTCGAAGGACGCAGCCCCTACTACACCGACGCCGAGGTCAACACCTACATGGCAGGCATGGAGCTCTCGAGAAGGACCCTGGACACCGAGTTCGCCACCTCCGACTACGACCTGTTCCGGGACTTCCCGGTGTCGCCCATCCCCATCCACTTCCTCGTAGGTCGGCACGATCACTCGACTCCCGGCGAGCTCGCACAGGAGTACTACCAGTTCCTGCAGGCCCCCGCCAAGAGCTTCACCTGGTTCGCAAACTCCGGCCACACCCTGATGTTCGACGAGCCCGACCGCTGGGCCCAGGAACTCATCCGGATCGCCCGCGAAACGCTGGGGCGCTGACCTGGCGACGCGCGCGAAGAGGTGCACGCGTCCCATGAGCGGCGCCGCTCTTGAAGGCAGGGGTCGGCGCCACTCCAGGGGACCCACCCAACGGGGTCCGAAGTAGGTCAGATGGGGATCGAACCGGATCGGAATCGCATCATCGACGTCCAAGGGTTCGAAGTCAGCGTGGTCCGGATTGATTGATGACGATGTTCTGCTGGAGTGGCATCACAGCGCTCGGGACCGCCAACGCCAAGAAGACGGCATCCGCACACCAGGCTTCACCAACGTCACGCGTGCCAGGACCGATCGGGTTCGCATCCCAGTTCGCAGGCAGGTCTGCGGTCGGCAACGCATAGACCGCATCATCCGGAAGGTCGGCCCGGATAGCAAGGCGACCGTCGAGCGCCGAGGCCGTCTCGGCCTTCGCCAAGATCTCCAACGCCGCCAACGACGGCGTAACACTCGCATAGACCACGCATCGGCCACGATGATCCCAACGCCCAGGGGTATGGCCGGCGCCCTCATCCCCGAAGGCCGAAGCGGCATGTCGCCTGGACGCGATCCGCCACACCACCATCAGGACGGAATGCCGAACTCGATGCGGCCCACGAGATCCTCCACCTCCTGGACGCCCACATCCGTCCGCGCCATGATCAATGGGCTCACGTTCCCAAGCGCACGCTTGGGAGTACGCATCCACTGGCGCGCCTCCGCCTCATCACCGAGCACAGCTACCGCTCTCCCAAGCAACCTCGTGAGCCGGTAGACCCCATCGCCCTCTTCGGTCGTCAGCCGCTTGGCCTACTTCCTCCGGCTGAACGTACTCCGCGAGATATCAACGGCCTCCAGTACATCCCCCTCCGGAACACGGATGTACTCCGCAAGCCGGGAAACCGACGCGCTCGCCAACGGCAGCGTCAGGGGCCCAGACCGTAGATCCTACGCAGGGGTCCTCCGGACGCCCCCTCGAACAGCATCGGCGGCGCCGCGCTCGGTTCCAGGGCCCAGGCTCACGCGGACCGCCACCGCCGTCGCGCCGTAGTCACCCCGCGCACAGCATCTGGCTGCGTGCACTGTCGTGGGTGCACAACAACAGACGGCGCGTCATCCGTGCCCGTGCGAACTGCCGCTCCAGGGCCTACGCGGGACGTACTAGTGACAACCGCGCGAGCTCTTGCACTCGCACCGGTGACCGGCTTTCCGCAGCGCGTACCTCGTCGTTTCCTCCGTGAACGGCTCCGGGCTCGGGCCCGGCAGGCCGTTGAACGGGGTCTTCTGGTAGCAGGGTCGGCACATCACGATGGCGTTGGACAGACGGTTCCCCTGGTTGCGCCGCTTGTGGTGTACCTCGAGGTCGCCCGTTCGCTTGCATCTGCTCACGATGCTCCTCCGCTCCCGCCCTAGCGCCGACTCTCGCGTCGCCGGGGACCTCCGAGTCACGCGGCCCACGCCAAACCTACGACCGGTCGTGGCCCGACGCGGCGTTGTCGATCAGGTCGGGTCACGGAGCGCAACAGCCCCGCTGCCCAGCGCCTTCCTCCATCGGGCCACCTGGACATAGTAGGAGTCCTGGCGGGCGAAGACGCGCTCCCGTACGGCCTCGAAGTGGCCGAACTCCACCACCCGATCGGCGAAGTACTCTGCCACGACACGCCCGGAGAAAGGCCCCACCAGGCACGGCCACTCGCCCTGCCAGAGATTCGGCACGATGACGCGCAGCCATCTTCGCGGCTTGCCTGCAGCCTCCGAAGACTCCATGTAGATTCCCGGCCGAAGGCCGCTGGCTTGTTGGGGGCACATCCTGCACTCCCCTTCCCGTGCGAGGCGCTGGGCTCGCAAGCGCTCTTCGCGGCGCCCGCCGATCCGGAGCGCTCCGGAAGACCCCCCACGGCCACAGGGGGCCACCCGTGTACGTGCTTGCCAGGTCGGTCGCGATGAACGCGCCCGTGTCGCAGGATGCGACGGCAACCGACGGGACACCGTCACCCTAGGTTCGAGAGCGGTACCCGATTGTACCACGGACGGGACACACCTGTCCGGTGGGCGCGCCTTGATGACCGCGCCCGCCACCATCACGAGGCCCAGATGGCTGCAGCGCGGCGAAAGGCAGCGGAACCGTCTTGCCACGCCGAGCCGCAGCGTCATGCCGACGCCGCGGCTCCCCTACCCCGCAGTGCCTCTTGGAACGTCACGAGCCGTCGCCGGTCCTCGTCCCAGAGGGCGAGGGCGACCGTCCTGAAGCTACCGACCAGGGTCAGCTTCGTGACGCGCTGAAGGATGGGGTTCTCACGGTGGCACCGCTCCAGGTTGTAGTTGGGGATGCGCGGGCTGAGGTGGTGGATGTGGTGGAAGCCGATGTTCCCGGTGAACCACTGCAGGACCCTCGGCAGAGCGTAGTACGAACTGCCGTGGAGCGCGGCGAGCGTGTAGTCCCACTCGGGCGTGTGCTCCCAGTAGGTGCGCTCGAACTGGTGCTGCACGTAGAAGAGCCATGTCCCGGCACTGGCCGCCAGCAGGATGGCCGGCAGGCCGATCATGAAGGTCGGAACGATACCGATGAGCAGGCTCGACCCGGTGAGCAGGGCCACGATGGCCGCGTTCGTCAGCCACACCGATCGCTTCTCGCCGGTACGCCAACTCGCCTTGGCTCCCAGCGGGAACCGCTGCACGATGAGGAAGTTGATGCCCGGGGCGACCCCGAACAGGAACAGCGGGTGCCGGAAGGCGCGGTAGCCGACGCGCTTCCACCACGGCGCGCCGACGAACTCGTCAACGGTCATGGTCCACACGTCGCCGACGCCACGTTCCTCGAGCTCGGCGTGGTGGGCATGGTGGATCGCGTGCGTCTTGCGCCAGAAGTTGTAGGGCGCGAGCGTCAGGACGCCGCTGAGCCCGCCGACGACGTCGTTGGCGCGCTTCGACTTGAAGAAGGCGCCGTGGCCGCAATCGTGCTGGATGATGAAGATGCGCACCAGGAAGCCTGCGGCAGGCACAGCGAGCAGCAGGGTCAGCCAGTAGCCGACGTGGAGCGCCAGGTACATCAGAGCCGCGGTCACCAGGAGCCCCCCGAACGAGTTGGCGATCTGCCACAGGCTCTTGCGGAGGTCGGGCGTCTGGTACTTCCGTACGATCGCCTGCCAGCCCGCGTATCCGGACTGCGGTTGGGTTGGTTCGTTCATCCGAGGGTCCCTTCGTCGAGCGCGCACGGTGGTCCACGGTGGGCGCAAGCCGGTCCCCACCGTTCCACTGCCGCGCACCAGCACGGTGTCTCTACCTACGCCGCGGTGGTCCCCACCGAACGGTGCAGACACGGTAGGCGGTTCCCTGAGCGGATCGCGCCCCGCAATGGAGACATCCACGTTGCCTGTCCAAGGAATGCTCGAAGGTTACCACGTCGTTCCTGCCCGGCACGTCGCCCTCAGCGATGGCCCTGCCCGGCGCCGTCCCGTCCGACTCCCAAGCCCCGCTCGGAGGCCCCCTTGTTCGGATGCCCTTGCTATTGCGCGCCGGAACGTCTATGCTTCCGTGTTCCGATAAAGTCGATCAGGCTTTCTTGAAACACGGGCATGCGCCCGGATATGACTGCGCCTGGCTGAGGCCG
>JARRMM010000053.1:14386-32703 GCA_037386005.1 Deinococcales bacterium | reverse complement strand
CTCCTCGGGCTCGACCAGGCCTGGTACATCCGTTACTTCTATTGGCTGCGCAACGTCGTCCTGCACTTCAACCTCGGTACCAGCATGACCAGCAAGGCCAGTGTCACGGCGTTGATCCTGCCGCTCATGCGCAACAGCATGATCCTGCTGGTGCCGGCGACGATCCTCGCCTTCGCCATCGCCATCCCCATCGGCGTGTACTCGGCGCTCCACAAGTACTCGCTCGCGGACCGCATCCTGACCGTCTTCAGCCTGCTGGGCCTGGCGGTACCCAACTTCTTCCTGGCGCTCATCGTGCTGGCTTTCAGCGTGCAGTGGTTCCACCACTACCACTGGTTCCTCATCCCCACCGGGGGGATGACCAGCACCGACTTCAGCAGCTTCGGGCCGGTGCACAAGGTCCTCGACGTCGGGTGGCACCTGATCGGACCGGTGCTGGTGGTGACGCTCTCGTCGCTCGCGTTCGTCAGCCGCGTGATGCGCGGCGAGATGCTGGAGGTCCTCAGCCAGGACTACGTCCGCACGGCCCGCTCCAAGGGCCTGTCGGAACGCGCGGTCAACGTCAAGCACGCGCTGCGCAACGCCATCCTGGTGATCGTCGCCATCATCGGCGCGACCCTGCCGGGTCTGGTCTCGGGCGCGGGGTCGGTGGAGTACGTCACGGGGTGGCCCGGCATCACGCCGCTGTTCATCAGCTCGATCTTCGCCCAGGACGTCTACGTGGTGATGGCGCTCCTGACCATCCTCACGCTGCTGCTGATGGTCGGCAACCTCATCTCCGACCTGGCGCTGGCCATGATCGACCCCAGGATCCGGTACTGACGTGGACGGCACGACCGAGCGTGTGACGGGCGAACAGCTGCCGGCCGGGGAGACGGCCGTGCGGGGTGCGAGCCTCACCACCATCGCGTGGCAACAGTTCAAGAAGCACCCGATGGCGCGTGTCGCGCTCGTCATCCTGGGGATCATGTACCTGCTGGCGGCCTTCGCCGACTTCTTCGCCCCCTACCCCGAGCACGACATCAACCCCAACGCGACCTTCGAGCCGCCGACGGCCATCCACTTCCTCGACGCGAGCGGTCACCTGACCTGGCCCTTCATCTACGGCATGAAGAAGACCATCGACATGAAGACCTTCGAGTCGGTGTGGACGACCGACACCTCGCACGCGTACCCGATCCGGCTGTTCGTGCACCGGACGGGCCTGCGCGACCGCTATGTGCCCTTCCCGGTGAACCTCATCCCGATCCAGCTCCGGCGCGTGATCGGCATCCGGCCGTGGGCCACGCTGCACCTCTTCGGTGTCGCGGATCCGGGCGATCAGGTGAAGATCCACCTGCTGGGCACCGACGACCTCGGCGCCGACGTGTTCGGCAAGCTCATGTTCGGGGCGCGCATCAGCTTGACCGTGGGGATCCTGGCCAGCGTGGTCGCCATCGCCATCGGCATGCTCATGGGGGGCCTGGCCGGCTTCTACGGCGGCTGGATCGACGAGATCATCCTGCGCTTCGTGGAGGCGCTGTCGGCCATCCCCGATCTGTTCCTGCTGTTGACGCTCTCGGCGATCTTCTACCCCCTCCACCTGCCGTCGACCACCCAGTTCATGGTCATCATCGTGGCGCTGTCGGTGATCGGCTGGGGGACCACCGCGCGCGCCGTGCGCGGCCAGGTCCTCAGCCTGCGCGAGCGCGACTTCACGGTGGCGGCGCAGGCGCTCGGGGCCAGCAACACACGCGTCATCACGCGCCACCTGCTGCCGCAGACGCTCTCCTTCATCATCGTGTCGCTCTCCATCCAGATCCCCGGCTACACGCTGGCGGAGTCGGTCCTCAGCTTCTTCGGCCTCGGGGTCCAACCGCCCTCCACGAGCTGGGGCCTGATGCTCTCCACCGCCCAGTCGTTCGCCGGCGTGACCGGACTGACCGACCGCTGGTGGATCTTCACGCCGGGCATCGCCATCTTCCTCGCCGTGCTGACCTGGAACCTGCTCGGGGACGGTCTGCGCGACGCCTTCGACCCGAAGAGCCGGCGTTGACCGAGGCTCGGCGCCATCCCTGGAACGCGGCTCCAGCGCGGAGGTGGGACATTTGACCTCCGAGCATCCACGCTATATTCTCGCGGGGACCGATGCGTCGAGCCTCGCGATGAGCGTCCCGTGCGGGACGGTGGACGCGCGTATCGGCGCAGATGGGAGCCCAGACCCGGGCGTTGCCGGGCCGGGCTCGGGTCCTGCCGGAGCGCGGGCCGCTCGGATCCGGGCGCGCTCGCGGGCGGTGGCCCGGTATTTCCTCCCAAGGGGACTATCTCGATCGACGCGGCCAGGTCCCACGCTCTGCCGTGAGATTCACCGCGTCCCGGACGGGTCTGGCACCCTGTCCTCCCCGACGTATTCGGGTAGAATCGAACCTTGTGAGGAGTGTACGCGCTGATGCCTAGTTCCGACCGGCTACTCGAGGTCACGGACCTCAAGACCTACTTCGACACCGACGAGGGCGTCGTGAAGGCCGTCGATGGGGTGAGCTTCCACATCGATCGCGGCGAGACGCTCGCCGTGGTGGGCGAGTCCGGCTCCGGCAAGTCCGTCACCAGCCTCTCGGTCATGCGCCTCATCCCCACGCCTCCGGGACGCATCGCCTCCGGTGCGATGACGTTCGAGGGGCAGGACCTGGTCAAGAAGTCCGAGCGCGAGATGCGCCGCATCCGTGGCAACGACATCTCGATGATCTTCCAGGAGCCGATGACCAGCCTCAACCCCGTCTACACGGTGGGCGATCAGATCGCCGAGGCCATCGTGCTGCACCAGGGCAAGAGCTACCGCGAGGCCATGAAGCTGGCCGTGGAGATGCTCGACCTCGTCGGTATCCCCGAGCCCGGCAAGCGCGTCAAGAACTACCCGCACCAGATGTCGGGCGGGATGCGCCAGCGCGTGATGATCGCGATGGCGCTGTCGTGCGGTCCCAAGCTGCTGATCGCCGACGAGCCCACGACGGCGCTCGACGTGACCATCCAGGCTCAGATCCTGGACCTGATGCGCAAGCTCCAACGCGAGATCGGCATGTCCATCCTGTTCATCACGCACGACCTCGGGGTCGTGGCCGAGATGGCCGACCGCGTGGTGGTGATGTACGCGGGCCGGGCCGTCGAGGAGGGGGACGTCAACGACATCTTCGCGCGGCCCCAGATGCCCTACACGCTGGGCCTGATGAACTCGATCCCGCGCGTCGACCGCGCCGCGGAGCACCAGGACCGCCTCGAGGCCATTCCCGGCAACGTACCCAACCCGCTCTACCTGCCGGACGGGTGCGCCTTCCACCCGCGGTGCCGGTTCGCCACCGACGAGTGCAAGCAAGCCATCCCACCGCTCGAGGACACCGGTAACGGCCACATGGTGCGGTGCATCCGCTGGAAGGACCTCGACCTCAAGCAGGAGATGGTGGCATGACCTCTTCGACGACCCGCGCGGCATCCGAAGCGATCCGCGACGCCAAGGACAACCTCCTCGAGGTCCGCAGCCTGCGCAAGTACTTCCCCATCCGGGGCGGCATCTTCTCGCGCGTGGTGGCGAACGTCAAGGCCGTGGAGGACATCTCCTTCAACATCAAGAAGGGGGAGGTCGTGGGGCTCGTGGGGGAGTCGGGGTCCGGCAAGACGACCGCCGGCCGCAGCATCCTCCGGCTGATCGAGCCGACCTCTGGCGAGATCCTCTTCAACGGCGTCGACATCGCCAAGCTCCCCAAGGCGAGGATGCGGGAGTACCGCAAGGAGATGCAGATCATCTTCCAGGACCCCTTCGCCAGCTTGAACCCGCGCATGTCGGTGGGCGACATCATCGGCGAGGCCATGACCATCCACAACCTCGCCCGCGGCAAGACGAAGGAGCAGCGCGTCGCCGACCTTCTCGATCGGGTCGGCATGTCCCCGAACCACATGCGGCGCTACCCGCACGAGTTCTCGGGCGGGCAGCGGCAGCGCATCGGCATCGCCCGTGCGCTCGCGGTCGACCCGCAGTTCATCGTGGCCGACGAGCCCGTCTCGGCGCTCGACGTCTCGATCCAGGCCCAGGTCGTGAACCTGCTGCAGGATCTCAAGGAAGAACTCGGCCTGACGCTGCTGTTCATCGCGCACGACCTCGGGGTCGTCGAGTACATCAGCGACCGCGTGGTGGTGATGTACCTGGGCCGCGTCATGGAGGTCGCCCCCTCCAAGGACCTCTACGCCAACCCGGTGCACCCCTACACCGAGGCGCTGCTGTCCGCCGTGCCCATCCCGGATCCCACCATCAAGCGCGAGCGCATCATCCTGCAAGGCGACATCCCCAGCCCCATCAACCCGCCTTCGGGATGCGTCTTCCGCACCCGCTGCCCGATCGCGGTGGAGGACTGCGCGCACGTGGTGCCTCCGCTCGAGGAGGTCAGCCCGGGCCACTACAAGGCCTGCATCCGGCGGCCCTGAGGGCGCGCATAGGGCGCGCGGCCGACGTCCGTAGGGCCTGGACCCCAGCGGGCCGCGCCACGCGCCTATACTCGATCCCGTGAACGCGTTGCGTCGGCGGGCGGCGTGCCGCCCGCCTTCTCGTGCCCGATCCCGCGGAACGGAGGCAGGGGTGGCGTGAGTCAGGCCACCAGCGAGCTCTCCACACGGATACGACAGCGTGTGCTGTCGGCACTGCCCGAGCACCACGCGCATCCGGAGCTGCACCGCTACGTGCAGCTCATGCGGGACTACCCCGAGCGGACGGGCAAGACGCTGCGCGGTCAGATGGTCGTGCTGGCGGCGCGCGCCCACCAGGGGGACGAGGACGCGGCACTGGCGACCGCCGCCGGGGTGGAGCTCTTCCAGAACTGGGTCCTGGTCCACGACGACATCGAGGACGACTCGGAACAGCGTCGCGGCCGGCCCGCGTTGCACCGGATGGTCGGAACCCCCGTCGCGATCAACGTGGGCGATGCCCTGCATGTCGCCATGTGGCGCCTGCTGCTGTCGCTGCCGCCCACCACGCCGGGGGGCCTGGACCGCGAAGCCGTCCTGCACGAGTTCCTCTGGATGATCGATCGTACGGCCGAAGGGCAACACCTCGACCTCAGCTGGGTCGCAGCGGGCCGCTTCGACGTCACCGAGGAGGACTACCTCACCATGGTCACGCTCAAGACGGCGTACTACACGGTGGTGTGCCCGTTGAGGCTGGGCGCGGCCTGCGCCTCGGCGCCCCCGTCGCCGGCCTTCGAAACGGCGGGGGTCGAGCTCGGCGCCGCCTTCCAGATCCGCGACGACGTTCTCAACCTCACGCGCGGCGTCTCCTACGGCAAGGAGTTCGCCGGCGACCTGTACGAGGGCAAGCGCACCCTCATCCTCGCCCACCTGCTCGCCCACGCCGGACCCGACGAGCGAGCCGAGCTGGAGGAGGTGCTGGCCAAGCCGCGCGAGGCCAAGCAACCACGCGAGATCGAACGTGTGCTGGAGGCGATCGAGCGGCACGGCTCCTTGCGCTACGCGCAGGACGTGGCCGAGCGCCGCGCGCGCACGGGGCTCGAGCACCTGGACGAGGCCCTCGACCGGCTCCCCGGCCGAGCCGCTGCCCGTGAGCTCGAGACGCTCCTCCGGTCGCTCGCCCAGCGCTCCCTGTAACCGTCCCGCCGTCCGTGCCCGGCAACCGCCCGGGACCACGCGGCCCCCGCCCAGGCCCTCAGCGCTACGGCGCCCCGGCACCGCTACCCTCGCACCATGATCCGCGCCGTCGTGGCAGCCGTCGTGGCAGCCGTCCTGGGAGCCCTCCTCCCCTGCCCCGCCTGCGGCGTGCGGCCCGCCGGAGTGCGGGGGTGCTGCCCTCGCTGCAGACGCAGAGCCCCACGCCCCGGGCGCAACGCCCAGGCCCTGTGGCTGGGGCCGTACACGGGCCCGCTCGGGCGCACCGTGCGCGCGCTCAAGTACCGGAGCGCCGGCCGGCTCGCGACCTGGCTGGGTGAGGCCCTCGCCGCCGAGGTCGCCGCGTCGGGGTGGCACCCCACGCTGGCCTGCGGCGTGCCCCTGCACGCGTCGCGCCGCCGCCAACGCGGGTACGACCAGGCGGCGCTGCTGGCGGCCCGGACGGCCCGGGTGCTCGGGGTCCCCTACCGCCCCGTACTCCGGCGCATCCGCCCCACACGCCCCCAGGCCCGCCTCGGGCGGCGGGAGCGGCGCACCAACGTGGCCGGGGCGTTCGAGAGCGAGCCTGTCACGGGAGCCTCGGTGCTCCTCATCGACGACGTCCTCACGACGGGCGCGACCGCCGCTGCCTGCAGCGAGGCGCTGCTGGCAGCGGGCGCACGGGAGGTGCGCATCGCCGTCGTGGCGCGCTCGGATCGCGCGGCGCCTGCCGCCGCATCCGCGGAGCCACCATCCGACGCCTCCGACGGGCGTGCCCTTCGGCGCCCGGAAGCGGCCGAGGGCGTCAGAGCGCGACCAGCAGAGCGGTGGTGATCCCCACCAAGGCGCCCACCAGCACCTGCGGGTAGGTGTGCCCCAGCAGCGTCTTGAGCGCTAGCGGTTGGAACCCTTCGTCGAACAGGTGTGCGAGCTCCTGCACGAGATCGTTGATGAGCTCGGCCTGCATCCCGGCCGCACGCCGGATGCCGGTGGCGTCGTACATGACGATCGATCCGAACACCGTCGCGATGGCGAACTGCGCGCTGCCCCAGCCGAACCGCAGCCCCAGCGAGGTGGCCAGCGCCGTCACCGCCGCCGTGTGGGAGGAGGGCATGCCGCCGGTCTCGAGCAGCCGGCCGAGCGCGAGGCGCCGCTCCGTGATGATCACGATCAGCACCTTCAGGAGCTGAGCGGCCGCCGTGGCCACCAGCGCCGTCAGCAACGGCCCGTTCGAGAGGACGGTGTTCATCCGGACGCGCGCCTGCGCCTGGCCGCCTCCACGGTCGTGTCGATGACCATGGCGACGGTCATGAGGCCGGTCCCCCCTGGCATGGGCGTGAGGTAGCCGGCCACCTCGGCGACATCGGCCGCCACGTCGCCGACGATGCCCTCCTCCTCACGGGTCATGCCCACGTCGAGCACGGCGGCTCCAGGCTTGACCATCGCCCCGGTGATCATCCGGGCGCGTCCGGCAGCCGCCAGGTCCCGGGACCGCGAGTGGGCCATGGTAACGGTGGAGTTGCGGTGCTGGAACAGCGCGGCCGCCGGCCGACCCACCAGGTTCGAGCGCCCGACGATGACGACGTGGCTGCCTTCGATCTGCACGCCGTAGTGGTCGCACAGCGCCACCAGCCCGCGAGGCGTGGCGGGCGCGAGCGCAGGCCGCCCCGTCCACAGCCTGCCCACGTTGACAGGATGCAGACCGTCGACGTCCTTGTCGGGATCGATCAGGTCCAGGACCGGCTGCGACGCGAGCCCGGCGGGCAAGGGGAGCTGCACCAGGATGCCATCGACCTCGGGATCGGCGTTCAGATCGCGGATGAGCTGCTCGAGGTCGTCCTGTGCGGTGTCCTCGGGCAGCACGTGCGTCACCGACACGACCCCCACACGCTTCGCCATGCGCTCCTTGGAGCGCACGTAGTAGGCGCTCGCCGGGTCCTCCCCGACCCGCACGAAGACCAGCTTGGGCGCGAACGACAGTTGCGCCACCGTGTCCTTGAGCCGCTCGGCCACCGCCGCCGAGACCACCTTGCCGTCGAGCCTGATCGCCGCCACGTCGTTACCTCATCTCATGCTCGTTCGTCGGCCAGCCGCCTGAAGAGCTTGGCCAGCACTCCGTTGACGAATCGCCCGGACTCCTCGCCGCCGAACTTCTTGGCGAGCCGCACCGCCATCTCGATGGCGACCTCGGGCGGTCCTGCCGGCCCGAACCGCATCTCGGTGACCGCCAGTCGCAACACGTTCAGATCGGTCTGCGCCATCTGGCCGAAGCTCCAGCCCGTCACCAGCTCGGCCAGCTCCCGGTCCACCTCATCACGATGCTCCGCGTACGCCGTGACCAGCGACTGCGCGAAGTCGAGCGCCTGGGTGTCCAACCCCTCGCCGTAGGCCGCGTCGGCCTCCGCCTCGGGCTCCTCCAGCGCGTCCTCACGCACCTGACGCCAGACCTCGAGGACCGGGGTACCGCCACGTTCGGACTGGAACAGGGTGCGAAACGCAAGCTCGCGGGCCCTGCGCCTAGCCACCGGGCGGTTCCTCGGGCGGGTCGACGCTCTCGATGTTGACGTTGACGCTCTGCACCTGCAAGCCCGTCATCGAGGCGACCGCCTCACGCACCGACCGCTGGGCACGGGCCGCGACCTTGGGGATCTCGACACCGTAGGCGACGGCCACGCGTAGGTCGACGTAGACGTCGGTACCCTCCCGTTCGATCTGGATCCCCTTGGCGCGCCTGCCCGTCAGGAACTCGCCGACCCGGGCCGGCGGAACGATCGGCCGCAGCCCATCGATCTCGTCGAGCGCGAGCTGAGCGATCCCGTACAGAACGTCGGGCGCGATCTCCAGATCGGGGCCCTCGGTCACGAGGACATCCTCCTCGCGATGAAGTTCGTGTACACCGCGCCCCTGCGGAAGAAGGCGTTGTCGAGCACCTTCAGGTGGAACGGAACCGTGGTCTTGACACCCTCGATGACGGTCTCGCGGAGGGCGCGCTCCATGCGCGCGATAGCCTCCTGGCGCGTCGGCGCCCAGGCGATGATCTTGGCGATGAGGCTGTCGTAGTTCGGGGGGATCCGGTAGCCGGCGTAGACGTGCGAGTCGACCCGGATTCCGGGACCGCCCGGCCAGTGGACGTCGCTGATGGTGCCGGCCGACGGGCGGAAGTCGTGATCGGGATCCTCCGCGGTGACGCGGACCTCGATGGCGTGCCCCTCGAGGCGCACGTCCTCCTGCGACAGCGTCAGCCCCATCCCGGCCGCCACGCGAAACTGCTCCTGCACGAGATCGAAGCGCGTCACCATCTCGGTGGCCGGGTGTTCGACCTGGATGCGGGTGTTCATCTCGCTGAAGTAGAAGTTGCCCTCGCGATCGACCAGGAACTCGCAGGTACCCGCACCGCGGTACTCGATATGGCGGGCCAGCTTCACCGCCGCCTCGGTGATGCGGTCCCGCAGATCGGTGTCGATGACGCTGGGCGCCTCCTCGAGCATCTTCTGGTAGCGCCGCTGGATCGAGCAGTCGCGCTCGAAGAAGTGGATCACCGTGCCCTGGCCGTCGCCGAACACCTGCACCTCGATGTGCTTGGGCTCCTCCAGGTACTTCTCCATGTACAGCTCGGGATTCCCGAAGGCGGCGCGCGCCTCCTCCTGTGCGTTGACGAACTGACGCTCCAGGTCGTGGAAGCTGTGCACCACCCTCATGCCGCGCCCGCCGCCACCGGCGGAGGCCTTGAGGCTGAGCGGGAACCCGATGCGCTCGGCGAACGCCCGCGCGGCGTCGAGGTCCTCCAGCGGCGCGGAGCCGGGCGTGATGGGCACCCCGGCCTCCTCGGCCAGCCGACGTGCGGCCGCCTTGTCCCCGATACGCTGGATGTTCTCGGCCCGCGGGCCGATGAAGACCAGGTTGTGCTCCTCGCACTTCTCGGCGAACTCCGCGTTCTCGGCCAGGAAGCCGTAGCCGGGATGGATCGCCTCGGCGCCGGTCATCAGCGCAGCCGACAGCAGGTTGCGCACGTTGAGGTAGCTGCTTCCCGCCGGTGCGGGACCGATGCAGATGGCCTCGTCCGCCAGCAGCACCGGCAGCGAGTTCTCGTCCGCCTGCGAGTACACCACCACCGTCTGGATACCGAGCTCGCGCGCGGCACGGAGAACGCGAAGGGCGATCTCGCCCCGGTTGGCAATGAGGATCTTCCGGAACACGGCGGCTCTTCCCGCGCCTCAGGCCGGCTCGATGCGGAAGAGAACCTGCCCGTACTCGACGGGCTCCTCGTTGCGCACCAGCACCTCGCGGACCACGCCCGCCGTCTCGGCCTCGATCTCGTTCATGAGCTTCATGGCCTCGATGATGCACAGCACAGCGCCGGGTTCGACGCGGTCGCCCACCTTCACGTAGGCCGGCGCGTCGGGCGCAGGCGATGCGTAGAAGGTGCCGACGATCGGTGCGCTGACCTCCACCCAGTTGGACGGCGGCTCTTCGGCCGCCGGCTGGGAAGCCCCACCGGACGGCGCCTCCTCAGCGGGAGCCGCGGGCTGCGCCGGTGGGGGCGCGGGTTGGGGGGCAGGCTGCGGTGCGGCGGCCACCGTCTGCGTCACGACCGGCTCGGGTCCCCGCTTGACGTTGAGCTTGTACTCCTCGGTCTCGTAGCTGAACTCGCGAACCTCGGAGGCGGCGAGCGCGTCGAGCAGTCGCTTGATGTCCTTGACGTCCATCAGGCCCGCCCCAGGTACTCGCCGCTGCGCGTGTCGACGCGGATGACTTCACCCTGCTCGATGAACAGGGGCACGTTGACCGTCGCGCCAGACTCGAGCAGGGCGGGCTTGCTGCCTCCCGAGACGGTGTCACCACGGACGCCGGGGTCGGTCTGCGTGATCTCGAGCTCGACCACGTTGGGCAGCGTGACCTTGAGGGGCCTGCCCTGGTAGTAATCCACCGTGACCTCCAGGTTGGGCTTGAGGAAGCGTGCGGCGTCGCCGATCTGCTCGCGGCTCAACACCGGTTGCTCGAACGTCTCCATGTCCATGAACGTGAAGTGATCACCGTCGGCGAAAAGGTACTGCATCTGCCGATAGTCGATGAAGATGTCCTGCAGCTTCTCGGTGGCGTTGAAGGTGCGCTCGACGATCGAGCCGGTCTCCAGGCTGCGGAACTTGCCCACCACCTTGGCGCCGCCTCGGCCGATCTTCTGGTGCTGGTAGTCCAGGCACTCCCAGAGGCCGCCATCCATCGCGACCTTCGTCCCGTTGCGCAGCTCCGTCACACTGATCATGCACTAGCCTCCGACGCATCACGGCGCGCACCCGACCGCAAAGAGGGCGGCACGCGCTCGCGGAAGTTCAAGACGCAGCACAGTGTAGCACCCGGGTCCGGCGGCCCCTCGGCGCGCTGCGCTGCCCATCGTTCGTTCCAGACGTCCTCAGGACGCGAGGTCGAGCACGGTCGGCTCGAGCCGCGCCTCCGCGATCATCGTACGGTAACGCTCCGCAGGAAGTTCCGACGTCCCCCCGGCGATCGCCACGAAGGCGGCCTCGAGCAGGTTGGTGCCCACGCTGCGCCCCTCGAACCGCGGCGTGGTGGTGATCAGGGTGCGCACGCCACGCCCCTTCAGGAAGGTCACGTCCGCCTCGGTGGTGGTGTTGGTCAGTACCGTCTTGCCCTGCAGGTCGCCGGGAGCGTAACGCCGGATGTAGTGCCAGTCCCCGGCGATGACATCGGCCCAGTGGTAGTAACGGGCGAAGCGCTCGGTGGTGGCCTCCGTCTCCTGGGTCGACCCCACCGGGTAGAGCCAGCGGAACGGCAGCTGGACGAACACGGGGAGGAGCACGGTGGCGAGGGCATGCAGCGTCGCCAGGCGGTAGAGCGGGATCGGCAACCCCAACGAGAAGATGAAGTCACCGAAGAGCACCTGCGCCCCGTGGGACGCCAGCTCCTCGGCCATGCCGAAGCGATCGAGCGCCGACACCATCAACACCTTGCGTCCCTGCCAGGGCTCGCGCTCATCCAGCGCCCGCACCATGGCTCGCTCGAGGCTGTTCTTCAGCCCCGCGCCGCACACCACCGGCGTCCGCGACGCCGCCGCGGCGAGGCGCCGCGCGTCGCGGAAGTAGTAACGCCGCTTCGCCACCGGCAGGAACAGATCGATCCCACCGAGCCCGATGGCGTCGACGTGCCCGTCGAGCTCCGCGATGAGGCGACGCGCCGCGTCGAAGTCGCCCTGCGTTCCGCGCCGCTCCAGGTGGACGTCCTCCCCCAGGATGCGAACGGTCTGGTCGGTGTCGCGCGTGGCCGAGCCGAGCGAAACGCTGACGACGTGTTTCATGACGGAAAGGATACACCGCGCGCCGTTGCCGTGGCGCGCACGGGGTCCGCTCAGCCGAGCGCTCCGCCGCCTCTCAGGCGAGCTCCTTGGCGTACCAGTCCAGGATCGGCTTCGCGTCGATGGCGAAGGCGTAGCCGAGCCCCTCCCAGAACCGCCGAGCACGGGGGTTCTGGCCGTAGATGCTGGCGAGCACGCGACGCACCCGGCCCCGGAGGCGCACCTCCAGGTCGCGCACGCAGCGGCTGCCGATGCCGCGACCCTGCAGGTCGCCCTCGACGAGCAGCAGGTTGACGGTGGCATCGCCGGCATCGGGGTAGTCGAGCTTGTAGTCGAGGTAGCCCACCACCTGGCGGCCGCTCACCGGGTCCTCGAGCGCCTCGTCGTGGGGCGCTCGCTGCCGGGGCGGCAGGAGGACCAGCTCCGTATGCCGCCGCGCGTCACGCGTGGCGGTGTCGAGATCGGTCTTGACCTCGGCGAGGGTCGGGATCGGGATGGAGATGACGTCGAAGTAGCTGGGAGTCTTCTCGTACAGTCGATGGACCAGGGTGGCATCCGACGCATCGGCTGGACGCGTCAAGGCACCGGGCGACGTCAGGTTCAATGCGCTCATCCTTCCGGCACTCCTAGCATGCACGGCACGTGGATTGTGACGACCACGGCGCGAGTATACCGTGGCCCCTGCACGCGGTTCCGAGGATTGGGTCACAACCGGGAGGTGCTGCGCCGCCGTCCCGGCCCGCAAGCCCGGCGTGCCTCGCGCGCGGCGCGTCCGGCCGGGCGGGCGCACGCCTCGCTTGCGCACGGCAGCGGCATTGCGTAGGGTGTGACGAGCTACCGCCCCGTGCTGGACTGCGCCGGGGAAGTGCTATAGTGTCGCAATTGGCTCGCCGCCGCGATGGAGGAAGTCTTGTCAGAGGCCGTTGACACCCGCCAGAACCCGGTGATCGAAGACGGAGCCGAGAAGCCCTCGGGCCGCACCCGGGACGCTTTCGCCAAGGCCTACGCGTTCGACCGCGCCGAGCAGGCCGAGGCCTCGGGCCTGCACCCGTACTTCAAGCCCATCGCCGCGCAACACGGTGGATCGGTCGTCGCGAACGGCCGCGAGATGGTCATCACCGGGTCGAACGACTACCTCGGCCTCACGCAGGACGAACGCCTCAAGACCGCCGCCCGCGCAGCTCTGGAGGATTTCGGCACGAGCTGCACCGGCTCTCGCTTCCTCACCGGCACCCTCACGCTGCACGAGACGCTGGAGCAGCGGCTGGCATCGTTCCTGAACAAGGAGGCCGCGCTCACGTTCAGCGCCGGCTACCTGGGCTGCCTCTCCGTCGTGAGCGCGCTCGCGGGGCGGCACGACATCCTCTACTACGACCGGGAGAACCACGCCTCGCTCTACGACGCCGCGCGGCTGTCGTTCGCCACGCTCCGCAAGTACGACCACAACGACCTCGACCACCTCGAGCGGCTGCTCGAGGCCGACGCCGACAAGCCGGGCGGTCGCGTCATCGTGTCCGACGGCGTGTTCTCCATGAGCGGCCACATCGTCGACCTGCCGGGGCTGGTCGAGGTGAAGCGCCGCCATGGCGCTCGTCTGCTCATCGACGACGCCCATGCCTCCGGCGTGCTGGGCGCAGGCGGACGCGGCACAGGGGAGCACTTCGGCCTCGAGGACGAGATCGACGTCATCATCGGGACCTTCTCGAAGTCGTTCGCGAGCGTCGGCGGCTTCATGGCGGGCGACCGCAAGGTGGTGCAGTTCGTCAAGCACCACGCGCGCCCCTTCATCTTCACGGCGGCCCTGCCCGCGATGCAGATGGCTGCCGCCCTCACGGCCCTCGACATCATGGAGAGCGAGAGCGAGCACCGTGAGCGGCTCTGGTCCAACGTGCGGCGCTTCCGCACCGGCATGCAGGGCCTGGGCTTCGACACGCTCGGATCGCAGACGCCCATCGTGCCGGTCCTCGTCGGCGAGGACGACCGCGCCCTGGCCTTCTGGAAGGGCCTGTGGGACGCCGGGGTGTTCACCACGCCAGCGCTCCCGCCGGGCGTACCGCCGGGCCATTCGATCATCCGTACCAGCGTCAACGCCAACCACAGCGATGAGGAGCTCGACCGCCTGCTCACGGTATTCGAGACGGTGGGCAAGGGGCTTGGTGTAATCTGACATCCGAATAAGGGGTGATCAGCCATGGTCGAGATCAAGAAGGTCGCGTCGAAGCGCGACCTCGGGCGATTCATCGATTACGTCTACGACAAGTACCGCGGTGACCCGACCTTCGTGCCACCCTTGCGCATGGGGGAGTTCGACAAGCTCAACCCGAAGAAGAACCCCTTCTTCGAGCACGGGCGCATCACGCCCTACCTGGCGGAGCGCGACGGACATGTGGTCGGCCGCATCGCTTGCGTCGACAACGATGCTCACAACGAGCAGTTCGGGGACAACCTGGTGTTCTTCGGCTTCTTCGAGGCGGACGACGCCGAGGCGGCCACGGCGCTGTTCGAGGCCGTCGAGGCCGAGGCCCGGGCGCTGGGCAGGACCGTGGTGCGCGGACCCGCCAACCCGACCATGGACGACGGCGCCGGCTTCCAGATCGATGCCTACGACACCCGTCCGTTCATCATGATGCCCCAGAACCCGCCCGAGTACTTGCAGTACGCCGAGACGGCGGGCTACAGCAAGATCAAGGACCTCTACGCCTGGCGCATCGACATCCGCAACGGCGCCACCGGGCGGCTCGAGCGCATGGCCGACCGCGTGCGCAAGCGCTACGACGTCACCGTCCGCCCCGCCGACATGAAGCAGTTCAAGCGCGAGGTCGGCCTGCTCAAGCACCTCTACACGGTGGCGTGGGAGGAGAACTGGGGCCAGGTTCGCGGCACCGACGCCGAGTTCGACTACCTCGCCAACGATCTGAAGATGATCATCGAGCCCCAGCTCGCCCTCTTCCTGGAGTACAAGGGGGAGACCGTCGGCCTCTCGATCACCATCCCCGACCTCAACCAGGTCCTGGCGAAGTTCAACGGCCGCCTCTTCCCCACCGGGATCTTCCACCTGCTCAACCGCAAGAAGATCATCGACCAGGGGCGCCTCGCCATCCTCGGCGTGCTCCCCGAGTACCGCCACAAGGGCTTCGAGATCCTGCTGATCGCCGAGACCGCCCGCCGCGGGCGCGAGATCGGTTACACCGGTGGTGAGTGCAGCTGGGTGCTCGAGGACAACGACGCCATGAACCGGGGGATCGAGGCGGCAGGCGGAGAGCTCTACAAGACCTACCGCATGGTCCAGAAGGCGCTATGAGCCCGCTGCGTTCGGTCGGCATCGTCTTCGCCGACCTGGCGCAGCTCTTCGACCGGAAGCACGCGCGGCTGTGGTTCCTGCTCACCGCCGCGCTCCTGCTGCAGGCGGGGTTCTGGTACATCGCCAGCCCCGGGCCGGCGCTGATGCAGTTCCAGCCGCGCAACCTGGCCACCGGCATCACGACGGTGGCGTGGTCGCTGGTGTTCCTCCTGGGGCTGCCTGCGTTGCTGCTGCTCGTCCTCGGCATCGACCTGCGGCACGTCGGCTTGCGGGTGGGCGACGCGCGCTTCGGTCTCTCGGCGGCATTGGCCGGCGCCGTCATCGCCATCCCGCTGATGTACCTGGGCAGCTTCGACAAGGGGCTCGAGGCCACCTACCCCTGGGCAGGCGCCTGGGTGGGGCACAACCTCGGCACGATCCTGGCGTGGACCGCCATCTACGGGCTCTACTACATCGCCTTCGAGTTCTTCTACCGGGGCTTCCTGCAACGCGTCGTGGCCGACGCGTGGGGCGCACCGCAGGGCATCTGGGTGCAGACGATCGCCGCCACCATGGTGCACTTCGGCAAGCCCATGGCCGAGTTGATCGCCGCCCTGCCCGCCAGCCTGCTGTTCGGGGCGCTGGCGCTGCGCAGCCGCTCGGTCCTCTACTCGACCATCATCCACCTCGTCATCGGCGTCTCCACCGACCTCTTCGTGCTGTACCACCAGGGGCTCCTGCTCCACGGCTGAGCGCGGGGACCGGGAGGGGCCGCGCAGCCTGCGCCCCTGGCGGCAGGGCCCGTACCTGGTAGGCTTGGGCTGCGGCGGCTGTCATGAAGGTTCTCGTCACCGGTGCCCATGGCTTCCTCGGGAGCCACATCAGCGAACACCTGCTGGCCGCAGGCCACCAGGTGCGGGCCCTCGTCTCGCCCTGGGGCGACATCGGCAACCTCGCCGGCATCCTGGAATCCCGGGCGTTCGAGTTGCAGCGGGCCGACCTCAGCCGCGACGGGGCTCTCGAAGGCGCCTGCGAGGGCGTGGATGCCGTCGTGCACGCGGCCGCCCGCGTGGCCGACTGGGGCCCGTGGGACGCCTTCTACCGGACCAACGTGCTCGGCACCAGGCAGCTCCTCGACGAAGCCGCACGGGCCGGGGCGCGGCGCTTCGTGCTCATCTCGAGCGTCGCCGTCCACCGCTACAACGGCTTCCGTGACGCCGACCCGCGCATCGTCCCCAGGGACAACCTGCGCAACGCCTACGCCCACTCCAAGATCATGGCCGAAGACCTGGTGCAGGAAGCCGAGGCCCTCGAAGGCGTCATCGTGCGCCCCGGGCTGTGGCCCTTCGGTCCGCGCGACCCGAACTTCCGTCGGGTGGCACGCGCCCTCGAGCAGGGTCTCCTCCCCATGGTCGGGAGCGGCGACAGCGTCATCAACACGACCTACGCAGGGAACCTTGCGCTCGGCGTCCGGCTTGCGATCGAGCGACCCGAGGCCGCTCACCGGGCCTACGTCATCGCGGACGAGGGCATGCCGACCTGGCGGGAGCTGCTCACGGAGCTTGCACGGCTCCTGGGCGAGCGGCCGCCGCGCCTGCGGCTGCCCGGCACCCCCACCAAGGCACTCGCCCGCGGCGTCGAGGCCACCTGGGGCGCCCTCTTCCCCGGAAACGAACCCCCGATGACGCGCTACCGCGCCGGGCTCATGACCCACGACGTGCACTTCAGCATCCACCACGCCGTGGAGGAGCTGGGCTACCACCCGCTGACCTCCTGGCGCGAAGGGCTGCGCCGCACCGTGGGCGCGCTGACCCCGATCTGACAACGGCCGACCGACGCGGCCCCGTCCGGAGGCCAGCGCGGCCGGGCCGAACGACGTCCGCAGACGTCGCGCGCGCTGTCCTAGAGGGGCCAACGCCCGAGCGGCACGGCGGTGGTATGGTAGCGCGACATGAGCGAGGGATTCGACTTCCTGATCGTCGGTGCGGGCTTCTCGGGAGCCGTCCTCGCCGAGCGGATCGCCAGCCAGCGCAAGCAACGCGTGCTCGTGGTGGACCGCCGGGACCACATCGCGGGGAACGCGTACGACGAGTACGACGAGAACGGGGTGCTGGTGCACCGCTACGGACCGCACATCTTCCACACCAACGCCCGCACCGTGTTCGACTACCTGTCACAGTTCACGGCCTGGCGCCCCTACCAGCACCGGGTGCGCGCGCTGGTCGATGGTCGCCTGGTGCCGATCCCGATCAACCTCGACACCATCAACACCCTCTACAACCTCGAGCTCTCCAGCCCGGAGCTGGAGGCGTTCTTCGCCGCCCGCGCCGAGAAGCGGGAGCGCATCGAGACGTCCGAGGACGTGGTGGTGGCCCGGGTCGGCCGCGAGCTGTTCGAGAAGTTCTTCCGCGGCTACACCCGTAAGCAGTGGGGGCTCGAGCCCCGGGACCTCGACGCCACCGTGACGGCCCGCGTCCCGGTCCGCACCAACCGCGACGACCGCTACTTCACGGACGTCTACCAGGCGATGCCCGTGCACGGCTACACGGCGATGTTCCGCCGCATGCTGCGGCACCCCAACATCAAGGTGATGCTCAACACCGACTACCGCGAAGTCGCCGACCTGGTGCCGCACAAGCACCTCATCTACACCGGCCCCATCGACGGCTACTTCGAGCGGAGCCTGGGTCCCCTGCCCTACCGCTCGCTCGAGTTCGAGTTCGTCACGCACGACGAGGAGCGCGTGCAGGAGACCGGCACGGTCAACTACCCGAACGACTACGCCTACACCCGTCGCACCGAGATGAAGCACCTGACGGGGCAACGCCACGCCAAGTCGGTCCTGGTGTACGAGCACCCGAGGGCGGAGGGCGACCCCTACTACCCCGTGCCACGCCCCGAGAACCGAGCGCTCTACGAGGAGTACAGCGCCATGGCCGCCGCGCTCGAGCACGTCACCTTCGCCGGCCGACTGGGGACCTACCGCTACTACAACATGGACCAGGTCGTCGCCCAGGCCCTCAAGACGTTCGAGTCCCTACCGGACGTGTGAGCCGAGCGAGGTCGGAGGCGGCGTCGTGAGCTCCGAGGGGAGCAGGCGACCGC
>JARRMM010000053.1:0-14319 GCA_037386005.1 Deinococcales bacterium | reverse complement strand
GGCAGCGCTCCACCGCCGTCACCCCGGCCGCTTCGACGTGGACGTACTCGATATCATGCGGCACGTCGGAGACGACGAGCTGGACCGGCGCCACAAGGAGAGCTGGAAGTGGATGCTGGCGCACCCGCGGATCACCTTCGCGCTGCAGAACGCTGCCGACCACCTCATCCCCGCGTCCTGGACGCAAGCCGTACAGGGTCGGATGCTCGCCGGCTTCCGCCGGCACCTCGCCGCGTTCGTCGCCGAGCAAGGCTACGATCTGGTGGTGGGGGTGCACTTCATGCCGCTCCAGGCCGCGGCCGCGGCCAAGCGGCGGGGAGAGCTCGCCGCCACGGTGATCGGGCTCGATACCGACCCCTTCGACGGCCACGCGCTCTGGGCCGTGCGGGACGTCGACGAGATGATCGTGGCGAGCGAGGAAGCGCGCGCGCTGCTGGTGGCCAAGGGCGTTCCCGCGCGTCGGATCCGGATCTTCGGGTATCCGCTCAGCCTGGCGTTCGTCGAAGCCGATCGCGACGCCACGTCGGCACGTGAGCGGCTGGGGCTCGAGGCCGGGCGGCTGACGGTGCTGCACACGCCCGGAGGCGAGGGCATCGCGGCGAACGTCGAACGCATCGCTGCGGCCGTCCTCGAGGCCGACCTCGACCTGCAGTACGTCGTCATCGCGGGGCGCAACGAGGCGCTCCAGCGCCGCCTCCAGGCGCTGGCCGAGGAGCACCTCGCCCGCGGCGGACGCACCCGCCTTCGCGCCGAAGGGTTCACGAGCGCCATGCCCGACTGGATCGCCGCCAGCGATCTGGTGCTGGCCAAGGCGGGCGCCGCGTCCACCTTCGAGGCGCTGGCCCTGGGCCGGCCGGTGTTCCACACCAGCTACGTGGCCCCCAACGAGAAGCGCAACCTCGACTTCTGCCGCCGCCACGGTATCGGCGGCTTCGTACCGCGCCCCCGCGACGTGGTGGCGCTGCTGGCCCCGCTGTGCCACGATCGGACGCCTTTGCTCCACTGGCAGGAACGGGTCCGGGCGCTGGCGCTCGCACCCGGTACGCCTGCCATCGCCGACCACCTGGCGACCCTGCTGGAGGCTCCTTGAACAGGATGGTCCTGCGCTCGCTGGTCGTCTCCATGGTGCTCAGCGCGCTGGGGCTAGCGTGGGTCGTGTTCCGCGTCGGCCGTGTCCAGGACCTCAGCATCATCCGCGATCTGCCGTGGAGCTACGGCCTGGCCGCCCTCGGTGGGCTGCTGGGCGCCTTCACCATGGCCGCCTTGCGCCTGATCTACATGTGCCGCCGGCTCGGTTTCCGGCTGCCGCTGTTCCACGCCCTGCGTGCCCACATCCTCGGGATGTTCAGCGCCACCGTCACACCGGGCGGCAGCGGGTCCACCCCGGCCCTGGCCCTCGCGTTGCAGGGGCAACGGCTGCCTCCGGGCGTCGCCTGGGCCGTGGGGGTGGCGGTGTTCGGCGCCGACGCGCTGTTCCACACCTGGGGGCTGCCCATCGCGCTGGGGCTGCTCTACGCACTCGGGCTCTACCCGCACACGCCGGGGTGGCTGGCGCTGGGAGCGCTCACCGTGGTGCTGTCGGCGGCCGTGGCCTACCTGGTGCAGTTCCGGCTGCCGTGGCTCGAGCCGCTGGCGCGCTGGATCCTGCGTGGCCCCCTGATCCGCTGGCGCCGCCGCGGCCTACGCTTCGTGGAGACCACGCTGGAGTCGAACCGGCTGTTCCGGAACGCGCCGCTCGGCTTCCACCTGACTCTGCAGGGCGTCACCGCGCTGTCGTGGATCAGCTTCTTCTCCATCCTGTTCTTCCTCGCCCGGGGCCTCGGCGTGGTGGTCTCCCTGCCGGCCATCGAGGCGGCCCAGATGGTGGTGGTGGTGATGTCCACCTTCGTGCCCACCCCCGGCGGCAGCGGGTTCTTCGAGCTCGGCATCTCCTACGTGCTCATCGCGCGTGGCGGCGGCTCCGCCGTGCCGGGCGTGGTGCTGCTGTGGCGGCTGGTGACCTTCTACTCGATCTTCCTGTTGGGACCGCTGCTCGGCGGCTACCTGGTGACGCGGCGGGTGCAGGAACCCGACGGCGGCACGGGGACACCCCCGCCTAACGCCGGGGCCTGACCTCGACCGGGGCGGGCCGCCCCTCGGGCTGGGACTGCGGCCCCCGTGCGTCCTCCAGGAGCTCCATGTAGAGGGTCTCGAGCCTCCGGCCGATGGCCGGCAGCTCGAAGGTGCCCGCCGAAGCGCGCGCGGCGTGGCGATACCCGGCCAGGCGCTCGGGATCCGCCAGCATCGCCCGCAACGCCTCGGCACCCTCCTCGGGGTCGCCGGGCGGGTAGGCGACGCCTGCGCCGCACTCGGCCACCAGCTCGGGCACCGCGCTGGTGCGGTGGGCCGCCGTGAGGACCGCGCAGCCCGCGCTCATGGCCTCGAGCGTGGCGATGCTCTGCAGCTCGACCTCCGACGGCATCAGGAAGACGTCGGTCGCCCGAAGCAGGGCGCGCTTGCGCCGCTCGTCCACGAAGCCCAGCATGTGCACGTGCTCGGCAACGCCCGCACGCTGCGCCAGCTCCGGCAACCGCGCCGCCAGCGGCCCGCGGCCGGCCACCGCCAGGGCCGCCCGGACACCCCGCGCGCGGGCGGCGGCGAGCAGGGAGATGAGCTCCTCGGGGTGCTTCTCGGGGTAGAGACGGCCGACGTAGGCGAGCACGACCTCGTCGCGGCCTGCCAGCAGCTCGGCGCGCAGAGCATCGGCCTCGTCGGCGAACGCGGAGTCCTCCACGAAGGGCTCGAGCCCGTTGGACACCACCTCCACGCGGGGCGGACCGTAGGCGTGCGCCAACCGCGCGGCGAACCGCGTGGGGGCGACGACGCAGTCCGCCTCCCCGAACAGGCCCCGGTAGAAGCGGTGCAGCAGGCCCTCCAGCGCCGGGCGCAGCGGCCCCAGAAGGTGGGCCGAGGTGTTCTGTTCCTGGATATGGAGCCCCATCACCACCGGCAACCCGCGCTTGCGGGCCATCCGCATGGTGGCGGACGCCAGCGGCCCCGGCAGGTTGATGTGCACCAGCTCCGCCCAGTCCAGCAGCGGCCCGAGCACGTCACGTCGCGGCAACGCGATGTGGGACAGGGAGCCCAGCGGCACCACCGGCAGGCGTACGACCTCCACGCCGTCGGGCGCAGCGGTCTGCTCCCGTTGGCGCCCCACCGCTACCCGGATCCGGTGCCCCAGGCCGACCAGCGCGCGCACGTGCGCCTCGGTCGCGGTGGCCTGGCCTCCGAAGCCGGGGTACGCCTCGTCGGTGACATAGGCGATCCGCATATCGTGGAATTCTACCGCTCCCTGCGTGAGAAGCCGCGTGCGCCTGTACGGCAGGCGCTGCTGCGGCCTACGGCAAGCCGCCTGTACACTGGAGGCGCCCTGCGCCGCGTCGGTCGGGCCGACCGAGGACGCCTCCCGGTCGCGATCGCGGTCCTGCCGGCCCGCACGACGCGAACGTCCGTGAGGAGCCTCGTGGAGAGCCGCGCCGTCCCCGTTCGCCGTCCCGAGTGCACGCTATGAGGGTCATCTGGCGGCCGCTCGTGGTGTCGCTCCTGTTCTCCGCGGCCGGGCTGACCTGGGTGATCCTGCGCGTCGGCTCGGTCTCCGACCTGCTCGCGGTGAGGGACCTGCCGGCGGTCGCCGTTGCGGGGGCGCTCCTCGCCATGGCGGGCGGCTTCCTGTTCGCGGGCCTGCGCCTGCAGCTCCTGTGCCGCCGCCTGGGCTTCGATCTCAAGCTCCACCACGCGGTTCGGGCGCACCTGCTCGGCATGTTCGGCGCCACGGTCACCCCGGGCGGGAGCGGCAACCTGCCCGCGATCGCCATCACGCTACAGCACCACGGCCAGAGCGGGGGGCGCGCCTGGGCGGTGGGCGCGGCGGTGTTCGGAGCCGACGCGACGTTCCACGCCTGGGCGACGCCCATCGCCCTGGCGATCCTGTACGCGACGCACCTCTACCCTCGCACCCCGTTGTGGCTGGGCCTCGGACTGACGGCGTTGGTCATCGCGGGTCTGGTCGCCTACCTGGTCCAGTTCCGGCTCGCGTGGCTCACGCCTCTGGCCCGCTGGGTCCTGCGTGGGCCGCTGGCACGCTGGCGGGCGAGCGGGCTTCGCTTCGTCGACGTGATGGTGGAGGCCAATCGGTTCTTCGCTCGCGCTCCCCTGCGGTTCCACCTCCGGGTCCAGCTCTACAGCCTGCTGGCCGCGCTGAGCTTCTACGCGATCCTGTACCTGCTGGCCCTCGGGCTGTCGGTGGACATCTCGTTCTGGACGATCGCCGCCGCGTTGACCGTCATCAACGTGATGGCCTCGTTCGTGCCGACGCCCGGCGGCAGCGGCTTCTTCGAGCTCGGCATCTCGAGCCTGCTGCTCGCCAGGGGCGGCGGCGCGGCCGTGCCGGCGATCGTCCTGGTCTGGCGGGTCCTCACCTACTACTCCACCTTCCTGATCGGACCGATGCTCGGGGGGTACCTGCTGGCGAGCCGCTCCCTGGAGCCGCACGACCGCCGCAGCGGACCGGGCGCCACGGGTCGCTGACGCTCATGGACGGCAGCTCCCAACCGCGCCAGCAGCGGCACCTCGCCGGACATGGGCCTGCCGCACGCCTCGCTACGCAGAACCACGCCGGAGTACACGGTGACGAGGGCGGGGAGCCATCGGCGGCCCGCACCTATCATGGCCGTACCTTGGGGGACGTCGAGATCAGCGTGATCGTCCCGACGCACGAGCGTCGCGACCTGGTCGCCGCCCTTCTGACGCGGCTGCGCAACCTCCCCGGGCCGGCGCGGGAGGTCATCGTCATCGATGACGCTTCCACCGACGGGACCGCCGCCATGCTGTGCGAGGCCGGCCCCGGCGTGCGGGTGCTGCGCAACGAGGTCCCCAGGCGTTTCGACGCGCTCGCCGATGCCGTCGAGATGGCGCGCGGATGGCTGATCCTGCAGCTGGACGACGATGCCTACCCGGCGCCCGAGACGCTGACCCGCGTGGTCGAGCACTTCCGGCGGCGCGGTGAGGCGTTGGGCATGGCTGCGCTGCCCTTCCTCGACCCGGCCACGGAGCGCCCGATGTTGACCTCGTTCCTCCCCGACCTGCCCGCAGGGGCCGACTACGGTCCGACGCCTGGATTCCTCGCAGGGGCGGTCGCGGTACGGCGGGAAGCCGCTCTGGCGATCCCCCTCAGCCCTCCCGGCTACGCCCAGTACCAGACCGAGCCTGCCGCCCTCATCGAGTACCTGCATGCGGGCTGGGAGGCCGACTTCCTCGCCACGGCACCCGTGTACCACCTGTGGGCCGGGCGCACCCATCGCATCAGCTTCGACTCGGCCTTCTTGCCCCTGAGGAACGACATCGTCACCATCAAGCGGTACTACCGTGGTTGGCGGCGCTCGGAGATGCTGATCGGTCGCTACCTGACCGGCTTCGTTCATCTGCTCGCCGCGGGATACCCGCAGGCGTGGCCGCGAGCGCTGCGGGACGCCGAGCGGATGCTCGCCTCCCTGCCGGAGCGGCACGTCGAGCCGAGCATCCTGCAACGGATCTACCCCTGCTTCGCCGGTGCGACGCTGACGTCGCTGCTGTCGCCGATCAACGCACGGCGTATCGCCTGGTACCTGGGGCTGCTTCCGATCGACCAGATCGGTTGACGCCCCCGTCCGGCCCGGGCCCGGTGACGACCCCGAACAGCGTGGAGCGTCCCGATTGCGACACCGGCGCGCCTGTAGACTGGACATCGTGACGGCGCTGCGTCGTTTGGCCCTACTCAACCTGCTCCGCCACCCGTGGCGCAGCCTCGCTACCGTGCTCGGCGTGGGGATCGGCATCGCCGCCGTCCTCACCACCCTCTCGGTCGGCGCCAACGTCGAGGCGAACGTACGGGGCGCGCTGCAGGCGGCGGCGGGCAAGGCCGATCTGTTGGTCACCCCCGGCGCCAGCGGGCGCTCCGTGTTCGAGGACAAGCCGGCACTCGACCTGGTGCTCTCCATCTCCGGCGTGCAGGCGGCGTACCCGGTGCTCAACACCCGGGCCGAGCCGGTGCGCGCCATCCAGGACTTCAAGCGATCGATCATCCCGGGCGTGGACACCGGCTTCCAGCTCAGTGGCCGCGTGACCAGCGCGCCTTCCGAGCTGCCAGCCCGGTTGGCGAAGGGGGCGTTCCCCACGCCGGGCTCCGACGGCGTGGTTATCGCGCAGGGCTTCGCCAACGAACGCGGGATCGCGGTGGGCGACACCGTGCGCTTCGCCACCCGCTTCGGGGACGTCCCGTTGCACGTCACCGGGCTCCTCGATGACCGCTACGGTCTCGCCAGCACCAACGGCGGGCGGGTCGGCATCATCGACATCCAGGACCTGCGTACGATCCTCCATCTCGAAGGGCGCGCGTCCCACATCGAGGTCGTGGTCGATCCGTCGGTGCCGGTCGAGGACGTCCGCACGCGCATCGAGGCCAGGCTACCCTCGCTCTCGCAGGACCTCACCGTCACCTACCCCGCCGTGTCGGGCAACGTCGCATCCGGCATCGTCGACACCCTGCAGTCCGGCCTCTCGGTCCTGGCGGTGACGCTGCTGGCCCTCGGCGGATTCATGGCCTACAACACCTTCATGGCCTCCGTCGTCGAGCGCACGCGCGAGTACGCGCTGCTGCGCACCATCTGCCTGACGCGCGGTGACGTCCAACGGCTGGCGCTGTACGAGGCCGCGGGGCTCAGCGTGCTCGGCGTCCTCGCGGGCCTGCTGCTCGGCGTGGCGCTCGCCTACCTCATCACGCGCCTGAACGCCGTCAGCCTCGGCTTCGACTTCCGCACGCTGGTGATCCCGGTGCGGAGCGTCGCCGTCGCCTCGGGGGTGGGCGTGCTGGTATCGCTGGCGGCCGGGGTGCTCCCCGCCCGCACCGCCTCGCGCACGCCGCCACTCGCGGCGACGCGCAGCGCCGAGGAGGTCGCGCCGCCGCGGGCGGCGGTGCTCGGCTGGGCGCTCCTGACGCTCGGCGTGGCGCTCAGCGTGCTGCCGTGGTCGGGGTACCTGGCACTCGCTGCCAGCGGCACGGCCATGGCCGTGTTCTTCGTCGGCGTGGCGCTGGCCACGCCAACGCTGCTACGGCCGGCGCTGGCGCTGTTCACGCCGCTGCTGACACGCCTGTACGGAGCGGCGGGGCGCCTGGGCGCCAACTTCGCGCTCCGCAACGCCGCCCGTAACGGCGTGGCGATCGGAACGGTCGCCGTCGGCACCGGGCTGATCATCGGCGTGGGGTCGATGGTCAACGGCATCAACCAGGCGATCGCGTCGTGGGTGGACACCACCGTCGTGGGGGATCTGTTCGTGACCTCGCCGGTGAGCTTCCCGGCAGACTTCGAGACGAAGGCGCAGCAGCTCCCGGGCGTCCAGGTCGCCAGTGGCGTCGGGATCCGGGTGGTGCGTTTCGAACCCAAGAACAGCGACGGCCGCGGCCGCTCCATCGCCCTCATCCTCGTCGACGCGCAGCGCTTCAACCCGGACGGAGGCTTCGGGCGGTTCCAGTACATCCAGGGGCAGGGCAACAACCGCGAGGGCTATCAGGCGCTCTCGAAGGGCGGTGAGGTCCTGGTCGCCAACACCATGCGGGACAAGTACGGCATCCAGAAGGGGGACACCATCCGGCTCCGCACCGTGAACGGTTTCCGCGACTTCCTCGTCGCCGGGGTCGTGGTCGACTTCACCGGCGGCGGCGAGACGGTGGTGGGCAGCATGAAGGACGTCGGCCTGTTCGGCGGCGGCTCGCCCGACCTCTTCGTGATCGCCGACAAGCCCGGGGCGGACCCGCAGCAGGTGCGCCAGGAGCTGCTGAGCGCGTTCCCACAGCTCCACCTCGACGTGACGCTGAACGCCGACTACCGGCACTACATCCTGCGCTTGACACAGCGCTCCTTCGTGACGACCAACACGCTGCTGCTCATCGCGGTGCTGGTCGCGGCGCTGGGTGTGGCCAACACCCTCGGCATGAACCTGGTCAGCCGCAGCCACGAGATCGCTGTGCTGCGCACGGTCGGCATGACGCGAGGCGGGGTCAGGCGTCTCATCGCCGCAGAGGGTATGGTGGTGACTTTGGTGGGCGCCGTGCTCGGCGTCGCGTTCGGCCTCCTGCTGGCCCGTGTCATCAGCTCGGGCGCGAGCGCGCTGACCGGCTTCCTGCTGACACCGGCGATCGACTGGACGCTGGTGGGGATCGCCCTGCTGGCCTCGCCCCTGGTCGGCCTGCTGGCCTCGCTCCTGCCGGCGCGCAGGGCGGCCCAACTCTCGCCCACCCGGGCCCTGGGGTTCGTGGAATGACCATGCCGATGACCGACGTTCCCGTGCTGCGAGCCAGCAAGCTCAGCAAGAGCTACCGGCTGGGCGAGCTGACCATCGAGGCGCTCAAGGAGGTGGACCTCGCGGTCCGCGCCGGCGAGTTCCTGGCGGTGATGGGGCCGAGCGGCAGCGGGAAGAGCACGCTGCTGCACCTGCTCGGGTTGCTCGACGTGCCCGACGCGGGTGGGGTGGAGGTGGTCGGGCGACCGACCGCCGACCTCGACGATGACGCGCTCACGGCGCTGCGCCGCACCAAGCTCGGCTTCCTGTTCCAGAGCTTCGAGCTCATCCCCAACCTGACGGCGCGCGAGAACGTGCTGCTGCCGGCGGAGATCGCCGGCCGCAGCGCCGCCGCGGGCGAGCGCCTGCGTGAGCTGGCGAACCAGCTCGGCATCGCCGATCGGCTCGACCACCGACCTCGACAGCTCTCCGGCGGGCAGCGGCAGCGCGTCGCACTCGCCAGGGCCCTCATCAACGAGCCGGTGGTCGTGCTGGCCGACGAGCCCACCGGCAATCTGGACACGCACACCGGAGCCGAGGTGCTGGAGCTCCTGCGCCACGGCGTCGATACCTTCGGATGGACGGTGGTGATGGTCACGCACGACCCCAACGCCGCCCTGCACGCCGATCGCATCGTCTTCCTGCGCGACGGCCGCATCTCGGGCGAGA
The DNA here is from genome assembly GCA_037386005.1 of Deinococcales bacterium. Lineage (GTDB taxonomy): Bacteria > Deinococcota > Deinococci > Deinococcales > Trueperaceae > JASBRS01. The sequence goes on along the minus strand of JARRMM010000053.1, from coordinate 5,298 downwards.
CCGAAACGCGCGAGAGTGACGCCCGGGCGATCATCGAGCGCTTCGTGGGGGTGTGAACGGGCCTGCACGGCCCCGAGCGGCGGCATGATGAGACGCATCGCACGCATCACGGCCCGCTACCCGCGCTGGGTGCTGGCCGGCTGGCTGCTGCTGGCCGGCCTCTCGCTGCCCTTCGCGGCGAGGGTCGGCGAGGTGTTGACGGCACAGCCCGGCGCGGCACCGCACAGCGTCGCCTCGCAGGTACGCAGCATCCTGCGGCAACGCTTCACCCTGCCCGACGACTTCAACGTCGTGCTGGTGGCTCACGGCGTGGGCGACAAGGTCGGGCAACCCGCCTTCGACAGCGCCTTCACGCGTGTCATCGACCGCATCAAGGCGGTCCCCGGCGTCACGGCCGTGCGCGACTACCGCAGCGTCACCGGCCTCGACCTGGTGTCGTCCGACCGCAGCTACACCGTGGCGCTGGTGGGCATGGCCGCTCCCGACCTGGGCACGGCCAAGGCGATCACCAACCAGATCCGCACGGTGCTGGCGGGTGAGCAGGGCCTGCGCTTCACGATGGCCGGCGGGCCCGCGACGGTGCAGGAGCTCGAGCGGGTGAGCGAGCACGACGCTCGTCGGGCCGAGGTGTTCGGACTGCCGATCTCGCTCCTGATCCTGGTCATCGCCTTCGGCGCGATCGTCGCCTCGGCCCTGCCGTTGCTGGTGGCCCTGGCCTCCATCACCGTGTCGCTGGCGGCGCTGTACGCCATGGGCCAGATCGTCGAGTTCGCGGTGTTCACGCAGACGGTGGTCACGATGCTGGGGCTGGCCACCGGCATCGACTACGCGCTCTTGATGGTGAACCGCTTCCGGGAGGAGCTGCGCCACACGTTCGATCCCCGCGAAGCCGCGGAGCGGACGGCCCGCACCGCCGGCAAGGCGGTCGCCTTCAGCGGCCTCACGGTGGTGATGGCCCTCTCCGGCCTGCTCGTGCCGCCCCTTACCTTCATCCGTTCCATCGGCGTGGGGACGATCATCGTGCTGGTGATCAGCGTCTCGGTGTCGGTCACCGCGCTGCCGGCCACGCTGGCGCTGCTCGGCCACCGGGTCAACTGGCTCAAGGTGACGCGTCGGGAGCCGGGGCTGCGCAGCCGCAGCTTCTGGCGCGCCCGCGCCAACGAGATCATGCGACGGCCCCTGTTATGGGCGCTCCTGGGCGGCGTCGTGCTGGTCGCGGCGGGGTTGCCGGCGCTCGGCATGCAGGTGGCCGACCCCGGTCCCCGGGGGCTGTCCAAGGCGACCGAGGCCAACAAGACCGTGACGGCGCTGGAGAACCTGGGGCTCGAGGGGCTCCTCAACTCCTTCGACGTCCTGGTGGACTTCGGTCCCCCGGGCTTCTACCGGCCGGACAACGTCCGCAAGATCTCGGAGCTCGACCGCAGCCTGACCTCCCTGCCGCGCGTCGAGGCCATCACCAGTCCGATGGCCGTCAGCAGCGTGCCGAGGCTGTTCCTCTACCAGTACTACGCGTCCCCCCAGATCGCCCTGAAGAGCGAGATCGCACCGCTGGCCCGCGCCACCATCGGCGAGGCGGGGCGTTACACCCTGGTGCGGGTCTTCCCCAAGGGGATCCTCACCCCCGCCGAAGGGGGCTCGCTGCTCCACGAGATCGAGAGCCGGGCCCGGGCGCTCGGCCTGAGCGTCAAGGTGGGGGGCGGTTACGTCCAGGAGGCCGAGTGGGCGGCGGTGCTCTACCGCAGCTTCCCATGGGCGGTGCTGCTCGTGTATCTGGCCACCGTGATCGTCCTCGGCCTGGCCTTCCGCTCGCTGCTGATCCCCATCAAGGCGATCATCCTCAACACCCTCACCGTGGCCGCTGCCTACGGCGCCATCACCCTGGTGTTCCAGCACGGTGTGCTGACCGCACTCTTCGGGGGTGGCCCCGTCCTCGGTTACATCGACACCAGCGCGCCGCTGTTCATCTTCGCCATCGTGTTCGGCCTCAGCATGGACTACGAGGTCTTCCTGGTAGCGCGCATGCTGGAGCTCCACGAGCGCGGCGAGACCGATCGCGAAGCGGTCGCCACCGCCCTCTCCGCCACCGGCGGCGTGATCACCAGCGCAGCGGCGGTCATGATCACCGTCTTCGCCCTCTTCCTGTTCAGCCACGTGGTGCTGGTCCGCACCCTCGGGCTCGGCCTATCGGTCGCGGTGCTTCTCGACGCCACCCTGGTCCGCATGGCGCTGGTCCCAGCGGTGATGACGCTGGCGGGCCGCTGGAACTGGTGGATGCCGGCGGCGCTGGCCCGACTGGCGAGGCGGAGCCGGCTCAGCGCCGACTAGGACAGGCCTTCGCCTGCGACGCCGGTCAGCGAACGGTGCCGCTCAGAAGGGCCGTGGCGCCGTAGCTGTGGCTGGCGATCCCCGGGGCCTGCAGGCTCAAGGGGCCCGACACCCGGAAGCTCAGGTTGCCGACGCCGCCCGCCACGGCGGTCACCTGCGAGGCGATGGCAGGCCCGAGCTGCAACGGGTTGAAGCTGAAGCTCAAGGTCACCGGCACCGTCTCGCCGGCGGGTGCCGCGATGCGGCTCAAGCGCAGCGTGGCGACGTGGACCCCGTTCAGGGCGAGCTGCACGGTGGGCGCCTCCACGACGTAGCCGAGGCGGGCCGGGTTGTGCAGGGTGGCGGGGAGCTCGAGGACCGCGTGGGTCAGACCATCGACACGCAGCGTCGTGCCCGAGTCTGCGAGCCGGATCTCGGGGGCGTACCAGCTCAGCGACCAGCGCGCCGTCCCGCGCGCGAGTGTCACCGTCGGGAAGCGCTGGGTCGTGCCGAGGATCCGTACGCCGACGGTAGCGTCGACGCGGTAGCTGGTCGAGGCGCCACCGACGAGTCCTGCGAGCGTCTGCACCAGCGCGGGAGCCTGCGTGAGCGGAACCCGCACCTCCAGGGTGAGGTCGCTGCTCCCCCGGGCCGGCAGATCGATGCCCTTGCGGAAGGTGGTGGCCGCTGCGCGGTGGCCACCGAGGTAGAAGTCGCCGTCGAGCGAGGTCAGGGTGATGCCACCCGGGTTGGGGTTGGTGGCGCGCAGGTGGACGTCGAACACCGCGGCTCCGTCACCGACTCCGGGCGGGTCGACGTACTGGAACCCCGTCCCGTCGGTGAGGACGGTGAAGGTGGGGGCCAGCACCCTCGGGGCCGTTCCCGGAGCACAGGCCGTCAGCACCACCGGGATCACGAAGAGCAGGAGTAGCAAGGACCGTCGCACGCGCCACCTCCGGGGCGCGAGGAGCGCCCGTCAACGCAGGGTAATGCGAGGGTTGAAGGCGGCATATAAGATATCCGCCAACAGATTGGCCAGCGCGAAGCCGAGCACCGCCACGAGCGCTACCGCCTGGATCAGCGGGATGTCACGACGCGCGATGGCGAAGGTCAGCAACCGGCCCAGGCCAGGGTAGTTGAAGACGTTCTCCACCACGATCAGGCCGCTGATCAGCCAACCGAAGCTGATGGCGACCACCGTGATCGTCGGCAGCAGGGCGTTGCGTAGCACGTGCGCGATCACCACCCGCCGCCAGCGCACGCCCTTGAGCACGGCGGTGCGTACGTAGGGCCGTCCGAGCTCCACCAGCATGCTGGCGCGGGTCAGACGGGCGACGTAGGCCAGCAGCACCAGCGTGGCCGTCAACGCCGGCAGCACCAGCGACGGCAGCGCGGCGAAGAAGCCGGTGCCCGGCGCGATCGACGAGTTCGCGGGTAGCCAGCCGAGCCGGAAGCTGAACACCTGGATGAGCACCAGGCCCGTGATGAACTCCGGCAGCCCCACCACCGACAGGCTGACCAGGCTGATGAGCGTGTCGATCCAGCTCTCCTCGTAGAGGGCCGCTATCACGCCCAGGGCGACCGCCGTCGGGACCGCGATGACGAGCGTCAGCCCGGCGAGCTGCAGCGAGTTGCCGAGCCGGGTCAGCACCAGGTCTCGCACCGGCTGCCCCGTACTGAACGACGTCCCCCAATTCCCCTTGACGAAGTCGGCCAGCCAGCTCAGGTACTGCACCGGTAACGGCCGGTCGAGACCGAGCTGGGCACGGAGCTGGTCCAGTGCCTGCTGGCTCGCCTCACGCCCCAGCAGGATGCGCGCCACGTCGCCGGGCAACGCCTGCGTGATCAGGAAGATCAGCAGCGACGTGAACAGCATGGTGAGCAACAGGAAGCCGAGGCGGCGTAGCAGGAACCTACCCACGCTCACCGTCCTGCCGATCCCCGTCGCGCGGCCCGAAACGGAACGCGGGCACCTGAACCGAGGCCAGCTCCTCGAGCGGGATGTGGCAGTAGATGCCGTGATCGTCCCCCGCCGCCCGCCACGGCGGCGGCTCGGTGCGACAGACCTCGCCGAGGACCCGCGGGCAGCGCGTGTGGAAGGGGCAGCCCGTCGGCATGTCGACCGGGCTCGGCACCTCACCCTCGAGGCGAACGTGCGCGCGCTCCGCGCCCGGGTCCAAGAGCGGGATCGCCGACAACAGCGCCTCCGTGTAGGGGTGGTAGGGGGGCCTGAGAACGCGGTCGGCCGGCCCCGACTCCATCACCCGGCCGAGGTACACCACGGCCACGTAGTCGGCGAGGAAGCTGACCACGGCCAGGTCGTGCGAGATGAACAGGTAGCCCGTGCCGCGCTCCTCCTGCAGGGAGCTGACCAGGTTGAGGATGGCGGCCTGCACGGACACGTCCAGGCCGGACACCGACTCGTCGAAGACCAACACCTCGGGCTCCGCCGCGAACGCCCTCGCGATCGCCACCCGTTGCTTCTCGCCCCCCGACAGCTCCGAGGGACGCCGCAGGGCGTAGTCGGCGGTGAGCTGGACGTCCTGGAGCAAACGCGTGACGCGCTCGGCAGCCTCCGGCCGGGAGAGCCCGGCCAGCCGCCGGAAGGGGCGGCGCAGCGCGGCCCCCACCGTGCGGTACGGGTTCAGCGCCTCATCCGAGCTCTGGAACACCATCTGCAACCTGCGGATGGCGGCCGGCGACCGTCGCTCGAGAACGCGCGCCACCTCCTCCCCGCCGAGGCGGATGGTCCCGGCGGAGGCGGGATCGAGGCCCACGATGGCCCGGGCCGTGGTGCTCTTGCCGCTGCCGCTCTCCCCCACCAGCCCCAGGGTCCGGCCACGCCGGACCGTCAGGCTGATGTCCTCGACGGCCCGGACGGCCCGCTGGGGGGCACCCGTGAGCAGCTCGGCCAGCGAACGCCGCAGCGGGAAGCGCTTGCGGAGCTCCGTGACGTCGAGGACCGCATCGACCTGAGCCGCGGGCGGCGACAAC
>JARRMM010000052.1:2294-20423 GCA_037386005.1 Deinococcales bacterium | reverse complement strand
GTCCTGCGGGTCGTGCTCCGGAGTTCCGGGGGGCCCAGGTGGAGGGCCCCCGCTTTCGCGGGGGCCCGGGACGGAATCGTCCGCCATCCACACCTTAGGAGGGGTATGAAGAGAGGTTGCCACGCTCGTTGGCAGCCACCGACAGAAGGATAGTCCCAAGCCCTAATTGAAGGTTGAGCGCTTCGTGAGAATCGTGGCAGCGGTCCGTGAACGAGCCTTCAGCCATCGCGCCCCGAGGATGGCGACGGCCAACCCGACCCCGGCGGAAGGCGGCACGAGGCGGCGCCAAGAAGCCGAGCGCTTCGCGGAGTCCATGGGGGGTCGGGTCGATTCGTTCCACTTCGCATTCGGCGATACCGACGCGTACATCATCGGGGACTTCCCCGACGCTGCCAGCGCCGCGGCCGTCGTGCGCACGGTGAACGCTTCGGGCCGGGTCAAGGCTACCACCACGGTGCTCATGACGCCGGAGGAGGTCGACCAGGTCGTCGAGAAGCGGGGAAGCTACCGCCCTCCCGGCACCTGACGAGGGGCCCGCTCACGCCCCACCGTCCCGCGTCCGCGCGGGCTCGGTCCGGCGACCTCGATCGCCCCATCGAGCGACCGCTCCGGGACACGTCGTAGCCCGGCCTCCCCCCGCGCACGGGTGCGATCGGTGGACGCCCCGATCGGGGGCACTAGTCGAGGAGGTTGTGCTCCAGGGCCCAGCGCACCAGCTCCGCGCGCGTCTTGACGCCCAGCTTCTCGCTGGCTCGCTCGCGGTAGGTGGCGACCGTCTTCTCGCTGATCCCCAGGGCCTCGGCGATCTCCTTGTAGGTGCTGCCGTGGGCGATGTGCCGGACCACCTCGTGCTCACGCTGGGTGAGGCGGGCGTTGCGGTACGGATCCCCCGTGGCCATCTCACGCGCGAGCTCGGCCAGCAGCCGCGCCGGGGCGTAGTACTCGCCGCGTGAGACCGCCAGGATGGCGTCGACGAGCTGCATCTCGAGCGAGCTCTTGGGCACGTAACCCGATCCGCCGGCCTCCAGGAAGCCCTGGACGTACTCCGGGTCCTCGTGCATGGACAGCGCGATGAAGCGCGTCTCCGGCAGGCGCCGCCTGAGCGCGCGCACCGCCTCGATGCCGTTCATGCCGGGTAGCGACAGGTCGAGCAACACCACGTCCGCCTCCACCTCGGGCAGCGCTTCCAGCGCCTCCTCGGCACTCTCGGCCTCCCCCACCACCAGCAGCGAGTCCTGGGCGTTGAGCAGCATGCGCACGCCGGCCCGCACGATCGCATGGTCGTCGACGATGAACAGCCGGATGGGTTGCCGTGTGCTCACGCGCGCCTCAACGCACCGGCAGGCGCGCGTACAGCGCGGTGCCCTGCCCGGGCTCGCTCTCGATCCGGAGGCTCCCGCCGAGCACCTCGAGCCGCTCGCGCATGCCCATCAGCCCCACCTGTTCACCCGGCAGCAGCGCCTCCGGGTCGAAGCCCACGCCGTCGTCCTCGACCACGCACTGCACGTAGCTGTTGTAGGAGGTCACCACCACGGAGCCCTGCCGGGCCGTGGCGTGACGGACGATGTTGGTGAGCCCTTCCTGGACGACCCGGTAGAGCACGATCTCCTCCTGGTGCTGCAAGCGCGCCGGCAGATTGACGAGCACGCTCACGTCGAGCCCGTAGCGCTCGTGGATGTCGCGGGCGTAGCGCCGGATCCCCGCTTCCAGCCCCAGCTCGTCGAGCACCGAGGGCCGCAGGTCGAGGGCGATGCGCCGCACGTCGGAGAGCGTCACCGAGGTGAGCTCCTTGAGCCGCTGCAGGCTCTTCGAGTCGGGATGATCGATGTTCTGGTCGAGGCCGAGCAGCACGGCCGTGAGGGCCTGCCCGATCTGGTCGTGCAGGTCCCTGGAGATACGCCCCCGCTCCTCCTCCTGTGCCGTCAGGAACGCCTGCAGCAGGCGCGAGCGCTGCTGCTCCTTCTCCGCCAGCCTCTGATTGAGGTGCGCGTGCTTGAGCGAGGCGCGGACGACATCGATCACCGCGCCCAGGAACCCCTGCGACACGCTCTCGCCACCCGAGAGCGCGAGCAACGCGACGTCATCGACGGGCACGAGCAGCCATTCGCCCGCACGGGCGACCTCGCCGGCAGCCAGGGCACGATCCCCCTGGACGACCAGGTCGGGCCGCTTGGGGCAGGCGCGCAACGGGTCGAAGGGGCACAACCCCACCGTGACGGTCCTCAGCGGCTCACCGGGCGCAGGGCGCAACAGCGCCTCACCACAGGTGAACCAGCCCATCTCCAGCAGTGCGGTCAAGGAACGTTCCAGCACCTCCGCCGCCTGCACCGCTTCGGCGACCGCCTCCGCGAGGACGTGCAAGGTCTCCAACTCGCGGGTGCGGCGCCCGGCTTCATCGAGCGTATCGGTCACCTCGACCATGGGGAGCACCCGCCGGACCATGCCACCATCATAGGCGGCCTCAGCCCGCGGGGTGCGCCTCGGCAGGAACGTTCTCCCCGACCACAGTGGGTTGCGGCCGGACCATCATCACCGGGATGTGCAGGCGACGCAGGACCGCCTCGGCCACACTGCCCATCACCAGCCGCTCGAGCCCGCTCCGCCCGTGGGTCGCCATCACCACCAGGGAGACGTCCTCGTTCTCCGCCACCTCGATGATCTCCTCGGCCGGATCGCCGAAGCGGACCACCGCCGTCACCTGGAAGCCGGCCTGCGACAGCAGCTGGATCTCGGGCTCGAGCTCGTCACGCAACTCGGTCTTGAGGCCGTCCCAGACCTGACTCTGGAAGATCGGATGCCCCCTGTCGGTCTCCCCGTGGCCCATCAGCCAGCCGTCGAGCGCCAGCGGTCGCGGCGGTGGGGTGGTGAGCCCCTCGGGCGCCGAGGCCACCCGCAGCAGCGTCACGGCGAACCGGTCGGGGTCGAGCAGCGAGCGCAGGTAGGGCAGCACCTGGCGGCTGAACTCCGAGCCGTCCAGCGGTACGAGTACCTTGTGCTGAGCCATCAAGGCACCTCCTCGGGCTCCCCCAGGAATCGGGGTGCGCCGGTAGGCACCCCGCTCACTCCTCTTCGTCGTGCGTCCGGATGAGCAGGAAGGGCTTGCTCGAGCGCCGCAGCGCCCCCTCCGCCACCGACCCGAACATCCAGCGGTTGAACCCTCGACGGCCGTGCGTGCCCATGATGACGGCATCGCACTCCGCCTCCGCCTCGTGGATCGCCTGGACCGGGTCGCGGTTCTCGACGAGCCGGGTCTCCGCCTGCACGCCGTACTCCTGCGCCTTGGTGGCGGCCTCGTCGAGCACCCCCTGGGCCGCCGACTTGAGGTCCTCGTAGAGCTGGGCCGAGTACGGCAGCGTCTCCGGCGTCGCGTAGCCGGTCGTCAGCGGGTTCTCGAGCACATGCAGGAACAGCACCTCGGAGCCGAGGCGCCGGGCCAGGTCGAGCCCGTGTTCGATGGCGTGGTTGGCGCACGCGCTCCCGTCGGTCGGCATCAGGATCTTCTGGTACATGGCTCCGGCCTCCTCGCGTCACGCACGCGGCGCGCCCCAAAGGCCCGCCTTCAAGCCCAGCGTAGGAAGGCGCTCCTACGGCTCCATCCTGGATTGCGCCGACGCCCATGTCGGAGTTTTCCCGACGCAGCCGCTCTCGGCTCCGTGCTCGACTAGAGGCGGATCGAGGGGCGCGGCCGCGCCGCACCCGACAGCCCGACGCTCCCTTCGCGCGTCCGGCGTGCCGATTCCGGCCGCCGGACGACGCCAAGGGCGCCCCGCACGGGGACGGGGCACCGCCACGCACGGTGGGGCACCGTTGCTGGCGGGCGGGCGCCGCTTCCCGGCCCCGCGCGTTCCCGCGGTCCTCGGCGTCCGGCCGGGTACGGACGCACCCTCTGGGAGGCCGTATGATCGCCGTCGCCTGCCCCATCTGCGAAGCCCTCATCGAGATCGACGACCTCATCCTGGACGCAACCTACGTCGGCCCGGAGTGCGGCGAGGAGTGGCGCGTGGTCGGCCTCGACCCGCCCCAGCTCGCCTACGCCTGGGAGATGGAGGAGGAGGTCGCGCTCGACCTCGACGAGGACCATCCGCGGGAGAACCCTGCCTGACCTCGACCTCGAGTGAACGGGGGACGGCGCGCTCCGCCGTCCCCCGTTGGTTTGTGCATGGTCGGCCCCGTCGAGCCGTCGATGTCAGCTTTCGCCGCCCACCGTCTCCGCCGAGCCGTCGCGGCTGCCCGCCACGCCGGCCTCGAGCCGATCGGCGATGTGTGTCGCCCAGGACTCGATCCGCGACCAGTTGCGGAAGTCGCCGCTCACGCCCCGCATGGAGCGGTTGATGAGCCAGTCCTGGAGGTTGAGGGCGTCCGGATCGATCCTGCCGGCGAACAGGGCGATGTCGAGCGGACGCACCGACGCCACCAGCGGACGGAGCTCCTCGGGATAGACCCAGCCACCGAGCTCCTCGACGGGATCACCAGGGGTCGTGGGGCCGCTCGAGAACAACCACACCGGCAACGCCGCCAGCTCCTCCTGGAAGCTCTCGAGGAACTCGCGCGCGTCCTCCAACCAGCCTCCCGAGTACAGGGCGCTCCCCAGCACGACGGCGCGGTACCCCTCGAGTCGCGTGATCTCGCCGGCGGACCGGACGTCCACCGCGTTGCCGCGGCCCTCCAGAACACGGCCGATCGACTCGGCGATGTCGCGAGTGGCTCCGTATCGACTGGCGTACGCGACGAGGATCGGCACCGGGCACCTCCACGGTCCCCCTTGGGGCGGCGTCAACCCGAAGGTAGTGCCGGGCGGCACGTCTCCCCAGGGAGAATCGTCCGACACCCCTGTAGGATTTTGCCGGACGCTCGTGCCGGAGCGGTTCGCTCAGCCCTTCTCGTCCAGTACGTCTTCCAGCCAGGTCATCGCGCGCATCATCGAGGGGAATCCCAGCGTGGTGGTGGCCTGCAGCACCGCGTGGCGCAGCTCGTCGGCGGTGACACCCGCCTTGAGCGCGCGCCGGGCGTGGCTATGGAGCGCGCCCTCGTGCGCAGCCCCCACGGCCAGCGCGAACTTCACCAGGCGCTGCTCGCGCTCGCTCAGCGGGCCGGCATCGGTGGCCGCCTGGCCCAATGTCTCGTAGGCCCTCACCACGTCGGGGTAGCGCTGCTTCAGGCGTTCGTACGGTTTCGGTAGGCTCATGCGAACGAGCTCCTCTCGAAGCGGATCTCACGGGACCGTCACGGCCCGTCCATGCTACGCCGGACCGGCACGCGGCCGGCACCGAGCCGGCCACGCCTTGCGGGGCCCGGACCGGACGTCCGGGCCCCGCAAGGCGTCTGTGTGCCCGAGGGCTAGTGGGCGACCGGAAGGCCGGCGGCCGTCCAGGCGCCGAGCCCGCCAGCGATGTTCTTCACGTTGGTGTAGCCGAGCATCTTGAGGTACAGCGTGCCGTAGAAGCCCCGCGTGCCCGCCGCGCAGTACACCAGGATCGGCTGGTTCATGTCGGCCGGCAGCTTGTCCAGGTTGTTGGCGAGCTCCGTGACCGGCACCAGCACGGCACCGTCGATGTGGCCGTTCTGGTCCCATTCGCTCTGGTTGCGCACGTCGAGCAGGAACGGCTGGAGGGCATCGATCTGCTGCAGGGCGGCCTGCGGCTGCACCTGCAACCAGCCCGACTGGCTGGCCTCGGCGAGGACCTTGGCGAAGGCCTCGGAGCCGGGGGTCGGTGCGGGCCCCTGAGCGAAGGCCGGCAGCGTCAGCAGGAAGGCGAGGGTGGCGAGAGCCGCGACGAGACGTTTCATGACAGACGATCTCCTTTCGAGAGGGAAACAGCTCCCCCTTCGGATCCGGTGGGAAGGTCGAACCCTACGACGAGCGCGCCGGGCGCGCAGCGCCTCACAGCAAGGGCGGCATGTACGCTCCGATCTCGACCAGCAGCGTCCGTGCCAGCACCGCCCCGGCGACCACGAGCAGGGCGGCAGCCGCCGGGTAGCGCCGGAGCAACGTCGGTGCCAGCACCATCGCCGCCAGCGCAGCCACGAACCAGGGGCCGCCCTCGCTCCACAGGTGATGGAGCCCTTCCCGAGCGGCCAGGTCGCCGGTCGCGAGCCCGACCAGGTAGAGGCCGCCCAGCAGGCCGCTGGCCAGCGCCAACACACCCACGGCCGGTCGCAGATCGCGCTGCCGGAACAGCAGGGCCAGACCCCAGGCCAGCAGCAGGCCCGTGACCGGCATGAAGGCCAGCAGCAGCGGCGTCCACAACGGCCTGGCACTGTTGGCGGCGAGCGCGAGCCCGGGGTACAGCAGCGCCATGGTGGACGTGACCACCAGCAGCGCGCCCCACAGGCGCCTCGGGCCCCATCCGAAGGCCAGCAATAGCCCCAGCACGGCGGAGCCCGCCAGGCCCCAGGCGCCCCACCAGATGGCGGACGCCGGCCGGATGCTCAGGAACAGGTAGACGTGGGTCAAGCGCCAGCGCGCCAGCGACTCGGCCCACAGCACGATCATGTCGAGCGCGATGAGCGCCACGGAGAGGGCGGGCAAGCGCCAACCGAAGCGCTCGGAGGTGAGCGCGCGATAGGCGACGAGCAGCGCGACGCCCCCGGCGAGCGCCACCAGGCAGAAGTGCAGCAGCGTGGGCCAGTGCCAGAAGGCACCGTTGTTGACCGCCCCGTAGAAGGTGGTCACGGTGGTGGAGGTCATCGCGCCATCCCTTCACGACCCAGCCCGAAGCGGGCGGGAGCGTTGAGGTACACGAGCTTGGGATGGGTGCCCTGCTCGGGCTTGAGCACGTCGACCCGTTGGGCCGCGCGGATGGCGCGGCTGACGTCGCTGTCCGGGTCGTCGAGGTCGCCGAAGGAGCGGCAGAGGGTGGGGCAGGTCTCCACGCAGGCGGGAACGCGTCCCTCAGCGAGTCGGTGTTCGCAGAAGGTGCACTTGCCGACGAAACCGCGCTCGTCGAAGTAGCGCGCCCCATACGGGCAGGCCGCGATGCAGGCGCCGCAGGCGATGCACGTCTCGGCGTCCACCAGCACGATGCCGTCCTCGTTGATGTGGCTCGCGCCCGTGGGGCACACCGGCACGCAGGGCGGGTCGGCACACTGCATGCACTGCTCCGGGCGGTACTGAAGGCTCAGGTCGGGGAACGTCCCCGACTCCTCCAGTCGGATCCACAGCCGGCTGACGCCCGGCGGCACCTCGTTCTCCAGCTTGCAGGCGACGGCGCAGGCGGCACACCCGACGCAGGCCGAGAGGTCGATCGCCATGGCGTAACGGGCCATCACACGCTCCTCTCGGCGAGGCGCGTGAGCCGCGGCAAGCGCGGACGCGGCGCTCCGGGCACGAGCTTGACGAAGTTCACGCGCAAGCCGGCGCCCCCGGAGATCGGGTCGAGCCGGTAGCGGCTCATCAGGGCGGTGTCGGACGCACCGCGCCCGTTCGCCACCTTCATGTCGGGTGCCCGGTGGCCGAACCCGTGCACCAGGTACACGCAGTCGCGGCGGAGACGCTCGGTGGCGAACACGGCCACCGGCCCGTCACGCACGCCGTCCTGGTTCTCGAGCCAGACGTAGTCCCCGTTGGCGAGCCCCTGCGCCTTCGCCTCCGCCGGGTGGATCCAGACGGCGTTGTCGCCGTGCATCTCCATGAGCACCCAGTTGTTCTGCGTCTTGGCGAAGGTGTGCACCGGCGTGCGGCCGTAGAGCAGCCGATAGCTGCCAACCGGGCCTTCCTCCGGCGGCTCGAACGTCGGCATCGGGTCGAAGCCCGCGTCGGCGAAGGTCTGCGAGTACAGCTCGATCTTGCCCGAAGGCGTGCCGAAGGGATCGAGGTTGCGCTGCTCCCAGTCGGTCAAGTAGGGGCGCCCACGCTGCACCAGGGTCCCCACCTTCTTGGCCTGCTCGAGGCTGGAGCCGATGCTGGCCAACCGCTTGTCGAGGTAGGTCTCGATGTCGGGCCAGTCGAAGTACTCCTGGAGACCCAGCTTGTGCCCCAGCTCGCGCGCGATCCACCAGCCCGGCTTGGTGTCCCACATCGGCGCCACCGCGGGCTGCCGCAGCTCGATGAAGGGGGTCTTGTGGGCGATCTCGACCAGGTCGTCGTAGCGCTCCAGGTAGGTCGCCTCGGGCAGGATCACGTCCGCCCACATCACGTGGTCCATCGGCAGGACGTCGATCGCCACGTACAGATCGAGCTTCTTGAGTGCCTCCTTGGTGCGCTCCACGTCCGGGATGGAGTGGAACAGGTTGACGCCGTACGCCACGAGCCCGGCGATGCGGTAGGGCTCGCCGGTGATCATGGCCGGGATGAGCTCCTGCACCGCGGTGGTCTTCGCGAAGAAGGTGCCGTGGTCGACGGCGTCGCGGTAGCCCGTCTCGATCGTCTCCGCGGCGGCGCCCGAGGCGCCCGAGCAGCCGCCCGAGGCGGGCTCGAGCGGGAAGGCCGGGTGCGGGTACTTCTCGATGTAGGGAGGCTGCGCCAGGTAGAAGCCGCCCTCCACGCCGTAGTTGCCCAGCAGCGCGTTGATCAGGTACACGGCCCGCATCCGCTGCGTGTCGTTGCCGTACCAGACGGTGTGCCGTCCGGGCGGGAGGACGGCGCGCGGCGCGTGCGCCGCAAGCTCGCGCGCCACGGCCCGGATGGCGTCCGGGTCGAGGTCGGTGATGGGCGCCGCCCACTCGGGCGTGTAGGGCTGCACGTGCTCGGTCAGCTTGTCGATGCCGATGGTGTAGCGCTCCACGTAGGCCTTGTCGTAGAGCTCCTCGGTGATGAGCACATGGAGCCAGGCGAGCAGCAGCGCGGTGTCGGTGCCGGGGCGGATCGGCATCCAGCGATCGGCCTTGGAGGCCGCCACCGAGAAACGCGGATCGACCACCACCAGCTTGGCGCCGCGCTTGAGCGCCAGGCTGAAGTCCTGGAGCTGGGTGTTGTGCGTGTCCTCGCCGATGTGGTGCCCGATCAGCACCATGTAGTCGGTGTTCTCCCAGTCGATCGGCTCGTGCCCGCCGATGCCCCGGCCGAAGGTCCACTGCGCCGCGGTCTCGCGTGGCCCGGTGCACAGGGATACCGACGGCTTGCCGACGTTGGGTGTGGCCCAGGCCGCCGGCAGGTAGTCGCCGAACCAGGTGTCGCCGCTGCCGTGCGCGAAGAACGCCATCGACTCGCTGCCGTAGCGCTCCTTGATGGCGAGCATGCCGGACGCGATGACGGACAGCGCCTCGTCCCAGCTCGCCTCGCGGTACTTGCCGTCGCCGCGCGCCGTGCCTTCCACGCGGATGAGCGGGCGCTTCAAGCGGTCGGGATCGTAGGTCTGCGCCACCGCCCCCTGCCCGCGGGGGCAGAGCCGACCGCGGGACTTCGGGTTGGCCTCGTACCCATCGACCTTCCAGACGCGACCGTCGGCCACGGAGGCGCGAACGCCGCACTTCCAGAAGCAGTTCTCGCAGTAGGTGAGGACGGTACTGACCTCACCCTCGTACCAGGCCCGTGGCGCCCGTGCCAACGGGTTGGGAAGCTTCAACGCCTGCCCCTCGGGAGCGAGCATCAACGCGCCCACCGAGGCGGCCGACAGCTTCAGGAACTCACGCCGTTTCATGCTCGGGGAGCCACCTCCTTCAGCACGGAACGCAGGAAGCGGCTCATCTCTCCGTAGAAGCCGCTCGCGTCGGCCTCCGCCACGGCGTCGGCGTAGCGCGCGAACCAGGGCGAGAGGTAGTTGGCAGCGAGGGCCACCCCCGCTCCCACGCGGCCGCGTTCGAGCAGCAACTCGACGCCTTCCGCCACGGCGGCAAGGTGATCGGGAAGCTCACGCCACTCGGGTGAGATCCGTAGGCCCAGCGCTTCCAGGTCGCTACGCAGCCGCGTCACGCTCGGCCCCATGAGCTGGCGGTCGCGCACCAGCCCCACGTAGGGGGGCGCCGGCACGCCGCCGGCACGGCTGACGAACAGCGACACGTACACGGTGCGCAGCGTCTCGAAGGACGGCGGCGCGTGCGGCCCGCGCGGCGCGTCGAGGCCGGCGAAGCGCGCCAAGGCGTCGCTGACGGCGCGCAGGCGGCCACTCTCGAGATCGTCCCGCAGACCCTCTCCCGGCGAACGGTAGAGCGCGGCGACGATCTGGCACGCCGCCGCGAGGGCGTCGGCCGATCGATGGCCGAAGACGGGCCCCTGCGGGCCCAATGGGTCCAACGGGTCCAATACCTCCATGGACACGACCTCCGTATCGCCTCAACGCTAGGGCGGGTCTCGGGTCGGGCCAAGGGCTAAACGTCCCCCACGGCATCCCTGCGCTTTCGGACACCGCTGCGGAGGCCGGGCGGAAGGTACCGGGGGCTCCTCCGATCGTTCGTCGGCGTGCCACGCCCCTTCGGTTCCCGGCTGTCCCGGAAGGACATTCTTACCTGTACCCCGCCTTCGGACCGCACCTAGCATGATGCCGAGGGTGTCCTACGTGAGAGCTTCCCACCACGGTCGCGGCGCGGGTTGCGCCCCATGGGCCGGCACCGCGAAGCCGCCCCGGGCGAGGAGGCAGGTGGCATGAGCAAGAAACCGGGCAGGACGGGTCGGACCGCACACAAGGCGGCGGACAAGACGGCCGCGGGGAAGGGCGGCACGGCCAAGGGCGCGACGGCGGCGCGCAAGCGCGCTCCCGCTGGTAGCACCGAGGCTCCGATCGACCCCAGGCCGGTGCTCCTTCTCGGCGTGGGCAACATCCTGTACGGCGACGAGGGGCTGGGCGTGTACGTGGTCCACCGCCTGCGGCGCGCCTACAAGATCCCCACGGACCTGCGGATCATCGACGGCGGCGCCGCCGGCTGGCATCTGGAGCCCTACATCGCCGAGGCCCGGCGCGTCGTGATCGTCGACGCCGTCGCCGGCCAGGCGGGTTCGGTCTACCGCTTCAGTCATCGTGACATCCCGGCCAGCGTTCGAAGCAGCACGCTGATGTCGCACGAGCTCGAGATCGCCGAGCTTCTGGGCTCGATGGAGAACCGGGGGGAACTTCCCCCGACCCGCATCATCGCCATGGGGGTCACCCCCGCGATGGCGCCGATCGACCACCTGTCGATGGGTCTCTCGCCCGAGGTCGAGACCCGGCTGCCCGCCCTGGAGCTGGTGCTCCTGGCCGAGCTCGCCGACGCCGGCGTGCTGTTGGAGCCGCGCAGCCGGCGGCTCTCGGATGCGCACGATCCCTCGTCGCGCACCCGTCGGCCCCGCCGTGGGCAGCATGCATGAGCTCTCCATCGCCCGCAGTGTCGTAGACCTCGCCGTTCAAGCCGCCACCGACGACCAGGCCGAACGCATCACGCGCGTCGGCCTCCGGGTCGGCACCTTCGCCGGGGTCGACACCGGTGCGCTCGACTCCGCCTTCGCGATCGCACGCCTCGGGACCCTGGCCGAGGAGGCGGAGCTGGAGATCGACAGCGTCGCACTGGTGTGCCATTGCGCCGCGTGCGACATCGACTTCGAGGTCGACGACCGCTACGGCATCGCTCGCTGCCCGCGCTGCGCGACGGTCAGCGGGGACATCAGGCACGGGATGGAGCTCGAGGTGAGCTTCGTCGAGGTGGTGTGAGATGAGCGAGAAACGAACCATCGGCATGACCCTGCTGTCCGACCGTGCGACCGATCGCGGTCGCCTGCTCGAGGTGGAGAAGGGCGTGCTGGCACGCAACCAGGAGATCGCGGCGGCGAACCGCGCGCGCTTCGCACGCCACGGCCTGTTCGTCGTGAACGTGCTGTCCTCGCCGGGCTCCGGCAAGACCACGTTCCTGGCGCGCATGCTGCGCGAGCGGCGCGACCTGCCGGCGGCGGTGATCGTCGGCGACCTGGCGACGGACAACGACGCCGAGATCCTCCGCGCGGGGGGCGCCGAGGTCGTGCAGATCATGACCGGTGGGGTGTGCCACCTGGAGGCCGCCATGGTGTCGGGTGCGGCCGACCGGCTCGAGCTGGAGGGCAAACGCCTGCTCATCATCGAGAACGTCGGGAACCTGGTGTGCCCGGCCTCCTACGACCTCGGCGAGGGGCTCCGCATCGTGCTCGTCTCGGTGACCGAAGGCGAGGACAAGCCGCTCAAGTACCCGACCATGTTCAAGACGGCCGACGTGGTGGTGATCAACAAGGTGGACATCGCCGAGCCCGTCGGCTTCGACCGCGAGGCGATGCGGGGCAACCTCGCCGCCGTCTGCCCCCAGGCCGCGGTGTTCGAAGTATCGGCCCGCACGGGCGCCGGCATGGAGGCGTTCTACGCCGACCTCGACGCGCGCCTGGCGACAGGGAGCGTGGCCCTTGGCTGACGCCGTCGCCGACGGCGAACGGGCCCTCATCCGTGTTCACGGCGTCGTCCAGGGCGTAGGCTTCCGCCCGTTCGTCTACCGACTCGCGCTCCGCCACCAGCTCGCCGGCTGGGTCCTCAATGACGCCCAGGGCGTGCTCATCGAGGCGGTCGGCAGCCCGTCCGCCTTGACCAGTTTCCTGGTCGCCCTGAGCGCTGAGGCTCCCGCCGCGGCGCGGGTGGACGAGGTCATCGCGTTGACGCGCGAACCGGCGCGCGCTCCGGGCGCGCCCTTCGAGATCCGCGGAAGCGCGCGGGAGGGCGCCATCACCACCCTCATCTCGCCCGACCTGGCGGTGTGCGAGGACTGCCTCGAGGAGCTCTTCGACCCCGCCGATCCGCGCTACCGCTACCCCTACATCAACTGCACCCACTGCGGGCCGCGCTACTCGATCATCGAGGCGCTCCCCTACGACCGGCCGCGCACCACCATGAAGCACTTCCCGCTGTGCGAGCGCTGCCACGCCGAGTACGTCGATCCCTCGAATCGGCGTTTCCACGCCCAGCCGGTGGCCTGCCCCGAGTGCGGGCCCGCCTACCACCTGCTCGACGCCGGCGGCCGGGAGGTCGCGACCGACGACCCGATCGCAAGCGCCGCCGAGCGCCTGGCGGCCGGGGCCATCGTCGCGGTGAAGGGGATCGGCGGCTACCACCTTGCGTGCGATGCGCGCGACCCGGCGGCGGTGGCGGCGCTGCGCGAGCGCAAGGTCCGCAAGGAGAAGCCCTTCGCCCTGATGGCGCGCGACCTGTCCACCGCCCGCCAGGTGGCGGACGTCTCCGGCGCCGAGGAAACGCTGCTCACCTCGCCGGCCAGGCCGATCGTGCTCCTCGCCAAGGGACGCGCCGAGCTACCCGCCGACCTCGCCCCCGACAACGCCGACCTGGGCGTGATGCTGCCGTACGCCCCGCTGCACCACCTGCTCTTCGCCGCCGGCGCGCCCGCGCTGCTGGTCATGACGAGCGCCAACCGCTCCTCGGAGCCGATCGCGTATCGCGACGTCGCCGCCCTGCACGACCTCAGCGGGCTGGCGGACGCCTTCCTGGTCGGCGACCGGCCCATCGCGCGCCGCATCGACGACTCGGTGGCCGCCGTGCTCGACGGCAGCCCGAGCGTGTTGCGGCGAGCCCGCGGTTACGCGCCGGCGCCGGTCGTGAGCGATCCGCGCTTCGGCGAGGGGGCGCCCATCCTGGCGCTCGGAGCCGGACTGAAGAACGCCATCACGCTGGGCGTGGCGGGGCACGCCTTCGTCAGCCAGCACCTCGGCGACCTCGACCACGTGGAGGCGGCGCTCGCCTTCGAGGAGACGGTGCGCGACCTCAGCGCCATGTACCGGGTCGAACCGGCACGCGCACGCGTGATCCACGACCTCCACCCCGACTACGGCTCGAGCCGCCTGGCGCGCGCCCTGGGCGCGCCGACCCTGGCGGTGCAGCACCACCGCGCCCACATCGCCTCGGTGCTCGCCGAGCGGCGCGCCTGGGACACGCGCGTGGTCGGTCTCGCCTTCGACGGCGCGGGGCTGGGGGAGGACGGCACCGTGTGGGGAGGCGAGGCGTTCACCGGGAGCCTCGACGAGGGGCTCGCCCGGGCGGCGTACCTGCGCCCCGCGCCGCTCCCCGGCGGCGACGCGGCCGCACGCCACCCCGAGCAGGCGGCGGTCGGCTTCCTGTGGGAGCAACCGCCCTCCCTGCCCTGGCGCGAGCTGCTCGGCGAGCGCACCGTGCGCGTCGCGGGCCGGCTGATCGAGACGGGCCTACGCACACCGCAGACCAGCAGCATCGGGAGGCTGTTCGACACCGCCGCGGCGCTCCTGGGTTTCCGGCGCCCGATGTCGTTCGAGGGGCAGGCGGCGGCGTTCCTGGAGTCGCTGGCCCGGCGGTCGGGCGCAGCCCGCACCGAGGCGGAGGCGGGCTATCCGTTCCCGTTCGAGGACGGGCAGTGGGACCATCGCCCCCTGCTCGCCGCGCTGGTCGGCGACGTGCGGCGGGGCGTGACAGCCGAGGCGTGCGCGCTGCGCTTCCACGTGGCGCTCGCCACGGGAGCGGTGGCGGCGGCGGAGGTCCTGGCCGCGGCCCACGACGCCGGCACCGTGGCGCTCTCGGGCGGGGTGTGGCAGAACCGATTGCTGCACGGCTTGACGGTGCGCGGGCTGCGAGCCACCGGGCTCGAGCCCTGGTGGAACGAACGGGTCCCCCCGGGCGACGGCGGCGTGTCGCTCGGTCAGGCCGCGCTGGCAGCATCGCGGCGTGCGGACGCACCAGCGGAAGGAGACGGCCATGTGTCTCGGCATCCCCTATGAGGTCCTCGACGTGCTCGACCGCGACACCTGCCGCATACGCATCGGCACGGGCGCGCAGGCGTGCTTCACCGGCCTGGTCGATCCCGTGGCACCGGGCGATTGGCTGCTCGTCCACGCGGGGTTCGCGCTGCGCCGCATCGACCCGGCGGACGCCCGCGCCAACCTGGAGCTGATCCGGCGAGCGCTGGAGGCGAGCGAGCTTCCGATGCCCGAAGCCGCCGACGAGGAGCCCGCGGAGAAGGACCCGTGAGCGCCCCGCGCGAGACCGCTGAGGTACCGCCAACGGTGGAGCGCTTCCACCCCGAGGCCTACCGCGACGCCGGCTGGGTACGCGGTCTGGCCGAGCGCATCCAGGAGCACGCACGCCTGCTCGGCCGTCCCGTCAAGCTGATGCACATCTGCGGAACCCACGAGCACGAGATCGGGCGCTACGGACTACGCGACCTGCTGCCCGAGAGCGTCGAGGTCCTGGCCGGTCCAGGCTGTCCCGTGTGCGTCTGCGACAGCGGCTGGATCGATCTCGCCATCCGGCTGGCGACCGACGAGGGCGCCATCGTGGCCTCCTTCGGCGACATGCTGGCGGTGCCCGGCAGCATCCCGCTCCGCGGGGAGACTCGCGGTGGGGCGCGCGGCGACGTACGGATGAGCCTCCTGGACGCACGGGCCCACGGCGGTGAGGTCCGCGCCGTCACCAGCGTGTTCGAGGCGGCGCGGCTGGCACGCGAGCATCCAAACCGCCAGGTCGTGTTCTTCTCCGTCGGCTTCGAGACCACCGTGATCGCCACCGCCGCGCTCCTGCGGCGCGGCGTCCCGCCGAACTTCAGCCTCATCGAGGCCAACTACTTCACGCCGCCCGCCACCCACATGCTGCCGACGCTGCCGGGCTTCGACGTGGACGGCTTCCTGCTGCCCGGCCACGCCTCGGCGGTCACCGGGCTGGAGGTCTACCGTCACCTGCCGGAGCAGGGTCTGGCATGCGCCGTGGCCGGCTTCGAGCCCGTCGACGTGCTCGCTGCGGTGCTCGAGCTCCTCGACCAGCTCGGCCGCGCCCGGCCCCGCCTCGCCAACCTCTATCGCCGGGTGGTGCCGGACGAGGGCAACGTTCGCGCCCTTGCCGAGCTCGACGACGTGTTCGAGCTGACGACGATGCGCTGGCGCGGCATCGCCGACATCCCCGCCTCGGGGTACCGGCTCCGCGCCGCGTATCGCCACCTCAGCGCCCTCGAGCGCTTCCCGGCGACAGCCACCGCAGCACGCCAGGATGCCAGCGAGCATCCGGCCGGCTGTCGCTGCGCCGACGTCACGCTCGGCCTGGTGCGCCCCGACGCGTGCCCCCTGTTCGGACGCCGCTGTACGCCCGACAGCCCCTACGGTCCCTGCATGGTGAGCCACGAGGGCACCTGCCGCGCCTGGCACCTCTACGGCACGGCGCGGGGGCGCCTCGAGGTCGAGGCTGCGGGAGGAGGGGCCCAGCATGGCTCGCTATGACGCGATCCGCCTGGCGCACGGCAGCGGGGGCCGCCTCACCGCGGAGTTGATCCGCGAGCTGTTCGCCGCCACCTTCGCGAGCGAGCCGCTGGCGGCCTTGACCGACGCCGCCGTCCTCGACAACCTCGGCGGCCGGCTGGCCTTCGCCACCGACACCCACTCCGTGAAGCCGTGGCGCTTCCCGGGCGGCGACATCGGGCGGCTGGCGGTAGCCGGAACGGTCAACGACCTGGCGGTGATGGGCGCGGTCCCCACCTACCTGTCGGCCGCCTTCCTGCTGGAGGAGGGCTTCCGCATGGAGGACCTGGAGGCGGTCGTCCGGTCGATGAAGGCCACGGCCGACGAGGCGGGCGTGGAGGTGGTCGCGGGCGACACCAAGGTGGTCGAGCGCGGCAAGGGGGACGGCATCTTCGTGACCACTACCGGGGTGGGCTTCCTGCCGGACGGCCGCGACATCGGCCCGCAGCGCCTGACCGCGGGCGACGTGCTGCTGGTGAACGGCACCCTCGGAGACCACGGCCTCGCCGTCATGGCCGCGCGCGAAGGGCTGGAGCTGGGCATGGCGCTGACGAGCGATGTCGCCCCGCTCGGGGGCCTCGTGGAGGCGCTGCTGGCCGCCGCGCCCGACGTGCACTTCCTGCGCGACCTCACGCGCGGCGGCCTCGCCGCCGTCGCCAACGAGATGGTCGAGGCGCGGCCGTTCGGGTTGCGCGTCTGGGACGCCCAAGTGCCGCTCGACCGGGACGTCGCGGAGCTCAGCGAGATGCTGGGGATCGACCCGCTGCTGGCGGCCAACGAAGGCAAGCTGGTGGTGGCCGTCCCCCCCGCCCAGGCGGACGCGGCCCTGCAGGCCATGCGCGCGCATCCGCTGGGGCGGCGGGCCGCCGTGATCGGCGACCTGGTGGCTCGGCCCGCCGGGATGGCGCTGGTCGAGACCGCCTACGGCAGCCGCCGCGTGTTGGAGATGCCGGTCGAGGAGCAGCTGCCCCGCATCTGCTGAGCCCGAAGGGCTACCGCCCTGCAACGTCTTTGCAGCGTGCAGGCGGGCGCTCCCTGCTACAGTGGAGCCAGGCCTTGCGAGCCGGTCGCGGGGGCGACCCGGCTGTCGGTGAACCGGAGGTAGCGCATGCGGATCCTGCACCCGACCGACTTCTCCTCCACCGCGGAGAAGGCTCTGGCTCTGGCGAGGGACTTGAGGCAGCGGCTGGACGGCGAGCTCCACCTGGTGCACGTGCAGCAGCGCTTCGAGAGCGCCACCTCGCACACCTACCTGCAACCGCACCTCGACAACCTCAATCCCGAGTTGACGCGTCGGCTCGAGGAAGGGCGCAAGGAGGAGATCGACCGCTTGCGCAACATGCTCGAGCACCTGGCCTCGCCCGACGCCACCTCGGAACTGCGTTGGGGCGACCCCGTGCGCGAGCTGCTCGCCGCCGCCACCGGCTTCGACCTGCTGGTCATGGGCGCCCACGGCGCCAACCGCCTCGACAACTACTTCCTGGGCGGCATCGCCGGCCGGCTCGTCCGGCGCTCACCGGCGCCCGTCATCACCGTCCGCGACGAGGTACCGGCGCTGGAGGTCAGGCGCGTGCTCGTCGCGACGGACTTCGGCGACGCCTCGCGCCGCGCCTGGGACTTCTGCCGCCGCCTCGCCCGCAGCGGCATCAAGCTGGTGGTCGCCCACGTGCTCGACGACGCCCGCGTGCGCGACAACCCCGACTATATGAACACCGTCACCGACGCACTAGACGCGCTCGCTGGCGACGTGGCCGAGCGCTATCTGGTGCTCGACGGGAGCCCGGCCCAGAAGCTGCCCGAGGCCGCCGCCGACGTCGGCGCCGACGTGATCGCGATCGGGGTACGCCGTCACTCGAGCGCCGCGGGTCTGCTGCTCGGCAGCCGGGCGGACATGCTGATCCGCTCGAGCCCCGTGCCTATCCTGAGCGTGCCTCACGTGCACGGCACCTGAAGCGCCGCAGCCTGACCGGACGGCGTCGGCCGGGCCCTGCGGGGCCCGGCCG
>JARRMM010000052.1:0-2277 GCA_037386005.1 Deinococcales bacterium | reverse complement strand
CCGTCTCGGGAGGTGCCCCGGGACCGCTACGACGACTTGCCGCCCCGCGGCAGGCGGCCGGCGCCGGGCCGGCGGCCCCACAACAGCAGGACGACCCCCAGCGCGATCAGGACCACGGCGATCAGCGCCGGACCGGCACTCGACGTCACCAACGTCAGGAGCGCGAGCAGCCCCAGCCCGAGCGCCGGATAGAGGGCCCAGCCCTGCCGCCTCTCGGGCGGCTGCGCCACGAGGGCCGCGAAGGTCGCGGCCAGCCCCATGAAGAACACCCAGCCGGCGTCGTAGCCGGGGCGCACGGTGTCGAGCCAGGCGACCAGCGCCAGCGTCGCCAGCGCCCCGGCCGGGATGACCGCCCACCAGCGTCGCCGGTCGCTCGCGTAGACGACGGCGAACGCGAGCCCCAGCAGCGCCAGGAACAGGGCGCCCCCGGTGTTCCCCATCAGCACCGCCGCCGCGAGCCCGGCCAGCGCGAAGCCCGGGAAGAGCGCCCACCACTGGTCACGATCCCGGACGAAGACCATCAGGAAGGCGGCGCCGCCGGCCAGGAAGAGGACCCCCCACAGCCAGCTCCCCACGCCGACCAGCCACCCGAGCCGCTCCAGCAGGAGGAGCACCCCGACGCCGATCAGAAGACCGGCGACCCAGGCGTTGCGTCGTTCGTTGTCAATACCCTCCCTCTCCCTCCATCCAGCAGCGGCGGGAGGCCGGGGTCCGCGTCCATCACGCACGTGCCAGCCTGCGCAGCCAAGGGCACCGCGGCGCCAGCCCGAGCCGGCGGGCCGGGACACCGACCCGCCGAAGGCAGGCCGACACGGGTGTCCTCTAGGAGGACGCTAACGACCGCTCGAGCGCCCGCCATCGGGAGCACTCCGACAGGGGTTGTAGGGCTTTGGCGGACCCCGACGCGGGGGCCGGCCGGTCAGGCCTCGGGGATGCCGAAGCGGGGCGCGTCTTCCAGGCGGACGGTGCCGTCCTCGACGCGTACGTAGCTCATGCGCGTGAGCTCCTGCAACGCCGCCTCGACGTTCGACCCGCTGTCGCGGCAGTGCCGTGCGATCTCCTCCACCCGGCAGCCGTTCCCCAACAGCGTCACCGTCACGAACACCCCCTTGGCAGCCAGACTCAGCCGTTCGTCGTCGATCACGATGTCGCTGGACCGCATCCTGGGTCGCGCACCGGCCCCGCCCTCGGGGGTGGTCCTCGTCATGGCGCCACGCTACAGGGCCGTGCACGGCACCACAATGAACAAATCGTCAAATCGCCGGCCACGACGCCGGCTAGGCACCCGCTTCGTCGAACGCCGCCTGCACCAGCGCCCGGGCCTCCTGCTGGAGCTGGCGCAGATGGTCCTCACCGCGGAAGCTCTCGGCGTAGATCTTGTAGACGTCCTCGGTACCGGACGGCCTGGCTGCGAACCATCCTGCGTCGGTGACGATCTTGAGCCCCCCGATGGGCTCACCGTTGGCGGGCGCGGTGGTCAGCCGCTGCCGGATCCTGTCGCCGGCCAGCGATTCCGCCCGGACCGCATCCGGCGAGAGCTGCGCCAGCACCCGCTTCTGCGCGGCGCTCGCGGGGGCGTCGCTGCGCGCGTAGGCGGGCTCGCCGAAGCGCTCCGTGAGCCGCCGGTACCCCTGGCCGGGGTCCTCGCCCGTGACCGCCGTGATCTCGGCCGCCAGCAGCCCCAGCAGGAGGCCGTCCTTGTCGGTGGTCCACACCCGGCCATCGCGCCTGAGGAACGAGGCCCCGGCGCTCTCCTCGCCACCGAACCCGTAGCGACCCTCGAGCAACCCGCCGACGAAGTACTTGAACCCCACGGGGACCTCGGCGAGGGGACGGCCCAGGTCGGCGGCCACGCGATCGATCATCGAGCTCGACACCAGCGTCTTCCCCACCGCCGCGTCGCCGGGCCAGTCCGGGCGATGCCGGAAGAGGTAGTCCACCGCCACGCTGAGGTAGTGGTTGGGGTTCAGAAGCCCGCTCGAGGGGGTCACGATGCCGTGCCGATCGGCGTCGGGATCGTTGCCGAAGGCGATGTCGAAGTCGTCCTTGAGGATGATCAGTCCCGCCATGGCGTAGGGCGACGAGCAGTCCATCCGGATCTTGCCGTCGTGATCGAGCCGCATGAAGGAGAAGGTGGGATCGCGCACGGTGTTGACCACCGTCAGCTCGAGCCCCCACCGCTCGGCGATCGGCTCCCAGTAGCCGAGCGACGACCCTCCGAGCGGGTCCACGCCGATCCGCAGGCCGGCGGCGCGCACCGCTTCGAGGTCGACGGCG
>JARRMM010000051.1:0-35306 GCA_037386005.1 Deinococcales bacterium | reverse complement strand
CTACGACGGCCAGGGGCCGTTCAACAGCGGCCCCGTGACGGACTTCGGGGCGCTGGCGGCCCGGGGCCGCAGTGAAGGCATCACCACCTCGACGATCGCGATCGGCGACCAGGCCGACTTCCAGCGCCTCGCCGCCATCGCCAGCGCCGGTGGCGGTCGCTACTACAAGGCCCTCGACGTGACCACGCTGCCCTCCATCTTCACCAACGAGGCCCTGACCGCCACCCGCAAGCTGCTGGTGGAGGACCCGACCGTTCCCCAGCCGCGGCCCAACGCCCTGCTGCAGTTCCCCGCGACGCTGCCGCAGGTCGACGCCTACGTCGCCACCAGCCTCCGGCCGAGCGCACAGGAGCTGCTGGGCGGTAAGCACGACGAGCCCATCCTGGCCATCCGGCACGTCGGACTGGGGCGCACCGCCGCCCTCACCACCGACCTCAACCAATGGGCGGGGCCGTTCGGTGCCTGGCAGGGCCTGCCCGGCGATCTCGCCACCCTGGTGCGCTGGCTGCAGGCGCGGCCGCTGGTCTATCAGGCGCGCGCCACACGCGACGGCGGCAGCCTGCAGGTGGTGGTCGATGCCGTCAAGGGCGGCGAGTACGTCAACAACAAGTCGCTCACGGCCCGCTTCGGCGGCCAGGCGGTCGCCATGGAACAAGTGGCGCCGGGGCGCTACCAGGCCCGCCTCCCCTACCAGGCCGGGGCCAGCGGCAGCGTCGTGGTGTCCGAGGGATCCGAGGTGGTCGCCCGGGCCCGGGTCGGCGGGCCGGACCCGGAGTTCGCCGACACCGGCGGGCCCACCCTCCTCGCCGAGATCTCGCGGCGGACCGGTGGCCGCGTCATCGCTCCCGATACGCCCTACGCGCCGGCGGTGGGTGGCGGGAGGTTGCCGCTGTGGCCGCCGATCGCCGCCCTGGCGCTGGCGCTGTTCCTGCTCGAGCTCCTCGCTCGGAGGCTGGGGCGGCTGCCGGAGCGCGGGGCCGGGCGTGGCCGCGCCCGGACACCGGGAGCCGGTGCGGGCTCCTGACCGCCCCCGGTGCGGCGCCCGTCAGCCCTCGTCGTCCTCCTCGTCGGCCGTTCCGTCGTCCTCCCGACGGGTTGCTCCCTCGGGCGCGACCAGGGGAGCGTCGACATCGACCGTCATCAGCTCGCGTAGCACCACGGTTGCGTAGCTGCCCTTGGGCAACGTGAAGGCGACCGTCAGGGCGTCCGCCTCCGCAAGCACATCGACGTCCTCCAACACCACGCGGCTGGGCCGGCGGTCACCACGGCGCGAGCCGAAGGCGCTCCAGCCGAGCCCGAAGCGCTCCAGCACCCGCGCCTCGAGAGCGCCCGCCTCCCCCTCCGACAGGCGCACCTTCCGACCGTAGAGCGGTAGTGTGGCGCTGATCTCGAGCCGGGCGGCGCGCGGCGACTCCAGCTGACCGTCCTCCACCAGGAAGACCCCGCCGGTATCGTGCTTGCGGGCCCAGTCCCCGGTCACCACTCGCTGGTAGAGCCCGGCCTCGATCCGATCGGCCAGCAAGGCGTTGAACAGCAGCGACTGCAAGGCCGACACGAAGAACCGCCGCAGGCGGTGGCCGCCCGGAACCTTCTCGCCCACGATCACCTTGAGCCCGTCCACGGCGTTGTTGCCGAAGCGGCCGAAGCGCTGCGGCCCGAAGTAGTTCGGTGCCCCACGGCTCGCCAGCGCCGTGAAGGCGGCGCGGGCGCGCGCCGCCGCGGCGCCCACGTCCTCCACCTCGCGGATGCGGACCACGAAGCGGTTGCCCCGCAGGTGCCCGACGGCGAGCTTGTTGCGGTGGTAGGAGCGCTCGAGCACCGTCACGCCCGGCAGCGCCTCCAGCGCCGCGGTCTCCGCCTCGTAGCGCTTCGGGACGCTGAGCCACTGCACCGTGACGGCGCTCTTGTCCTTGAGGCCAGCGACGCCGACCTCGTTCTCCCGGAGCCCCTCGCGCATCAGGGCCACCACCAGGTCCCGGGTCGTCAGGTTGCGCTTCTCGACCTTCAGGTAGAGGTGCGAGCCGCTACCTTGCGGCAGGTAGGCGGGGACCTCCTCGACCCGGAAGTCCTCGGGGCGCGCGCGAATGCGGCCCCCGACGCCCTCCAGGCCTTCGGTCGCCAACGGCAACGCCGACCAGCGGAAGCGCAGCGCCTCCTCGTCTACCGGCGGAAGGCCGCTCACGCTTCCTTGCCGGGAGCCGGAACCGGCCTCCAACAGGACCTGGCGCGAGGCGAGCGGAACGCGCATGTTGGCACAGACGAACGAGGCCTGGTAGAGCGGATCATCGGGGAGGTTCGCCTCCACCTGCGCCACCGCGCCGTCGGCGAAGAAGGTGGCGGCGTAGCGCCGGAAGGTGTCGAGGGCGTCCCAGGCCGCCACCTGCTCCTGGTTCGGGTCGTCGCGGGCGATCGTCGCGGCCGCGTCGTCCACGAAGAACAGCGGACGGTGGCCCCCGTCCGACTCCAGTACATCCTCGCGCCGTTGCACCTCGACCTGGCAGCGCTCCTGTCCATGGACCAGCAGGTCGAAGGTGCCATCGCCGTTCTCCTGCACGCTCAAGATGTCCACCAGGGCCCCCATCGCCGCGATGCCCACCGGCGTGTCACGGATGGGCGCGTTGTGGGTCACCAGCACCACCACGAAGTGCTTGGCGTCCTGTTCGAGACAGAACCGGACCAGGCGCTTGTAGCGCTCCTCGAAGACGTGGATGGGCACGGTCATGCCGGGGAACACCACCACCTCGAGGGGGAAGAGCGGGACCTCAGCCACGTCTGCTACGGTAACAGGTTCGCCGTGCAGGACCGTTCTCCGGCACCAGGTTGCGCGGGTCAGCCGCGCAGCGCCAGCCCGCCCACGATGCCGAGCAGCATCAGCAGCCCCACCACCAGGTTGGCGTTGAACGAGCGCAGCACCACCGCGGGCTCGAGGCGACGCACCGCCACCTGCTCGTACAGCAGCACGGCGGCCGTCGCGACCAGCGCCACCCCGTAGGGCCAGCCCAGGTGGATCCACAACAGCACGGCTGCCAGCGCCGCGAAGCTCACCAGGTGGGCGGCGGCGGACACCGCCAGCGCGCGCCGGACCCCGAAGCGCGCCGGGATGCTGTGCAGCCCCGCCCGCCGGTCGAAGGCCAGGTCGAGCACCCCGTAGATGATGTCGAACCCGGCGATCCAGGTCCCCACGGCCAGCCACAGCGCCACAGCGGTGAACGAGAACGCCCCCGTCACCGCGATCCAGCCTCCGGCCGCCGCGGCGCCGATGGTGGTGCCGAGCCAGAAGTGGCACAGCCAGGTGAAACGCTTGAGGTACGGGTACAGCGTCAGGAACACCACCGCGATCGGCAGCAGCGCGAGCGTCAGGGGGTTGAGCAAGGCGCCCGCCACGATCAGCAGCAGCAAGCCGAGGGCCGCGAGCAGCAGCCCGTCACGGCGGCTCAGCCGACCGGCCGGGATCTCGCGGTCACTGGTGCGCGGGTTCAGAGCATCGATGCGGGCGTCGATGACACGGTTCAGCGCCATGGCGGCGCTGCGCGCTCCCACCATGGCCATCGTCACGAGGGCGAACACGCGCCAGCCGGGCCAGCCGCCCGCGGCCAGCAACATGCCGCCGTAGGCGAAGGGCAGAGCGAAGAGGGTGTGCTCGAACTTGACGAAGGCGAGGTAACGCCCCAGCGACGGGGTCGCACGTGGATCGGTCGTCACGCTATGAGGCTACCACGCGTGTAGCGCGGCAATCGTACGCCCGGCCCGGGTCAGTGCTGCCGGGCCGCTTCCTTGATGGCGTGGGTGCTGAAGCCGAACGAGGGCAGCTCGAGCTGCCCCGTGCCGCGCAGTACCGAGCGCGCAAGCCGGCCCAGCGTGGTCCCGCCGACGTCCACGGCCATCCCGAGGCGCTCCCGCAGCTCGCTCAGGCTGGTGTCGTCGAGGAACGTCTCGGTGCCGTACTTGAGCATGTTGGGCGAGAGGAGCAGCAGATCGGCCTCGCCGGGCGTCACGGCCGCCAGCAGGTCGCCGCCCCCCAGCAACCCCGCCACCGTCGTGACCTCACCGAAGGTACGGTTCGTCACCGCCCGGACCTCGAGCTCGAGCCCGTCGACGCCGGCGAGCGGCTCGACCGCTCGCCGCAGCACCGGCGCGAACAGCCGGCCGCTGGCGAGCAGCACCCTCCTCGGCCGTTCGAGACGCTCCGGCAGCTCGGGCAAGCCCTCGTCCAGGAAGTCGCGCACCATGCCGATGCCGTTCTCGAGCATCGGGAAGCCCTCGTACGCCTCGGTCTCCGGCAGCGGCACCCCGGCGCGCAGGTAGAACTCGTCGCTGGCGAACACGAAGCGCGTGCCCCGTTCGCGGAGCATGCGTTCCTGGAACGCCTGGACGCGACCGAGCACATCGGCCGCCTGGTCGGGCGTGTAGGGCTCGAGCCGCGGCAGGTGCGCGCGGTGGGCGGTGAGCCCGACGGGCACGGCCGCGACCGCCCGCACGTTGGGACGTCCGGCCAGGTACTCCAGCGTTCCGTTCAACACCTCGCCGTCGTTCCGGCCGGGCAGCAGCACCATCTGGGTGTAGAGGTCGATCGGCTCCAGCCGCTCGATCATGCCACGGATGCTCAGCGCGCCCGGGTTGGGCACCTTGTGGGGCCAGGGCTTCATGAGCTCGTCGCGCAGACCCTCGTCGACGCTGTGCACCGAGACGTAGAGGGGGCTCAGATGCTCGTCCAGGATCCGGTCCACGTCGTCCTCGGTGAGGTTGGTCAGGGTGACGAAGGAGCCGTAGAGGAAGCTGGTACGGAAGTCGTCGTCCATGATGTACAGGCTCTTGCGCATGCCCTTGGGCATCTGATGGACGTAGCAGAAGTCGCATTTGTTGGCGCACAGCCGGATGCCGTCGAAGATGACGTCGTCGAACTCGAGGCCCGGGTCCTCCCAGGCGACCCCGAAGCGCACCGTGGCACCGCCCTCGGGCTCGCGCACCTCGAGCTCGGCCTCGCCGCGCTCGAGCTCACGCCGGTAGGCCAGCACATCGGGGATGGCGTGTCCGTTGACGCGCAGCAGCTGCCAGCCGGGCCGCACCCCGGCGCGCTCGGCAGCCGAGCCGGCCTCGACCGCCACGATGGTGGCCGGGGTCACGGCGGCGGGGCTGGGCTGTTGGCGGCTCACGACGACCTTCGGCATGACCGGGCATTCTAGCAGACCGGCGCGGGGCGCGGGAAGGCCGGGCGACGCTCGTGGACAGGCTACATCGCGTCGTCGGCGCTCTCCCCCGCGTCGCGCCGTGGCGAGCGCGGGGTCTCCGGCACCACGAAGCCGTGCACCGGCGGGAGCACCTCGAAGCTCACGTAGCGTCCCTCCTCGAAGCGTTCGGCGGCGTCGTCCATGACCGCGATCACGAGGGGCACGCCGCAGTCGACGACGGTGAGCTTGCCCTCGCCGCCGATGACCCGGCCGGTACCGCGCAACTCGCCGCGGCGAGCCCTCGGTGCGCGCGAAGAGCCGCACCTCGGCCGCGACCGTGCGCCAGCGCTGGACGAAGCCGTCGGGAGAGTCCGCGATCATGCCGCCGGCATTCTACCTTGCGCGTGCGGGGTGGCCCGGGGCGCCGGCCGGCTCGCTTGGCCCGCGCCGGCACCGTGGCCGCGGCGCCCCGGCGTGGGCCGGCGGAACGGGCACGCGCCGCGGCACAGCCCGTGCTACACTCGATTTCGTGAAGCGACCGTTCACGAAGGCGCATTCATGAACTCCGTTCGGGCCCGTGCGAACGGAGTTTTTTACTGTCTGGAGGCGGCATGTTGGAGAAGTTGAGCGAAGTCCAGGGGTACGACCTGCAGCTCGACGCCCTCCAGGAGGAACGGGCGCAGACGCCGCCCGAGCTCCTGGAGACGCGCGAGAAGCGGCGCGACCTGGTGCGGCGACTGGAGCGCAAGCAGCAGGAGCGCGACGAGCTGCGTAAGCGCGTGGCTGCTACCGAGCTCGAGCTGAAGACGCTGCAGGACCGGCGCAAGGACGCCTCGGAGTCGGCTCTCCGTGCCAGCAGCGCCAAGGAAGCGTCGCAGTACCAGAACCAGGAGCTGCAGTTCGCCACGCGGGTGCAGGAGCTGGAAGAGGACGCACTGCCCCTGATGGAGAACCTGGAGACGCTCGAGCAGGAGGTCGACGGCCTGCAGGCGGAGCTCGACGAGCTGCAGCCGACCCTCGACGCCATGGTGGCGGAGGAGGACGCGCGCGTGGCCTCGGTCGATGCGCGCTCGGACGAGCTCAAGAAGCAGCGGGAGGCCCTGGCGGGGACGCTCGATCGCGGGCTCCTCAAGCAGTACGAGCAGGTCCGCCGCGCGCGGCGCGGACTCGGCCTGGTCGAGATCGTCGACAACCAGCGCTGCGGGGGTTGCAGCGTTCGGCTCCCGATCCATGTCATCCAGAAGGCGCGCCGCAACCGCGGCGTGGTCCGCTGCCCGAGCTGCGGCCGCATCCTCTGGCCCAAGGAGGACGGCTGAGGGCGAGACGCCTCGCGCAGGTCAGCTCCACGGCGTATCGAGGAGAAGCGGCAGGCTGGGCCGGGACCCGGCCTGCGGACCATGATGTCGCGGTGCCGCAGGCGACGACCCGACAGCGTGAACCTCGCCGACGCAGCCGTCGGCGAGGTTCGTTCGTTCGGGGTCTCGTCTTCAGCGCCGCACCAGGGCCGCGCTCGCTAGCCAGCTCAGTGGAGCACCGTCATGGGATCGACGGCGCGACCGTGCACGTGCACCTCGAAGTGGACGTGGGGGCCGGTGGAGATGCCGGTCGATCCCTCGCGGCCGATCACCTGACCCTGGTCGACGTACTGCCCCACGTGGACCAGGATCTTGCTGAAGTGGCCGTACCAGGTCTCGTCGCCGTCGGGATGACGGATGCGGACCAGGTTGCCGTAGCCTTCGTTCGACCAGCCGGCGAAGATCACCACGCCCGAGCGAGAGGCGTGGACCGGCGTGCCCCACGGCGCCGCGATGTCGATGCCGCGGTGGAACGGCGCGGTACCCATGCCCAGATTGCGCGGGCCGTACGGGGAGGTGATGCGCCCCTGGATGGGCCAGATGAACCGGTGCTCCGCCTCGCGCACCTTCTTCAGGCGGGCGAGCGCCTTGGTGGGCACCACGCCGGGCAGGAACAGCATCATGCCGGGCTCGACGTCGAAGGGCGAACGCAGGTGGTTGGCGCGCGCCACGGTCGCCGGATCGACGTGGTACTGCGACAGTACGTCCGCCAGCGACTGCCCGGCCTCCAGCGTGACCACCAGTCCCTGCCGCGGAGGGATCAGCAGGTCGACGCCGGCAGGCAGGTTGTCCAGGGAGGAGATGGTGGGGTTGGCGCCGACCAACGCCTCGACGCTGAGACCGTAGGCCGTCGCCACCGAGGAGAGCGTCTGGCCGGGCTGGAGCGTGTGCCAGCTGAAGCCAGGGGGGATCCGAGGACTGGCGGAAACGGCGGGACCGCCGATCGCCTCGACGTAGGGGATCTTGAGGGTGTCGCCCGGATGGATGACCGAGCCCTTGAGGTCGTTGGCGGCCATCAGGGCGTCCACGGTGATGTTGTAGCTGGAGGCGATCGAACCGAGCGAGTCGCCCGGACGGACCGTGTGAAGGGCATAGCCATCCGCCACGGCAACGGGCGCAAGCAAGAAGAGGACCACGGTGGCCCATGCGACGATTCGGTAGTGCAACGGTCGTTCCCCTCGATGGATCTCGCTGGAGGGCCAGCTCTGGACCAAATGTAACAAGCCAGACTTTAGGCCATGATGAGATGCTTCATCTTCATGAAGCAACACGGTCGGCGGCCGCGGCCCACACCATGGCGTCCAGCACGACACTCCCTGGCCCGGTCCGCCCCCTGGCGCCCGGGCCGCGCGATGTGACGAACGTCACGCCGAGGTCCGGGTCAAACTTCAGCCTGACGCCGCTGCGGCACCTCGGTCCGCAGGTACTCCACCACATCGTGGGTGTTGGCGCCGGGCGTGAAGATGGCGCCGACGCCGAGCTCCTTCAACGCGGCCAGGTCCTGGTCCGGCACGATGCCGCCGCCGAACACCAGGACGTCCTCGGCTCCGCGGGCAGCCAGGCCCTCCACCACCTCGCGGAAGTAGTGCATGTGCGCACCCGACAACACGCTGAGGCCGACGGCATCCACGTCCTCCTGGATGGCGGCGTTGACGATCATGGGGCCGGTCTGCCGCAGCCCCGTGTAGATGACCTCCATGCCCGCATCGCGCAGGGCGCGGGCGATGACCTTGGCTCCTCGGTCGTGGCCGTCGAGGCCGGGCTTCGCGATCAGCACGCGGATGGGTCGTTCCATGCACACTCCTCGGGTACGCACACCGTGAATCAGATCAGGACGGGTTCCTGGTAGACGCCGTAGACCTCGCGCAGCACGTCCATCTGCTCACCGAGCGTGCAGTAGGCGAGGGCGCACTCCAGGAAGGCGGGCATGGTGTTCGCCCCCTCCTTGGCCGCACGCCGCAGTCCTTCGAGGGCGGCCTCCGCGCGCTCCGGGTCGCGCTCGCGCCGCACGCGCTGGAGCCGCTCCTCCTGCACCCTCGATACCTCGGGGTCCACCAGCTGGATGGGCACTTCCGGGTTCTCCTGCTGGAACGCGTTGACCCCCACGACCCAGCGGCGCCCCTCGTCGATCTCGCGCTGCTGGCGCCAGCTCGCGTCTCCGATCTCCCGCGCGAAGAAGCCCGCATCGATGGCCTTCTCCACACCGCCGAGCGCATCGATCTGCTCGAAGTAGGCCAGCGCCTGCCGCTCCATCTCGTTGGTGAGCGACTCCAGGTAGTACGACCCGGCGAGGGGGTCGCTGGTGTTCGCCACCCCTGTCTCGTAGGCGATGACCTGTTGCGTGCGGAGCGCCAGGGTGGCGGCGTCCTCGGTCGGGAGCGCCAGGGCCTCGTCGTAGGCGTCGGTGTGCAGGCTGTTGGTACCGCCGAGCACGCCGGCCAACGCCTGGATGGCGACGCGGGCCACGTTGACCAGCGGTTGCTGAGCCGTCAACGACACCCCAGCGGTCTGGGCGTGCGTCCGGAGCATCCAGGAGCGCGGCTGCTGGGCGCCGAACTCCTCGCGCATCTGACGCGCCCAGATCCGACGCGCCGCACGGAACTTCGCGATCTCCTCGAAGAAGTCGTTGTGGACGTTGAAGAAGAAGCTGATCCGCGGTGCGAACTCGTCGATGTCGAGCCCGCGCTCGAGTGCCTTGCGCACGTAGTGGATGCCGTCGGCCAACGTGAACGCCAGTTCCTGGGCCGCCGTCGAGCCTGCTTCGCGGATGTGGTAGCCGGAGACGCTGATGAAGTTCCAGCGCGGCACGTTGGCCGGCCCCCACTCGAACGTGTCGACGACCAGCTTGACGCTCGGCTCCGGCGGGAAGATGAACTCCTTCTGGGCGATGAACTCCTTCAGGATGTCGTTCTGGATCGTGCCCCCGACCTTGCCCAGGTCCGCCCCCTTCTTCTTCGCCATGGCCAGGTACATCGCCCAGATAGCGTTGGCGGGGCTGTTGATGGTCATGGAGGTGGTGATCGCCTCCGGATCGATGCCGTCGAAGAGGACCTCCATGTCCGCCAGGCTGGACACGGCCACGCCGCACTTGCCCACCTCCCCGCGAGCGAAGGCGTGGTCGGAGTCGTAGCCCATCAGGGTGGGCAGGTCGAATGCGGTGGACAGACCGGTCTGACCTGCCTCCAGGAGGCGATGGAAACGCTCGTTCGTCTGTTCGGCGGTGCCGAACCCGGCGAACATGCGCATCGTCCAGAGCTTGCCGCGATACATCGAGGGCTGGACGCCCCGGGTGTAGGGGTAGGCTCCCGGATAGCCCAGGTCCGTCGCCTCGTCCAAGGAGGTCAGGTCGTCGGCCGTGTAGATCGGGTCGACCGGGATGCCGGAGAGCGTCTCGAACAGGGCGTCGCGCTCCGCGAACCGCTCCTTCGCCTCGGCGTAGTCTTCCCGCAGCCAACGCTGTTTATCCTTCATGCGGGCATTATAGGTCGGCGCAGCAGGGGGCCGTGGATTGTACGGCCACGCAGACGCGGCGACCAGCTAGACGCGCTGTGCCTCGGCCGGATCCAACACGGCCCGCGCTCCGGCCACCTCGAGCATCGCGTTCGGCTCCAGGTCGCGCCGGACCACCCCCAGGCCCAGCCAGGTCCCATCCGGACGCCGCACCACCGAGCCGAGCCGACCCACCTCACGGCCGTCCACCCGGAGCTCGCGTTCCGGCTCGTCGGCGAGCCGTTCCAGGGTCTCGGGTGCGCCGTCCAGCCGCAAGCGCACCAGGTGGCGGCGCACCGAGCCGCGCGCCTCGATGCGCGCCATGATCTCCTGCCCCAGGTAGCATCCCTTGCCGCTCGCCACCGCCGCCTCGAGCCCGAGCTCCTGCGGGAGCGCCCCGGCCCCGCCGTCGCGCGCGACGCTCGCGATCCCCGCCGCCACGCGCGCCAAGCTCGCGGCCCGCTCGCCGGCCAGCAGCGCGCCCCCGTCGCGCAGCGCCTCCAGCAGGCGGGGGAGCTGGCGGGCGAGCAGGTGCACATCGAAGCCCCCGGCAGTCGAGCGCCGGCGCCGCAGCACCAGCACGTCGGCACCTCCGAAGGCCGTCTGGACGAAGCGCCCCGTGGCCGGGACAGCGCCCAGGACGCGCTCGACGACCGCTTCGGACGCCGCCCCCTGCACCGTGAGGGCGGCGAGCGTGCCGCTCAGATCCTCCACCGTCACGTCGTCGAAAACGATGTGCTGCTCCAGCGAGGCGCGCACGGCGGGACCCCGGCCGTCATCGATCGCCAGGAAGACGTCTGCGTCGCGCACGCACAGCGCGCCCTCCCCCACCACCTGCCCCCGGGCGTTGAGCTGGAGCGCGCTCAGGGCGGAGCCGACCGGCGCGCCCTGCACCGCGGCCGTGAGCTGGCCGTGCAGGAAGCTGGCGCGGTCGCCGCCCTCGAACCGCAGCGGCGTGACCGCGGGCATCGGCACCACCAGCGCCCCGGAGCCGTCCAGCGCAGCCGCGGCCTCCGCCTCGGGTGCCCCGAAGTGCAGCACCCGGCCCTCGTCCACGACGCCGCCGAGGTCTACGTACGAGGCTGCGTGATCCATGCCCTCGATTATGGCAGCGCGCGTCGCGGCGTGGCGACGCGCGGCCGACGCCTCAACCGACCGCCGGAAGGTCGATCAGCGCGAAGTCGTAGGCGTTCACCACGCGAACGCCCTCCTCCGTGACATACTCGCGGGGCGCGTTCGCGCCCGACAGGTGCACGTGACCGTGGACGTGCAACCGCGGCCGCCAGGCCCGGTGGAAGCGGTTGAAGGCCGCGACGCCCCGGTGCGGGCGATCCGCTCCGGCGTGCGGGCCCTGCGGGGGCGCATGCGTCAACAGCACGTCCACCGGGCGGCCGCGGGTGACTCGGTTGAGCTGGAGCCTGGGCGCGAGGCGCGCGGTGAACAGGCGCATCTCGAGCTCGGAGTACTGCTGCGGCCCGGGCCGGTAGCGCAGGCACCCCTCGACGCCGGCGATCAAGACGCCGCCGACTTCGACGACACGCGCGTGGGCGTTGACGCAGCCACCCGGCAGCCGCACCTCACCGCCGCCGGCCGGGCGCACGTAGCCGTTGCCGTGGTTGCCGAGCACGTAGACGGGACGCACCCGGGTCTTGGTGGCGACGAACTCGAGGAAGTAGCCCGGCAGGTCGCCCGCTGCCAGCACCAGGTCGAACGGCGGAAGGTTGTGCGGGAAGTTCTGCGAGTAGATGACCGGCGACACGGCGTCCGCCAGGACCAGGATCCTCACGCGCTGTGACCCCCGGCCGGGACGGCACTGCGCGCCGAACAGGCGAGCGGCCGCTCAGTCCGCGGCACGGCTCTGCGCCGTCCACTCCAGCCCGGACCAGATCAGGTCGTCGATGTCGCCGTCCAGCACGTTGTCGGGATCGTGTCGCATGGCCGCCGAGCGGTGGTCCTTGACGTACTGCTTGTCCAGCACGTAGCTGCGGATCTGCGAGCCCCACTCGATGGACTTCTGCTCCCCCCGCGCCTTCATCTGCTCCTCGCGCCGGCGCCGCTCCTCACGCTCGAACAGCCGACTGCGCAGGACCGTCATGGCCTTCTCGCGGTTCTTGATCTGCGACTTCCCGTCCTGGCAGGTGACGACGATCTCCTCCGGGGTCCCGCCGCGGTACACGACGCGCACGGCCGAGTCGGTCGTGTTCACCGACTGGCCGCCGGGTCCGCTCGAGCGGTAGACGTCCACACGGACGTCCTTGGGATCGATGTCGATCTGGATGGCCTCGTCGATCTCCGGCATGACCTCGACCGAGGCGAAGCTGGTGTGCCGCCGGTTCTGGGCGTCGAAAGGGCTCACCCGCACCAGGCGGTGCACGCCGCTCTCGACCTTGAGCAGGCCGAAGGCGCGCTCACCGCGGACGATCATCTGAGCGTAGTCGATGCCGCTGGGCGCGTCGCTGTTGGCCACCAGGTCGAGGAGCTCCACCTTGAAGCCGTGGCGCTCGGCGAAGCGTCGGTACATGCGGAGCAGCATGCCCGCCCAGTCGG
Source organism: Deinococcales bacterium (assembly GCA_037386005.1). Lineage (GTDB taxonomy): Bacteria > Deinococcota > Deinococci > Deinococcales > Trueperaceae > JASBRS01. The sequence goes on along the minus strand of JARRMM010000051.1, from coordinate 22,747 downwards.
AGCTTTCGGTGCCGCCGGCCCCAGGCTTGACGGTGACGATAGCAGCCGCGTCGTCGTGGTCGCCCACGAACAGCGCCTCGCGGTAGAGCGTCTCGAGGTCCTTCTCGACCCGCTCGCGCTCGTCCTCGAGCTCGGCCGCCTCGTCCTCGCTCGCCCCCTCCAGGAGCTCGTCGAGACCCTCCACGTCGCCCTCGAGCGACGCGAAGCTATCGACCACACGGCGCAGTCGGGTCGCCTCCCGGGTGATCGCGCGCGCCCGGTCGGGGTCGTTCCACAAGTTGGGGTCGTTCAGCTCGGGGTCGAGCTCGTTCAGCCGAGCCTGCTTCCGAGCCAGGTCAAAGATACCCCCGTAGGGCATCGAGTCGGGTCTTCAGTTCGTTCATCATCGCCTCCAGCCACGCAGTGTACCCTACACGCCCCCCGGCCACCCTTCCTCGAAGGGAGGCCCCTCGGTCCAGCTCCACCCCGTCGCACACGCGCCCCGGCGGTCCAGCCGGGAAAGGCCGCGGACCCTTCGCTGTGGTATCGTTATCGGTACGAACGGGCTTCCCGCGCGCTCGGCGGGCGCGCTCGGATCATGCTCACCGCACGCTTGCGCGGCGGCCCTCCTCGACCGTGAAGGCCGCCGGCGTTCATCCAGCGATGGAGGCAAGGGTTTGGCTGCACTCAGCGGCTTCCGCGTCCAGGACGTCGTCGACATCCTCATCATCGCGGTTCTGTTGTACCAGGGCTATGTCCTGCTCATCGGCTCCCGCGCCTGGAACGTGCTGCGGGGGCTGCTGGCGCTGGGGGTGCTCTGGTTCCTGGCGGCCCAGCTCAAGCTCGAGGCCACCAAGTGGCTCTTCGACCGGGTCGCGCCCGTCGGCTTCATCGCCATCGTGGTGGTCTTCCAGCCGGAGCTGCGCGCAGCGCTGGAGCGCGTGGGCCGTGGCCGGCTGACCCGCACCAGCCACGGCGGGCCGGTGCAGGAGATCATGAGCGCGGTCCGCGAGCTGGCCACGCAACGCCGTGGCGCCCTCATCGCCGTCGAGCGGCGCACGCCGCTGCGGGAGTACGGGGAGACCGGCACCGCGATCGGTGCGCCGGTCACCAGCGCGCTGCTCCAGACCATCTTCGCGTCGAAGGGACCGCTCCACGACGGTGGCGTGATCGTCCGCGACGACACCGTCACCCACGCCGGCGCGATCTTCCCGCTGTCCGATCGCCACGAAGGCTGGTCCGTGAAGCACGGTACCCGGCACCGGGCCGCGCTCGGCCTCTCCGAAGCCACCGATGCCCTGGTGGTGGTGGTCAGCGAGGAGCGCGGCACGGTGAGCATCGCCCGAGGCGGGGAGCTGGTCAGCGACATCGCGCCCGCCGACGTCCTCAAGGCCCTGCGTGAGGTCTACGCCGAATGAGCTTCCTCAAGCGCGTCGCGACCCTGGCATCGCACAACTGGCCGCAGAAGCTCGGCGCCGTGCTGCTCGCCTTCGTCATCTGGCTGCTGGTCACCAACAGCTCCGTCACGACCACCCAACGCAGCCTGCTGGTGCCCCTCACCGTCGAGGGCGTCAAGCAGAGCCAGGTGGCCGTGGGCGTCCCGCAGGTGGTGGAGGTCAACGTCGACGGCCCGAGCAGCCGCGTCGATCGCCTCCGTCCCGACAGCATCTCCGCCACGCTGGACCTCAGCGGGCTCAGCGGCGAGTTCCAGCAGCCGATCAGCGTCCAGCCGCCGCGCGGAATCCACCTCGTGAGCGTGTCGCCGGCCGACGTCATCGGCTTCCTGGAGACGGTGGGCAACCGCGACGTCGGTCTGACCGTGGCCCTGAGCGGAGCCCCGCCCGGGAACGAGCTGCTATCCGTGAGCACCGACCCGGCGACGGTCACGCTGACGGGCCAGGACCAGCTACTCCAGAAGGTGGCCCGCGTGATGGTGGTCGCTCCGGCCAAGGAGGGTCGCTTCGCCGCCCACCCCTTCGCGGTCGACGATGCCGGCGTGCCGGTCGCCAACGTCAAGATCGCGCCGACGACCGTGACCGTGCAGGTCGGGGCCCGCTCGGCGCTCGTGACCAAGACGGTGCCCATCGAGCTGACCCCGCCCAAGGCGACCAACCTCGAGCAGACCACCCTGAGCCAGCCCGACGTGACCCTCGCCGGTCCGCCCGACACGCTGGCCGGCATCGACAGCGTCAAGGCGACGGTACAGCCGCCGACGGGGCCCGTCGACGCCGGTCGGTATACTGTCCCTGTCGAGCTCGACCTCCCGGAGGGCGTCGCTGCGCTATCCACCCCGACGGCGGTGTTGCGCTACGGCCGCCCCTCCAGCAACCCCTAGGTCGAGCCATCTGGAGGGACTCGAGGACGTGATCCATCCGATCCGCTACTTCGGCGACCCCGTGCTCAGGCGTCGCGCGCGTCCGGTGACGCGCTTCGACGATGCGCTGGCACGCCTCGCCGACGACATGATCGAGACCATGTACGACGCCAACGGGGTCGGGCTGGCGGCGCCCCAGATCGGTGTGCCGAGACGCCTGTTCGTGGCCCTGGAGCTCGCCCCCGAGAGCGAGAGCGAGGACCCCGACGGCGAGGACGTCGACGGCGAAGTCGCCGGGGAGGAGATCCCGGACGACGAGACGCCCGAGCAGATGCGCCGGCGCCTCGGCGTGGTGGCCGAGCACATCATGGTGAACCCCGAGATCGTCCAGCGCGACGGGACCCAGTACGGTCAGGACGGCTGTCTCAGCGTGCCGGGCCTGTACGTCGAGGCGCTCCAGCGCGACCTGCGCGTGCGGGTCCGCTACCAGGACGTGACCGGCGCCTGGCACGAGACGGAAGCCGAGGGGCACTTCGCCCACGTGCTGCAGCACGAGCACGACCACCTCGAGGGCGTGCTCTTCTTCGACCGCTTGCCCGACGGCGAACGGCAGACCTTCCTCGAGGAGCACCGTGCCGAGCTGGCGGACATCCAGCGGCAGGCCAAGGCGCTGCTCAGGGAGCTGCGCCGGTCACCGATCCCGGTGGCGGTGCAGTGAGCGACGAGGGCCCCTCCAAGCTACGGGTCGCCGTCTTCGGTTCGCCGGCCTTCGCGCTGCCTACCCTCGAGGGGTTGGCGCGGCGGCACCGGCTCTTGCGCGTGGTGGCGCAGCCCGACAAGCGCGCCGGACGGGGCATGCGTGTCAGCTCTCCCCCGTCCGTGCAGCGCGCTCGCGACCTCGGCGTCCCCGTGTCCCAGCCGGAGAGGCTCCGCAAGAACGCGGCCTTCCGGGACGAGCTGGCGTCGCTCGAGCTCGACGTGGCCGTCACCGCCGCCTACGGCAAGATCCTGCCGGCCGACCTGCTGGCCGTGCCGCGCCACGGCTTCCTCAACGTCCACGCCAGCCTGCTGCCCAGGTACCGCGGCGCCGCCCCCGTGCAGTGGGCGCTCATCCGCGGCGAGCGCGAGACCGGGGTCACCATCATGCAGACCGAAGCGGGGCTCGACACCGGCCCGATCCGCCTGCAACGTCGGCTCCCCGTGGGTCCGGACGCGACCGCGCCCGAGCTCCTCGAGCAACTCGCGACGTTGGGTGCCGAGGCGCTCCTCGAGGCGCTCGACCTCCTCGCGCAGGACCGGCTGCCGTGCGAGCCCCAGGACGACGCCCAGGCCACACAGGCGCCGATGCTCACGCGCGAGGACGGACGCGTCCGCTGGGAGGAGCCGGCCGACGCCGTCTACGGCCGCCACCGCGGCGTTGCGGGCTGGCCGGGGAGCCACTTCCAGTGGCAGGGCGAGACCGTGAAGGTGCCGAGCCTGCGTCCGTCGCGCTCCAACGCGGTGCCGCCGGATTCCGGCGCACCTGCGCCCGGCACCGTGCTGGGCCACGAGGACAGCGGGCTGCGGGTGGCGTGCGGCCAGGGCGTCATCGTCCTGGAGAGCGTCCAGCCGGCCGGCAAGCGCGCCATGCCGGCGCGCGACTGGGCCAACGGGCGGGCGGTCCGGCCGGGGGTACGCCTTGGCTAGCGTCGCGATCGTCGGCCGACCCAACGTGGGCAAGTCGAGCCTGTTCAACCGACTGGTGGGACGGCGCGAGGCCATCGTCGCCGACCAGCCCGGCGTCACCCGCGACGTCAAGGAGGCCGACGTCGCCACCGACGAGGGACGTTCCTTCCGGCTGCTGGACACCGGCGGCCTGTGGTCCGGCGATGCCTGGGAGCAGCCCGTCAAGCAGCGCATCGCCGCAGCGCTGGCCGACGTCGACCTCGTGCTCCTCTGCGTGGACGGCCGCTTCGGCGTCAGCCCGGCCGATCACGAAGTCGCCTCGTGGCTCCGCGGCCTGGGCAAGCCGGTGCTGCTGGTAGCCACCAAGATCGACGACCCGCGCCACGAGGAGGCCGCGGAGCTGTTCGAGCTGTACGCGCTCGGTTTCGGAGCCCCCCTCCCCGTCTCCGCGCTGCACGACAGGGGCACCTTCGACCTGATCGACGCCATCCTCGAGCACCTCCCGGCCGAGACCGAGGAGGCCGAGGAGGAATCGGTACGCGTGGCCATCATCGGCCGGCCCAACGTGGGCAAGTCGAGCCTGCTCAACGCGCTCGTCGGGAGCGAACGGGTGATCGTGGCGGACGAGCCCGGCACGACCCGCGACAGCGTCGACGTGCGCTTCGTCTTCGCCGGGCGCCCCTTCGTGCTGGTCGATACCGCCGGCATCCGGCGCAAGGCGGAGGTCGACGTCGAGTACTACGCTCGGCTGCGCTCCGAGAGCGCCCTGCGCCGGGCCGACGTCGCCATCCTGGTGGTGGACCCGTTCGAGTACGGCGACCACGAGATGCGCCTCGCCAACCTGGCGCTGCAGTGGGGCAAGCCGGTGGTCCTCGCCATCAACAAGTGGGACCTGGTCACCGACGAGGAGCTGGAAGCGAGGAGGCGCGACATCGGTCAGGCGCTGAGCCACCTCGACTTCGCGCCCCGGGTGTACACCAGCGCCGTCACCGACTTCGGCCTGCACGAGCTGCTGGCCACCGCCATCCGGCTCTACGACACGGCGCGCAAGCGCGTGCCGACGAGCGAGATGAACGCCTTCCTGGAGGTCTGGACGCAGCGCCAATCGCCCCCGAATTTCAAGGGGCGGCCCCTCAAGCTGCTCTACGCCAGCCAGGTGGCGGTGGCGCCACCGACGTTCGTGTTCTCGGTCAACAGCGAGGCTCTCCTCACGCGCGCCTACGAGAGCTACCTGCGCAACCGCATCCGGGAGGACCTCGGCTTCGCCGAGGTGCCCTTCCGCATGGTGTTCAAGGCCCGCAGCGCCAAGGGTGGCAAGAAGGTGCGGGTCTAGCGGACGCTCACGCCCGCTCGGCGTGCAGCGTCACCCGGAGGTTGCCGCGTCGCGTACGACCCTCCACCCGCAGCACCCGGAACCGGCCCAGCCCCTCGGCGTAGACCTCGTCGCCCTCGCCCGCGGTCGCCCCCTTGTCGGCCCGCTTGCCGTTGACGCTCACGCGGCCGGCCGCCACCCCCTTGGCGAAGTAGCTGCGCGACACCTTGAAGGCTTTGCCGCCCAGGACATCGACACGCAGCGAGGGCACCACCGCCTGCAGCTCGCGCTCGCTGCCGCCCGCCACCCGCTCGAGCGGCACGAGCATGGGCGCCACCTCCCGGCCGGCCACCCGCGCCAACGCCAGCAGCGCCCCGGGCGGCGGCGCCAACGTGATCACCGACAGGCCGTCCTGATGGAGCACGATATCGCCCAGCAGGGCCGCCTCCACCCCGGCGGCACGCGCTGCGGCGCGCGTGGCATCCGCGTCGTCCACGCCCTCCAGGTAGACGGCCGCGAGCGGCACCGTGACCTCCGGGACGTGCTCGGGATGGGCGACGACGATCCGCCGGCGCGCGCCCGGCATCCCGCCGTCCACCACCACCGGCACCCCCGCGGCGTGCAACGCCGCCACCAGCGCGTCGGCCTCGGCCGGTTCGAGGAAACCGGTGTGCGCCACGCGGCCGCCGCGCGCCGCACCCTCCAGACTGGCCGGATCGGCCGCGGCGTGCGAACCCGCACGTTTCGCCATGGACCCCCTAGCGGACGTCGACGATATCGACGGACGCAGCCTTCAAGCGGTCCGGGAAGCCCTCGGCGTCCTCCCCCGTCACGCGTAGCACCAGACGCCGACGGTGCCCCGTCTGCACGCCGGTGGTCACGGCCGCGATGATGTTCGAGGGGGGACCGGCCTGGGCGACCCGGGCGAGCACGCCCGGCTCGTCCGGCAGGTCGACGGTCACCCGGATGCCGCCCTCGCGCATGCCGAGGAACGACACGAACGCGCGCATCAGGTCGGTGATGGTGACGATCCCCTCCAGATCGTTGCCGGCCAGCACCGGCAGCCCGGACACGCGGTGCTCCTCCATCAGGAGGGCGGCGTGCTCGATGGGGTCGTCCCCTCGCACGGTGATGACGGGCGCCTTCATGACGTCCTTCACCAGGAGCTTGCTCAGCAGGTAGTTGAGCTCGTAGACCGAGAGCGTAGTCGCCTTCGAGGGCGTGGCCTCCTTGAGGTCTCGATCGGTGACGATCCCGATGAGCTTGCCATCGCGTGTGACGGGGAGGCGTCGGAAGCCGCCCTCGCGGAGACGCTGCATGGCCTCCATCACGGGCGTGTCGGCGGTCACGGTCTGAGGGTTCGGGGTCATCCACTCGCGAACAAGCATGCCTTCCTCCTTGGAGCCTGACCAAGGATACCACCCCGGCCGCCAGGAACGCCGGGCCAGACGCGTCCCGTGCGAGAATGGCGGCATGGCGCGCACCGCATCGAGCGAACCGAAACGCATCGTGGTCCTGGGCTGCACCGGATCGATCGGTACGCAGACGCTCGATGTGGCGCGCTGGCAGGGCTACCGCCCCGTCGCTCTGGCCGGGGGGCACAACGCGGACAGGCTGGTGGCCCAGGCGGCCGAGTTCCGGCCGGACCTCGTCGTGTGCGACCCCTCCGTGGCGGACCGGGTCAGACCGCACCTGCCGTCGGGGCCGCGTCTGGCCAGCGGTCCGGAGGGGCTCGCCGACGCCGCCGTGCTCGAGGCCGACGCCGTGGTCGCCGCCATCCCGGGTTTCCAGGGGCTCGAGCCCACCGCCGCCGCCCTGCGCGCCGGGCGCCACGTCGCTCGTGCGCGCGCTGGTGCTGACCGCCTCCGGCGGTCCCTTCCGGGAAGGCCCGGCCGACCTCGCCGCGGTCACGCCGGAGCAAGCGCTCCAGCACCCCACCTGGTCGATGGGGCGGTAGGGGACGATCGACTCGGCGACGCTGTGCAACAAGGGCCTCGAGGTGCTCGAGGCCCACTTCCTGTTCGACCTGCCTCTCTCCTCCATCGAGGTGGTGATCCACCCGCAGTCGCTGGTCCACGGCCTGGTGCGCTTCGACGACGGCAGCATCAAGGCGCAGGTCGGACCGCACGACATGCGCCTCCCCATCCAGTACGCCTTGGAGGCGCCGCACCGGCCGCCCACCCCCCTCGCGCCGCTGCCGCTCCAAGGCCGCTGGGACTTCGCGGCCCCGGACCTCGAGCGCTTCCCCAGCCTGCCGCTCGCCTACCGCGCCGGGGAGCTCGGCGGGGTGGCTCCCGCCTACCTCAACGCCGCCGACGAGATCGCCGTGGCCCGGTTCCTGGCGGGCAGGGTCCGCTTCACCGACATCCCGCGCCTGCTGGAGTACGTGCTGGCGCAGGCGCCCCGCGAGCCGCTCGGCTGGGACGCGTTGCTCGCCGGCGACCGCGAGGCGCGCGAGCTGGCCGGAGCCTGGCGCGCGAGCGCCTGAACAACGCCCTCCGGCCGCAGACGCAGCCGCCGCCGTGCCCTATCGTGAGGCATGTTCAGGCACGCCATCCGGATGCCGTTCAAGCTCCTGGGGATCCCCGTCAGCCTGGACACGTCGTTCCTGCTGGTCCTGCCGCTCTTCGCCTACCTGATCGGATCGCAGATCCCGGGGTACGTGGCGCTCTTCCAGCGCGCCGGCATCGCCATCGACGGCGCGGCGCTCCAGCACGGCGTCACCCCCTACCTGCTCGGCCTCCTGGGGGCCATCGGCCTGTTCCTGAGCGTGCTCGTCCACGAGCTGGGGCACGCCGTGGTCGCCCGCCTCTACGGGGTGGAGGTTCGCGAGATCACGCTGTGGTTCCTGGGGGGCGTCGCGCAGTTCACCGACATGCCGCGGCAGCGCGGAGCGGAGGCGGTGGTGGCGATCGTCGGTCCCATCACCAGCGGGCTGCTCGCCCTCCTGACCGGACTGTCCTGGCGGCTCGCAACGGGGCACGGGGCTACGCTCTTCCTCCTCACCTACCTGACGGCGACGAACGCCGGCCTGGCGCTGTTCAATCTGCTCCCGGCGCTGCCGTTGGACGGCGGCCGGGTGCTCCGCTCGCTGCTCGCGCTCGCCATGCCACACCTGCGGGCGACGCGCGTGGCCGGCTCGGTGAGCGGTGCCCTGGCCATCCTGATGGGCATCTACGGCTTCTTCTCCCTCAACCTGTTCCTGGTGGTGATCGCCTTCTTCGTGTACAACGCGGGGCGCGCCGAGACGCAGGCGGCCATCGTCAACGACGCCTTCGAGGGGTACCGCGTGCGCGACCTGATGACGCCCGAGCCCGTGACGGTCGACCCGAACATGCCGTTGGAACAGTTCGCGCAGCTCATGTTCTTCCGCCGCCACACCGGCTACCCGGTGGTCGACGAGGACGGCCGCCTGCTCGGCTTCGCCAGACTGCAGGACGCCCGGGAGGGCGAGGCGCGGGCCGAGGTGCGCAGCATCATGGTCGCGGCCGATGCCATCGGGCCGGAGGCGGAGGCGAAGGAGGCACTACGCCGCATCGGCGAGGGGGACATGGGGCGGCTGGCCGTGGTCGACGAGAGCGGTCGCCTGCTCGGCGTGGTGAGCAAGACCGACCTCATCCGCCGCCTTCGCGAGCACGCAGAAGCCGAGAACGGTGCCCGGGGGGGAGGGGCCGCCGGAGACGCCCGCGGCGGACGCGGCCCGGGGCGCTGGCCCGGATGACGGCCCCCGCCTCGCGCGATCCCGGTAGAGCAGCCCACGGTGGCAACGCGCCGGCTCTGCCATACTGAGAGCGGGCCGTGAGGCCCGGAGCGTCGCATGCTAACGGCCATCACTTTCATCCTGATCCTGTTCACCGCTGTCCTGGTGCACGAAGGGGCGCACTTCGTCAACGCCAAGAGCGTGGGCGTGCCGGTGCGCGCGTTCAGCATCGGCTTCGGCCCGGTGGTGTGGCGCCGACGCTGGCGCGGCACCGAGTGGCGCATCGGCATCCTGCCCCTCGGGGGGTACGTCGATCTGCCGGGCATGGCACCGAAGGTCGACGAGAACGGAAACCTGCAACATCCCGACGAGGGCATGGCGAAGAAGGGGATCGGGGCCAAGTTGTGGGTGCTGGTCGGCGGCATCCTCGCCAACTTCGTGCTGGGCGTGGCGCTGGTGACCGCCGCCATCATGCTGCAGCCCGGCTTCCGGAGCTATACCTCGGGCGTCGACGTGGGCCGTGGCAGCGAGATCGTGAGCGTCATGAACGGCTCGCCGGCGGCGCAGCTCGGGATCCACCAGGGCGACCGCATCGTCGCCATCAACGGCGTGAACGATCCCACCCCCGAGCAGGTCGTGAAGACGATCCACAGCGCCAGCCAGCTCACCATCACGCTCGAGAACGGCGGGACCCGCCGCACCGTGACCACGCCCTGGCCGCCCACCGGCTCCGACGTGGCGCGTGACGCGAACGGCCAGCCGCTCCTGGGCGTGAACGTGACGCCCGTGTACCAGGGGGCCTCACTGCCGCAGGCGCTGGCGGAGTCGACCTGGTTCGGCGTGCGCGTCATCCCCGAGGCGGTACGTGGCTTCGCCCAGGGCTTCGCTGCCGCCCTCACCGGCAAGCAGACCAACGAGGTCGCGGGCCCGGTCGGCATCGTCGGCCTGGTCAACCAGGCCACCCATGTCGGCATCGCCTCGGTGCTGTTCCTCGCCGCGCTGATCAACTTCTCGCTGGCCGTGTTCAACGTGCTGCCGATCCCCGGGCTGGACGGCGGACGCATGCTCCTGGCCGGGGTGGTGGCCCTGCGCGGTCGACCCTTCAAACCGGGCCAGGAGGAGCAGCTGCACTTCCTCGGCATCATGGCCGTGCTGGCGTTGATGGTCCTCATCACCGTCCATGAGATCAGCGGCCTCATCCGCGGCTGACGGCGGGGCTGCTCCGGTGCGGGCCGCCCCGAGCAGCGCCGTGGTGATCCCTGCGTTCAACGAAGCGGACCACGTGGCGCCCGTCGTGCGCGCGGCGCTGGCGAGCGGGCTGGGGCCCGTATGGGTAGTGGACGACGGCTCCAGCGACGCCACCGCCGACGTTGCCCGGGCCGCCGGCGCCGAGGTCCTCTGGCTCGACGCCAACGTCGTCAAGGGGGGCGCGTTGCTGGCCGCAGCACGAACGCTCGAGGTCGAGGTCGTGGTGCTGCTCGATGCCGACCTGGTGGGGCTGACGCCCGGTCACGTCCGAGCGCTGGCCGAGCCGGTGCTGAGCGGCCGCGCCGACATGACGCGGGGCGTGTTCAAGGGCGGGCGCTGGCACACCACCGCCGCCCAGCGACTCACCCCCCAGCTCAACGGGCAGCGAGCCCTACGCCGCGAGAGACTGCTCGGCGTCCCCGGGATCGGCCGCAGCCGCTACGGAGTCGAGGTGGTCCTGGGCGAGCACGCGCGCCGCAGCGGCTGGCGGCGTGCGGATGTCCCGCTCGAGGGCGTCTCGCAGGTCATGAAGGAGGAGAAGCGAGGCTTGCTGGCCGGCATCTCGCTACGGGCCGGCATGTACCGGGACATCCTGCGCGCGCTGCTGCGCGGCCGCGGCGACGCTTGAGGCCGGCGCACGCGTGATCGTCGAACGCCACCCGGTCGGCCCGCTCCAGGCGAACGCCTATCTCCTGGTGGAGGCGGGCAGGGCCGTCGTCGTGGATCCCGGCGATGAGCCCGATCGCCTGGTGGCCGCGCTCCGGCGTCTGGATGCGCGGCTCGAAGCGGTATGGCTGACCCACGCCGACTTCGACCACGTCGGTGGCCTGGCCGGCCTCTTGGCTGCCGCCGACGTGCCCGTCTACCTCCACCCCGCCGACCTTCCTCTGCTGGAAGGCGCCGCTGCACAGGCCGCCGCCTGGGGCCTGTCCCTGCGGCAGCCACCCACCGACACCCTGCCGCTGGCCGACACCCAGGAGCTGGAGCTCGGCGGCGTGCGCGCGCGGTGCCTCTTCACGCCGGGTCACACCCCCGGCCACATCGCCTTCCATCTGCCGAGCGAAGGGCTCGTACTGACCGGCGACGCGCTCTTCCGCGGCTCGATCGGCCGCACCGACCGCCCCTTCGGCGACACCGGTCTCCTGCTGCGCGTCATCCGGGAACGCCTCCTGACGCTCCCCGACGACACCCGCGTGCTTCCGGGACACGGCCCGGAGACCACCGTCGGCCTGGAGCGGCGCACCAACCCCTTCCTGACTGCCGTCTAGGCCGAACGCCCATGCCGACGAGGCCGTCGGCGCCGCCACCGCTGGATCGCTCAGGGCTCCGGCCCGTTGCCACGGCCGGCTGTCGCCGTCCGCCGGAGCGCGGGGACCTCACGCCCGGCCTCGCCGTGCAGCAGGACCCGTCGCAGCATGCCCGGGCGCAGCAGACTGGGGGCCGGTGCCAGAAGGGCCATCACGTCGAAGAGCGCCTGCGCAGCCAAGGGATCGACGCGCGCCACCCGCATCAGCCGCCGCGAGTACGCGTAGGTGAGGCGCCAGCGAAGGGTCCTGCGGCCCAGGACGGCAGGGTGCTTCAGGTCGTTGTCGACGGCCTGGCTCCACGCCGCATCGACGAGGTCACGGCCGGACCGGAAGAAGGCGAGGCCGAGGCGTTGCGCGCCGAAGCGCTCCACCGTCGTTCTCAGCGCCAGCGCCTCCAGCGCCGCAAGGCTCATCCCCTGGGCGGAGAGCGGGTTGAACGAAGCCAAGGCGTCCCCGATGACGACGAAGCCCGCCGGGAAGCGCCGGAGCTGGTCGTAGCGGCGACGCACGTTGGCCGGGTAGGCGCCGGTCACGGCCTCGCCCCACGGCTCGCAGGCGGAGGCGATCGCGTCCACGTCCGGGCTCCATAGCGAGCGCGCGAACGCGCGGAAGGCCTCGAGCTCGCGCGGGGCCTGTTCGCCGAGCAATCCGGTCAGCGTGACGACCCACCGCTCCCCCTCCACCGCGAGCGCCACCGCGCCGCGTCGTGTACCGGGCAGAGGGGCGATCATGACGTTGCGGCCGCCGCCCGGTCCCGGCCCCGCCCTGCGGAAGACGCGGGTGGTGTAGCGCACGTCCACGTGCACACGTTCTTCGTGCGGCGCGCGGTAGCCTAGCTCCTCCAACCAGCGGGGGGCGCGGGATCCGCGGCCGGTGGCGTCCACCACCAGATCGGCCGACAGCGTCTCCTCGCTGCCGTCGGCGGTCGATCGCAAGCGCACACCGGTGACGGCGGTGGCCCTGGTCGCCGCGCGCATGCCGAGGACCTCGAGCCCGGGCCGTACGCGCACGTTATCGAGCGCTTGCACCCGCTCCCGCAGCACGCCCTCGACCAGGGGGCGCGTCGCGCCCACCAACACGAAGCCGGGGTGGAGTGTCTCGAGCTTCAGCCGGCCTCCCCCGACGTTGACGCGGAAGTCCCCCGCTCGGTCCAGCAGCTGGGCGCCGGCCCCGCGGAGGTCCTCCTGCAGCCCGGGCAGGAGCTCGTCCAGCGCCCGCAGACCGCCCGGTAGGAGCAGGTGCACGTGCGCTCCCTGTGGAACTCCCTTACGCGACCTATCGATCCCGGGCAGCGGATCGCGCTCCACCACGCTGACGCGTTGCGCCTGCGGCGCCAGGGCGGCGGCGGCACTCAACCCGGCCATGCCGGCCCCGAGGACGACAGCGTGCTCGATGCGTCGACCCCGGTCGGACTGCGATGCGTACGGGCGTGCCATGGATCCCTCCCTCCGGGGCCACGCGAGCCGGGCCCAGGTACGCACAACCTAGGGGGCGCCGGCACCCCGGCGCATCGGGAGGACCACGTAGGCGGCGTCGGTCCGACATGGGTGGATCCCGTCAACGTCGTCAGGCGATGCCGTGCCGGAAGGCGAAGGCCGCAGCCTCCGTCCGTGACGACACGCCGAGCTTGTCGAAGACGTTGCTCAGGTGGCGCTCAACAGTACGTTCGCTCACCCCGAGCTCGGCAGCCACGGCCTTGTTCGAGGCGCCGGCCGCCACCAGCCGCAGCACCTGCCGTTCCCGGCGGGTGAGGCCGAGGTCGCCGTCGGCGACGCCGTGCGCCTCGAGCCGGGCCAGGTCGGCCGTCGCTCCGAGCGCCGCGTAGCCCTCGCGGGCGGCCTGCAGCTCGAGGGCGGCCGAGTCTCGGTCTCCCAACGCAAGGCAGGCGCGCCCGATCAGCTCGCGGGTGCGGGCCGACGGGTAGGGCGCGTCCCAGGCCTGGAACCCCCGCCAGGCGGATCGAAGCGCCACCAGCGCGGCCGTGGGGTCGCCGGAGGCGAGCTCCACCGCGCCGCGCCACTGGGCGCTCACGGTACGCAAGGCGCCCGCCTCGTACGCCTCGGCGATGTGCTCCAGCTCCTCGCAGGCGACGCGGGCCGCCTCGGCATCCTCCGACGCCAGCGAGGCCTCGATGACTGCGGGTAGAAGTCGCGCCCGCCGGAGCGGGCTCCGTTCCTCCTGCAGCGCGCGCCCGAGTGCGGCGCGGGCGGTCCTGCGATCGCCCTGGGCGAGTCGAACCAGTGCCAGGCCGGGCTGCGGATCGCGGCCCGCGTGCGCCGCCTGTCGGTAGGCATCCTCCGCCTCCGGGAGCTGGCCGCGGAGCCGATGGAGCTCCCCCAGCGTGTAGAGCGCGTCGGCAGCCTCGCGGCGGTCCCCGGCCCGGGCACAGCGCTCCCGTGCCAGCGTGGCCTCGGTCTGTGCCTCGTTCCACGCGCCGTGGAGCAGCAGGATCTCCGCACGGTGGACCATGCACGTGCCGGCGAAGGGCACCATGTCCGGCTGGCGCTCGCACCACGTCGTCAAGGCGGCGGTCCACTCTCGCGCCCGGCCATACGCGTGCACGTCGCGGCACGCCGCGATCACTCCGCAGTAGACGATGCCCGTGACGATCGGCATGCGCTCGTCCGAGGCGATGCCGAGCATCGCCTCGTCGAGCAGGGCCATCCCGTCGGTCACTCGGGCCTGCCGGACATGGGCCAGCCCGTGCACGTACAGCCCGAAGGCATGGAGATCGTCGTCCCCGAATCGCTCCGCGAGCGACACGGCCTCGGCCGAAGCGACGGCCGCGGCGGAGGCATCTCCACCCGCCAGGGCCCGCTGCGCTTCGGCGAGCCGCAGGTACCCGGCCCCTGCGCAGGGTGCGCCGTGGTGTTCGAGCAGGCGACGGGCCCGCGCCAACCAGCCCGACGCCCGCGCCGACTCCCCGCTCCTGGCCCACCGCAGCGCGATCCAGACCGCGCAGTGGGCGGCCGCCGCTAGGTCGCCGGCCTCCTCCGCAAGGCGGTGAGCGCCGTCGAGGACCTCGATGAACACATCGGCGCGCCCGACCAGCTCGGCGGCCACGGCGAGTCGCCAACAATCGGCGGGGGCCAGGGGCCGGAGCGCCCGCGCGGCCGAGAGCTGCTGGAACGCTTCCGTCCACGCCCTGCGGGCGTAGGCGTCACGTCCTCGTTGGAGCGGACTTCCGATGGCCATGGGGGGCCTCACGAACGGAGCGGTGCCCGAACCATAGCACGGGCCCGAGCCGTCCCCGCCGCGCGTGACTCCCGAGCGAGATCACTCCCGAGGCAGGCGCGCCTCGATGGCGCGGGCGTGCGCCTCCAACCCCTCGGCGCGAGCCATGCGGGCCGCGGCGGGGCCCACCTCGGCCACCGTCGCGGGGCCGAGCGCGACGAGCGGGATCACCTTCTGGAAGTCGCGCAGGTTGACGGAGCTGGCGTAGCGCGCGGTCCCGGAGGTGGGCATCACGTGGCTGGGGCCAGCCAGGTAGTCGCCGAGCGCCTCCATGCTGTTCTCCCCTACGAACACGCCGCCGGCGTTCTCGACCTCGGGGACCCACGCCCACGGGTCACGCACCAGGAGGCAGAGGTGCTCCGGGGCGTAGGCGTTGGCCACCTGCATGCCCTCGGCCAGGTCGCGCACGAGGACCACCATGCCACGCTCCTCGACCGACTCGCGGGCCGCCGCGGCCGTGGGGAGCTCCGCGATCGCCCCCGGAAGCGCGGCCTCGACGGCCTGCGCGAGACGCCGGCTGGGCGTGACCAGGACCGGCTGCGCGCCGAGGTGCTCGGCCTGGGCCAGCAGATCGGCCACCACGTGCCGCACCTCGGCACCGTCGTCCGCCAACACCAGCGTCTCGGTGGGACCGGGCAACGACTCCACCCCGACCCGGCCGAACACCTCGCGCTTGGCGGCCACCACGTAGCGGTTGCCGGGCCCGACGACCTTGTCAACGGGCCTGACGCTGGCCGTGCCGTAGGCCAGCGCCGCGACGGCCTGCGCGCCGCCCATGCGGTAGACCTCGTCGATCCCGAGGAGCGAGGCCGCGAACAGGATCTCCGGCGCCACGCTGCCATCGGCGCGTGGCGGCGTGGCCACCACGATCTCCGGCACGCCGGCGACCCGGGCCGGCACGGCCGTCATGATCAGGCTGCTGAACAGCGGCGCCGTGCCTCCCGGCACGTAGCATCCGACACGCCGCAGAGGGCGCACGAGCTGGCCCAGCAGACCGCCCGCTTGCTGGTCGAGGAAGCCGCCGGCGGGCTGCCGCTGATAGTAGGCGCGCACGCGCGCCACCGCCAGCTCGATGGCCGCCGCGAGATCGGCCGGGATCGCGGCTCCGGCATGGTCGATCGCCTCCTTCGGCACGGCCAGGGTGTCCGGTCGAACGCCGTCGAGACGCTCGGTGATGGCGAGGACGGCCGCGTCACCCCCGGACCGCACCTCGTCGAGGAGGGCACGCACCCGTGCCGAGACTTCGGGGTCGACGGTCTCGGCCGAGCGTCCGCGGAACGCTTCCAGGGCAGCTTCGAGGGACTCGATCCAGCGCATGCCCGCCATCATACCGGCGTGCGGGGCCCGGCCCGAAGGCCGGGGCGATGCTGCGGACGGGTTTCAGGAAGGGACGCCGACAAGCCGTGCAGACCCGACGATCCCCTCCAGCGTCAGAGTGAGGGCCTTGCGCAGCTCACCCCGGATGGAGCGGTCCTGTCGGTAGGCCGCCCACTGCATGGCGGTGATGAAGTAGACGTTCTCCAGCGTCCGCGCGAGCCGCTCCCGCGAGTAGTCGTCACGAACCGTGCCGGCCGCGTGGGCCCGGGTCAGGACATCACGCAGCAGGTCGCCCAGCGGCAGCGCCAGGTAGGCGCGGCGCGAACGCTCCGGATCGGGATTGAGCAGCTCGTAGCTGAGCGGTAGGACCAGCCCCCGGTGCTCCTCCACGAAAGCGGCGAGGTCGTCGAACAGGAAGAAGAGCTCGGCCACCGCATCGTCGCCGCGTCCGGCGCGGCGATCGGCCAGCTTCTCGCGCAGCGCCTCCAGGTGCCGACCGAAGAACTCGATCAGCAACGCTTCCTTGTAGGGGAAGTAGTTGAAGACGGTCCCCCGCGAGACCGCAGCGGCACGCGCAATGTCGCTGAAGGTGGTGGCCTGGAAGCCGCGCTCCTCGAACAAGCGCATGGCGCTCTCGAAGATACGCTGCCGCCGGTCTGCCTTCTTGCGCTCGCGGAGACTCGCCGGGGACGTCACTCCGGCATTCTACCCCGCGCTGCGCGGTGTCCGGGGGCGAGCGCCGCTCCCACGACGACGCGGCCCGCCGTTCGGCGGGCCGCGCTCGAGATCTCGGAGGGTGCCGCTGGCCGGCCTGGGCTCAGGCGGCCTCGCGCGCCTTCTCGACCAGGCCCTTGAACGCCTCGGGCTCCTGCACGGCGAGGTCGGCCAGGATCTTGCGATCGACCTCGACGCCGGCCCGACGGAGGCCGTTCACGAAGCGCGAGTAGCTCATCCCTTCGGCGCGGGCAGCCGCGTTGATGCGCGCGATCCACAGGCGCCGGAACTCGGTCTTCTTGTCGCGGCGGTCGCGGTAGGCGTAGTCGGCTGCGTTCAGAAGGGTCTGCTGAGCGACGCGGAAGCTCTTGGACCTGAGTCCCCAGTAGCCCTTGGCGCGCTTGAGGATCTTCTTGTGGCGACGTCGGCGCACCACACCGGTCTTGGCGCGTGGCATGTCCTAGCCTCCTACTCGTACGGCAGGAGCGCCTTGATGCGCTCCGCCTCGGGCTTGGCGAGTAGAAGGTCGGTCCTGCCCTTCCGGATGCGATCGCCCGACTTCTTGAAGTTCAGGTGTCGCTTGCCGGAGCGCATCGCCTTGACCTTACCTCGCCCAGTGACTTTGACACGGGCTTTGGTGCCCTTATGGGTCTTGAGTTTCGGCATGATGTCTCTCCTCGGTCGCCCGCAACGGCGACCCGACGTCACCTCGGTGACGCCGAACGTGATTCCCTCGGACCGGGAAGCTCCCAGGTCGACGAGCGAAGGGGTCCGAACAGGCCTAGGACATCTCGTGGGGGCGAAGGACCATGTTCATGTCCATACCCGCGATGGTGGGCGCGGAGTCCACCGCAGCGAGCTCGGTGAGATCGTTCGCCACCCGGTTGAGGATCTCCTGCCCCAACTCCGGGTGGGTCCGTTCGCGACCGCGGAACATGATCGTGACCTTGACCTTGTGCCCGCCCTTGAGGAAGCGGCGGATGTGGTTGACCTTGGTCTCGTAGTCGTGGTCGTCGATCTTCACGCGGAACTTGATCGACTTCATCTCCTGCTGACGCGAGCGCTTGCGGGCCTCCTTGGCCTGCTGCTGCATCTCGAACCGGTACCGGCCGTAGTCCATCAGGCGGGCCACCGGGGGTTCCGCGCTCTCACCAACGAGTACGAGATCCATCTCCGCTTCGCGGGCGCGCCGCATGGCGTCGCGGGTGTCGATGATACCGACCTGCTCCCCCGACTCCGTGATCAGACGCACCTGACGAGCGCGGATCTGTTCGTTCACCTTCAACTCTCTCGCTATGGACTTCACCTCCAAAGGGTCGCGCCGTGGCCAGGGGCCCGGCACAGAGCGTTTCAGTCTAGCAGATGATTCCGTGCCCATCAACGCAAGCGCCGACCCAGGCGGCGGAGTTCGGTCGAGACGCCGGGAGGACCCGGAGCTGCTCGATCCGGCGCTACCCTTGAAGCATGCACGAGCACGACGAATCGCTCGACACGTCCCTCCGCGACCTGCTCGCGACCTCACACCGCGTCGCCGTGGTGGGCGCGAGCGGCCGACGCGACCGCCCCTCCTACCAGGTCCCCGCCTACCTCGCCCGCCACGGCTACGAGATCGTGGCCGTCAACCCGCGCTACGTCGGCGAGGAGCTGCACGGCCACCCCGTGGTGGCCTCGCTCGGACAGCTCGAGACGCCCATCGACATCGTCGACCTGTTCCGCCGGTCCGACGATGTCACGTCGCACGTCGACGAGATCCTGGCGCTGGAACCGCTCCCGAGGGCCGTGTGGCTGCAGCTGGGCATCCGCAACGACGTGGCGGCCGACCGGCTCCGGTCCCGTGGCATCGAGGTCGTCCAGGACCGATGCATCGAGATCGAGCACCGCCGGCTGCTCGGCGCGCCGCTCGCGGAGTCCAGGGCATGAGCGCCGACGCGGGCTCGGCACTCCGCCTGGGCTACTCCCCGTGTCCCAACGACACGTTCATCTTCTATGCGCTGGCGCACGGTCTGGCCCGGGACGAGCGCGCCCCCGCCCTGCGTTTCGACATCCGGCTCGACGACGTCGAGGCCCTCAACCAGGCGGCCGACCGCGGCGAGTTGGACATCGCCAAGGTGAGCTACCACGCCTACGGCTACCTGGCCGATCGCTACGTGATGCTGCGTGCCGGCGGAGCGCTGGGCAGCGGCGTGGGTCCGCTCATCGTGACCCGTGACGAGCTCGACGACCTCACCGGCCGGCGGATCGCCATCCCGGGCGGGCGCACCACCGCCAACCTGCTCCTGCGGCTGTCGCAACCGGAGGTCGAGCTGGTGACCATGCGCTACGACCGGATCATGCCCGCCGTCGCCGCGGGCGAGGTCGAGGCCGGGCTCATCATCCACGAGAGCCGCTTCACCTACCCGGACCACGGGTTGCGCTGTCATCTCGACCTGGGGACCTGGTGGGAGGAGACGACCGGCCAGCTGGTGCCGCTCGGCGGCATCATCGCTCGTCGCGACCTGGGGAGTGCCGTGCTCCACCGCCTGCAGGACCTGCTGCGAGCCAGCCTGGCCTACGCCTGGGAGAACCCCACCGCGACGAGGACGTACGTGGCCGAGCACGCACAAGAGATGGACGAGACGGTGCGGCGACGGCACATCGAGCTCTACGTCAACCGCTACTCGATGGACGTGGGGCCCGAGGGTGAGCGGGCGGCCGCGGCACTGCTGGGCCGGGCGGTCGAGCACGGGCTGTTCCCGCGCCTCCCGGAAACACTGTTCCTGGACGCGGACTGAGGGCGACCTGCGGCGCGTCCCGCCCTCGTCGAACGAGGGCCCTCATGACGCCGACAGCACCTCGCCCGCCGATGGCGTATCATCGGGCCACCCACTTGGACATCGTGCATGCGTCCACCAGGAACGGAGACGCCATGAACGCCGAGGAGCTCAGGTCGATCCAGGCCCCCCTGAAGGAGCGCTACCGGGAGCAGCCCGAGGCCGCGGTGCTCACGCTCGCAGCGGAGGGACGGCTCGGGGAGGGCGTGAGCTGCCGCGTCGACACGGCGCGAGCGCTGGTCGAGGCGGGTCTCCATCCCGCCACGGGCGGCACGGGGCTCATGGCTTGCTCGGGCGACCTGCTTCTCGAGGCGCTGGTCGCCTGCGCCGGGGTCACCCTCGCCGCCGTCGCGACGGCGATCGGTGTCGCCACTTCGAGCTCGACACGGATGCCGACGAGGAGCAGCTCGCAGCGCTGCAGCGCCTCACGGAACGCTACTGCGTCGTCTACCAGACCCTCCGGCGCCCCCCGGACATCGACGTCCGCCGGCTGCGGGCGCCCTCGGCTTGAGCGCATCGCCGCCCCCTGCTGCGTGCCGGCCGCCGGCGGCCAGGACGTGTGCCCCCTTCCTGCGAGCGGGGAGCGGGCGGTAAGGTGGGCGGCATGGTCAGCTTCTCGGCGGGCGAGGAAGTCCTCTACGAAGGCCGGCGGTACGTGATCACCACCGCGCCGGCAAAACCCCCATACCGTTACCGGCTGGTGGCCACTACGCCGGAAGGCGCGCGGCTGGTGTGGGCGCGTCCCGAGCAGCTGCACAAGATCGACGCGTACACGCGCCCGAGGGACGACACGGCCCGCGTCTGAGCGGGCACGCCCGGCAGCCGGCGAGGCTCAGCGGCGCGACCGGGCGGCCAGCAACGCCCGACCGAGACGCACGCCGTCGAGGGCGGCCTCCTCGAACGGCAGGTAGCCGCGCGCGCACAACCCGGCTGCGTAGAGGCCCGGAACCCCCGGGACGCGGAAGCCGTCCCCGCCGACGCCCGAGGGCTCGAGCACCCGGCACCGGATCTCGTAGGGCAACGCGCCGCCGGCCGGATCGGCCGACAGTCGCACATCGCGGAACGACATGCCGCGCTGCACCAGATCCTGGTACAGCTCCCCGTAGGCCATCTCGCCGAGCCGCCCCGCCTCCTCGGTGAGCGAACCTACCGTCAGGCGCGCGTCCAGGAAGCTCCCCACGCACAGGGCCACGGGGCGCCCCAGCCGTTCGACACCCTCCCAGGTGTCCACGCCGTCCACGGCGCCGCGATCATCGAGCCGCAGGCCGGTGACGTTCGATTGCAGCAGGTGCAGGCCGTCCTGGCGCTCGAGCGCGTACTTGGCGGCGCGGTGCAGGCGAGCGTTCGCGAGGCAGCCGTCCGGCCCGGCGTGCTCCTCCCACAGCGACCGCATCAGGGTCCCCTCGGGCGGCGCCAGCCGCACCCTGTCCCCGACGGTGTTGTAGACGGTATCGAGACTGGTGGTCACGAGCAGCGTGTCGAGCCCGCCCCGGGCGCACGCGTAGGCCGCTTCGCTGCCGGCGATGCCGGCACCCACCACGATGACGTCGTAACGGTGACCGCGTGTCGGAAACGTCGGCAAGCGCTCGACCTCAGTCGGCGAGCTGGACGCCTGCCAACAGCGGCTGCCGCCTGCCGGCGGCCCGGATCAAGACGTGCTCGCCCCGCCGCGTGCGCTGGTAGATGAGCACGCCGGCGGTGGAGCCGATGAGCGGGCTCTCGTCAGGAGCATCGACCAGCACGCGAAGGTGGAGGGGCAATGTGGTGCGCACGTGCCCGAGCTCGTAGCGCCGCTCGCCGGTGAGGCGGTACCCGAAGAAGACGTCGGGGGGATCGTCGCCCGAGTAGATGGTGGTGAGCGACTGCGCCTCCCCCGCGCGGTAGTGGGCAACGGCCTCCCATACCGCGGCCTGGGCCTCCGCTTCCGCCACGGTGACGACCTCGGGCGAACGGGTGTCGCCGAAGAACGCCGCCGGGAAGTTGCGGGCCTGGGCGTAGAAGCCCTCTCGCCCCACGCGGAGCCGCATCACCTGGTTGTCGTAGGCGCGCCCCTTGACCAGGCTCTTGAAGTGGGAGATGGCCAGCCCGAAACGGCGGTTGTGCGCTTCGGCGAAGTCTTCCCAGTCAGGGTTGACCAGCGAAGCGTCGGTGTTCAGCTCGAAACCGGTGGACGTGGCATCGACGAGATTCATGTGCGCTTCTCTCCTAGGTGGATGGCGGAGACGCCGAAGGTCTGCAACCGGTAGCTCACCCCCACGAACCCCGCCCCGCGCATGCGCTGCGCCAGGACCTCCGGCGCGGGGAAGGCCAGCACGGACTGCGGAAGGTAGCGGTAGGCGCTCTCGCGCCCCGAGATCAACCCGCCCACGGCCGGCAGCACGCGCGTGAAGTACAGACGGTAGAGGCCGCCGAAGAGACCGCCGGGCGGCGGCGGGAACTCGAGCACCACCAGGCGCCCACCCGGCCGCAGCACCCGCAGGAACTCCCGCAGGCCACCGTCGAGGTCGTCGAAGTTGCGCAGCCCGTAGGCGATGGTGACGGCGTCGAAGCTGTCGTCGGGGTAGGCCAGCGCGGTGCCGTCGCCGACCTCGAAACGCACCCGGCCGCCGCGCCCCGGCGCCTTGGCGCGCGCCAGCTCCAGCATGGGCTCGGCGAAGTCGACCCCGACGACCTCGGCTTCCGGCGCGAGGGCGCTCAGGGTGAACGCCAGATCGCCGGTGCCGGTCGCGACGTCGAGCACGCGCCGAGCATCGCCTCGCAGGGCTGCGCGCGCCGCTTGGACGCGCCAGCGGCGGTCGATCCCGAAGCTGAGCAGGCGGTTCAGGGCGTCGTATCGGGGAGCGATGGTGGAGAACATCGCCCGGACTTCCGTCGCCTTGTCGCTGGGGGCATGTCCTGCCGACGCCATCCTCACGAGGCTACCATGCCCCGCCCGTGGTGGGCCGTCGCCGGGTGCGGCCGGACCCGTGGGACCGGCGCGCCGCGGGTCACCCTCCGAGGAGATCGTGCTGCGCCACGAAGGCGTCGAACTTCTCGCGGGTGAACCCGGACAGGCTGGTCGCGCTCTCGCCCACCACCAGCGTGGGGACGCTCCGCCTGCCCCCGTTGACGCTCTGGACGTACTCCGCGGCCTCCGGATCCTGCTCG
>JARRMM010000050.1:0-37549 GCA_037386005.1 Deinococcales bacterium | reverse complement strand
GGGGGCCCCTGCGTACCGGGGGCACTCCAGCCTCACCCGTGGGGAGAGCGGCCGTACACGCGTGAACGGCCGGTGCCCTCCTGTCGGGCTCAGACCGACGCCGAGCGCCGTGCGAGCGCCTCCCTGAGCGCCGGCAGGGCCGCCTGCATGGCCGCGCGGCCTGCTGCGATGATGTCGGAGGCACGATGGAAGTCGAACAGCCCCACGCCGTCGGGCAAGGCCACGCACACACCCACGTCGGCCGAGGCCAGCGCCAGCTTCTCGGTGTGGGCCCGTCCGATCTGGTCGGCGCGGGCGAGGAGCCCGACGCCGGTGCGGGGCACGTCCGGCGCGAGGCCGGAGACGACACTCACGGCAAGCACCACGTCCCCTCCGAGAACCCTCGCCGGCTGTACCGGAAGGTTGCCCACGACGCCGCCGTCCATCAGCAACCGGCCCCGCCACGGCACGGGAAGGAACACGCCTGGCAGCGCAGCGCTCGCACCCACGGCCGTCGCCAGCGGTCCCCGGTCGAGCAGCACCTCCTCGCCGGTGCGCACGTCGGCCGCCACGGCGCCGAAGCGTCGGGGCAGCGACTCGATCCGCTGCCGTCCCACCCACCGCTCGATGCCAGCGCGCAGGCGGTCCGTGCTCTCGCGCCCCATCCCCAACAGATCGCTCTCGACGTAGGCCGCCACGTCCAGCAAGGCCCGCAACCGCTGGCCGACGGGGCCGCGGGGGACCGGGCTCCTCGGGGCGGCGCCGAGCAGCTCGGCGATGCGCGCCTCGGCGTGCTCGAGGTCGGCCCCCGCAGCGTAGACCCCGCCCACGACCGCCCCCATCGATGTACCGGCTACGACGTCGGTCTCCACACCCTCCTCCTGCAGGACCTGGAGCACGCCGACGTGGGCCAGGCCCCTCGCCCCGCCGCCGCCCAGGGCGAGCGCCAGCATGGGCCCCGGCCCGCCCGGCGCCACCGGGTGCCCGAGGTCGACAACCGAGCCGTCCACACCCCTGCTCCACCGCGATCCGACGTTCACAGCACTCTGCATCGCTCGCACCTTCCTCTCAACCGGTCACGGGGCGGGCGCGACTCTGCAGGCCGGCGCCCGCCCCGCCGAGGCCTCAGACGTAGACGACCTCGCGGCCGAGCCGGTTGAGCTCGATGGGGTGGTGCTCGCCCACCACCACGGTCGATCCGATGTCGACCTCGTGGCGGCCGAGGTTCATCTTCGGCTCGAAGGCGAACGTCATCCCCGGGAGGATGGGCATCTCGGCCAGAATGGTAGGGATGTGCCCCAACGCGCCGTAGTCGGCAGCTCCGGGCAGCGCCTCGATCCCTTCACCCGCCGCGGACACCGCTCCGAACGGGTTGAGCGCGTGGACCAGAGGCGCGACGTTCCAGCCGCCCAGCGCATCGACCGGACCGCGCATCGCTCGCGCGACGTCGCCGAAGGTGGCGCCGGGCTTCAACGCCGCCAGGCCGCGCTCGTAGCTCTCGCGCACGGCCTCGCCGGCCCGCCGCACGTCGGGATGCACGTCTCCGATGCCGATGGTGAGCTGCCCCTGTGCCTCCAGCATGCCGGAGCTGGTGAAGATCTCCGACAGGACGACGTCCCCGTCTTCGAGCGTGCGCGGCTTCTGGGCACGATAGCTCCACGCCGGCAGGCCCCAGTTGTTCTCCTCGCGACCGGTGACCAGCAGCACGCCGGGGCTCACGGCAGCGTGCGCGGGCGCCGCCTCCATGGCCGCCGCCACCAGCTGCGCCTCCGTCACCCCGGGCCGCGCCGTGTCGATCATCGCCTGCGCCATGGCGTCGCCCGCGCGCGCCGCCCAGGCCAGAACCGCCAGCTCCTCCCGGCTGCGCCGCACGGTGCGCATCGCGAACGGCCGCCATGAGGGCACGAACGTCGCGTCGGGCAGACGTTCCGTGAGACCCACCCAGAACCCGTGCGGGATGGCGCCTTCGAAGTAGAAGGGCGGGTAGGGCTCCAGGCCCAGCACCCCGATGCGCCCCGTTCCGAGCTTCAGCTCCTCGAGCGTCTTGGCGACCGCCGGCGCCGACCGCGGGACCCGCACGTTGCGCGGCTCGACCCAGGGATCGTCCCCGCGGACGCGCGCCTCGGCGTGGTCCGCCAGCGACATGGGGCTGAACAGGTGCGCGATCGGCTCGCCGCCGCGCGGGATGATCACCGTCGCCCCCGGCCGGTCGTTCGTGAAGAAGGTGTCCGGCGCGAAGGGTGCCGGCCCGGTGCCCTCGCGGTCGCCGTACACCAGCATGGCGTCGAGGCCCTCGGCCTGCATCAGGTCCTGGGCGATCGCCCAGCGACGATCGCGCTCGGCGTGGGAGAAGGTGGGAATCGCTTCGTACGACATGACAGCCTCCGATCTTCGGCGCCGGGCCGGAGGCCGCGGCGCGCTGACGGAGTGAGATTAGAACATAGTCTTTCTCTTGTCCAATCTCACCCGTGCAGCGATCATGTCGGGCCACGAGGACGCCTATCTCTAGCGGTTATCTTCGCTATAGCGATCCTGAACAGCCACCCGCTGGACATGGGGCTTCCGTCCATGCGCGACATCATCAGAGATTCCATCTATGCTAGACTCAGCCCATGACGAAACCCGAGCGGCGTGCGGCCGGAACCGGCAAGCGCCCACCCCCGGAGCTCGTCGAGGCCGCCATCGCCGCCGCGCGCGATGCTGCGCGGCCCGTCGCCGAGCTCCCCATCGAGACCATCGCGGCCCGCGCCGGCATCTCCCGCGCCACGCTCTTCCGCCGCATCGGCTCGAAGCAGGCCCTGCTCGACGGCGTGGCCGCAGCGGGCGTGGACCCCGGGGGACGTCCCAGCGTGCGCCAGAGGGCCATCACGAGCGCCGCCCACCTCATCGCCGAGGAGGGTCTCGGCGCCCTCACGATGGACGTCCTCGCGACGAGGGCCGACTGCGCGCCGGCGACCCTGTACAGCACCTTCGGATCGCGCGACGAGCTGATCCACGCAGTCTTCGAGGCCTTCAGCCCGCTCCCCGCCATCGCGAATGAGCTACCGGACGCGCCCTCCAGTCTCGAGGACGCCCTCCAGGCCATCGTCCGGGCCGTGCTCCGTGCGGTGCTCGCGCCACCACGGGTCCTCCCGGCCCTGCTGTCGGAGGCCCTCGCCCACCCCGACGGGCCCCTGTACCGCTACCTGGTGGAGCAGTACGTTCCGGCGGCGCAGGAACGCCTGTCCGCCCACCTGTCGGAGGCGCCCGCCGGCCTGCGCCTGGCGCCCCGCTCCCCCGCCTTCACGGCCGCGGTCATGGGCCCCCCGGCGCTCCTGTCCATCGCATCGGCCATGAGCCCGGCGCTCCGCCAGCGCCTCGAGGCCGACGACCTCGCGGCCCTCGCCTCCTCCCTCGCCGCCAGCATGGCCCACGGCCTGGAGCGCGCCCAGGAGCGCGGCGACCCCGGCTAGCAGGTCGCCGCGCTCCGACGAGCGCACGCGCATGGAGGGAACGCGGCGGGAGGGCACGCGCCGCGCCTCCCCCGCCTCAGGCGGGCGTCGGCAGTTCCGTCATCGCTAGCAGGCGGGCATCCTCCAGGGCAGCGGTCCGGTGCCCGATGCCTTCCAGGTAGCCGGCATGGCTCTCGAAGGCGATGAAGGCCTGAACGCTGCTCTGGCGCACCAGCATCACCAGGTCCCAGCCCTCGCCGTCCGGGCCGATGAGGAACGGGCCACCAGCACCGAGGAACAGCAGACCGCCGCCGCTCTCACGCAGGAACGGGAGGGTGTGCCGGATGTACCGGTCGAACGCTTCGGCTCCGCTGATCGGCGTCTCGGGGCCGAGCTCGGGCGAGGCCGAGTAGTCGGCGACGTCCCGGAAGCGCAGCAGGTTCAGCATCACCACGCTGCCCTCGAGGCCGCGCAGGATCAGGTTCCTGCCGGCCTCCTGGGTCGGCGTGAGGTAGCGGATGGGATCGGGGGAGGTCATGGGGTGTCCTTTCGGTCGGGCGAGTCGGCGTCCGACTCGGGACCGCCGTCGGTCGGGAAGGCCAGCCGGAGGGCATGGGCGCGGACGTCCTCGGGCCACGCCGCGGTGCGCTGCTCCAGTCCGGGTCGGTCGTCGGCGAACAGGGCGCGGGCCGCCTCCTCGAAGTCGGGGAGATCCCCGGCGATCGCCACCATGAAGCGGTAGGCCGCCTCCTGCGCCGCCCGTCGCTTCTGCCGGGGGGCGTTCGTGCGCCGGGCCTCGTCCACCAGCCTCCTGAGGGCGGCCGAGGCGCCCGAGGGCTGCGCCGCCAGCCACTCCCAGTGACGGGGGAGCAGGGTGACCTCGCGGGCGACGACGCCGAGCTTGGGTCGGCCCCTGCCACGCGGCTTCGTGGGGCCGCCCTTGCGGCGTTCGTTCGGGGCGTGCGCGTCGGGTCGGCCGGAGCCCTGCACGGAACTGGCCAGCCTCGCGAGGACGTCGGCGTCGGAGCCGCGCAGGTCCAGGTCGATCACGCGGCCGGTGGCGTCGTCGAAGACGAGGACCGACTCGGTGGAGCCAGCGTCCACCACCGACTTGATCGCGACCGCGACCTCGGCCAGAGCGCCGGAGCGGACCAGGCGGTGGCCTTCGAAGGCCGTGCAGGGTTTCGAGAGTTCGTCAGCCATGGGGTGCGCACCTCGGGCGCGAGCTCGATTATTATCCGGGTAGAAGTCGCCTGTCAATATCACCCGGGTCTTATTCGAGAAGGCCCAGGCGACGCGGCACGCGCGTGTCCGGACGGGTTCCGTCACGGACGCGTTCCGTCGTGGAGACGCCCCGTTGCGAACCTAGTGCCGGTCGCTGAGCGCCAGCTTCACCGCCAACCCGATCATGATCAGGCCGCTGCCGACGTGGAGGCTCTCACGGCGCCGACGGGAGCGCGCCAGCCAGTCTCGCGCGGTGCCCGCCGCGAACGCCCAGACGCTGTCGGACGCCAGCGCGATCACGAGGAACACCAACCCCAACGCGAGCATCTGGATCGGCACCGGCGCCAGCCCGGGCTCCACGAACTGCGGCAGGATGGCGGCGAAGAAGATCGTCGTCTTCGGGTTGGTGGCCCCGACGATGAAGCCTTCCCGCGCCGCCGCCCGGCCGCGCTTCGAGGGCGCGTGCGTGGCCAGGACCTCGGCCAGGACGCGGCGGCGCCGGATCGCCTCGACGCCGAGCCAGACGAGATAGCCGGCACCGGCGAGCTTCACGGCCGAGAACACCAGCTCCGAGCGCTCCACGACGAGGCCGAGCCCCAGCGCCACCAGCACGAGCTGGAGGTACTCGCCGGCGGCGTTGCCGAGGACGGTGGCGAGCGCGGCGCGCCGACCCACCGTCAGTGCACGACCGACGACGAACAGCACACTCGGCCCCGGTACGACGATCAGGGCGAACGCGAGCAACGCGAACGCGATCAGATGATCGAGCGGCATACGGACGGTCCTCTCCTCGTCTTGCTCGGCTCGGCTGCCATGATAGCCGGCCCACCGCCGCCTCAGGCCGCCCCCTCCTCGACCCGACGGCGCCGGTGCGCCCGCACCTTCCTCCGGTTGCCGCACACCTCCATCGAGCACCTCGATCGGATGCTGGCGGAACGGGAGCGCGACCGCACGGGCGCGCGAGACGCCTTCAGCTCTCGCCAGCCTCCCGGTGCCGGTACACCGGCGCGTCCGACGGCGGCAGCGGCGTGTCGCCCCGGATCAGATCCGCCGCCTTCTCGGCGATCATGATCACCGGCGCGTAGATGTTGCCGTTGGTGATGATGGGCATCACGGAGGCGTCCACCACCCGCAGCCCCTCGAGACCGTGCACTCTCAGCGACGAGGGATCGACGACCGAGCGCTCGTCCGTGCCCATCTTCGCGGTGCCGCTCGGGTGCAGCGCCGTCTCGGCGTCGCGTGCGACCCACGCCAGGATCTCCTCGTCGGTCTCGACCGACGGACCCGGCGAGAGCTCGCCGCCGTTGTAGGGCTCGAAGGCGGGCTGGTTGAGGATGCGCCGCGCGATACGCACCGCCTCCAGCCACTCGCGCCGGTCGTTCGGCGTCGAGAGGTAGTTGAAGCGCAGCGACGGCTTGACCCGTGGGTCTCGCGACACGATGGCCAGCTCCCCGCGCACGTCGGAGAACATCGGGCCGACGTGGACCTGGTAGCCGTGGCCGGACGCCGGGGAGCTGCCGTCGTAGCGGATCGCCAGCGGCAGGAAGTGGAACATCACGTTGGGCCAGCCCACCTCGTCGTTCGAGCGCACGAAACCGCCGCCCTCGAAATGGTTGGTGGCTCCCGCCCCGCTGCGGAACACGAGCCACTGGAACCCGACCCACGGACGGCGCCACCACGTCAGCCACGGCGCGACCGAGACAGGCTGCTTCGAGGCGTACTGGATGTAGACCTCGAGGTGATCCTGGAGGTTGCTCCCGACTCCTGGGAGGTCGGCGACCGGCGCGATCCCCAGCGAGTGCAGCGGCTCGGCCGGACCGACGCCCGAGAGCTGCAGCAGCTGGGGCGAGTTGACGGCGCCGCCGCTGAGGACGACCTCGCCGGCCTCGACACGCCGGACGCGACCGCGGTGGACGTACTCGACACCCGTCGCTCGGTCGCCGTCGAAGAGGATGCGCGTGACGAAGGCGCGGGTGCGGATGGTGAGGTTCGGGCGCTGACGCACCGGATCCAGATACGCCTTCGAGGCCGACCAGCGCCTGCCCCGGTAGATGTTCCGATCGAAGGGGGCGAAGCCCTCCTGGCGGTAGCCGTTGACGTCGTCGGTCAGGCTGTACCCCGCCTGCTGGACGGCTTCGAAGAAGGCGCCGAAGAGGGGGTTCGTGGCCGGGCCGCGCTCGAGCTTCAGCGGGCCCTCGCCGCCGCGCCACGCGTCCGCCCCCGCCAGACAGGTCTCCATCCTCTTGAAGTACGGCAGGCAGTGGGCGTAGTCCCACGCCTCCATGCCCGGCGCCTGCGCCCAGCGGTCGTAGTCCATGGGGTTGCCACGCTGGAAGATCATGCCGTTGATGCTCGAGGAACCACCGAGCACCTTGCCGCGCGCGTGATACACGCGCCGCCCTCCCATGAAGGGCTCGGGGTCGGACCGGTACTGCCAGTCGTAGCGCGGGTTGCCGATGGGGAACGGGAGCGCGGCGGGCATGTGGATCAGCACGTCCCAGGGCCAGTCGGCGCGTCCGGCCTCCAGCACCAGCACCCGGGTGGAAGGATCCTCGCTCAGCCGGTTCGCGATCACCGAGCCCGCCGAGCCTCCCCCCACGACCACCACGTCGCATCGTTCGTCCGCCATGCGCGCTCCTTCCGGCAGCGCCCGCCCCCGGAGCGCGGCCGGGGTGGGCGGGCCTCCGCCTCGGCCATCCTACGGCGACCGCCCTGGACCCGAACGCCCGGCACGGGCGTGCCACCACCCCGGGCCGTCGCCGACCCCCGCGGGACTGCGCGTCGGAGACGCATTTTCTCGGACCGGTCGGCTGAGCCGGACCCGGCGGGACGATTGTCCCTGGCTGCGGTCCACCCGCCTGCCGGATGCTCGGGGCATGAAACCCGACTCCCGCGCTCAGGATTGCTGCGCCACCCCGCACCCCGGCGCAGGCGGCGTCCGATCCGCCGTCGCCCCGGGCGTGCGATGAGGGGGGGCGCGCCCGATGTGGGGGACGCCACGGCCCTGTCGAGCCTCCGCCGCGGCGAACGCGCGCGCGTGGAGCGCATCGAGGGCAGCGCCTCGCTAGCGCAACGCCTGCGCATGTTCGGCATCCGCCCCGGCATCGACGTACTCGTACTCCATGGCCCCAACGGACGCGGAGCGGTCCTCCAGGTTGGCGGCGGGCGCATCGCCCTGGGGCGCGCCGTGGTCGACCGCATCCTGGTGGCCTCTCGCAACGGTACGGAGGGAGCGCCGAACCGCCTGCGAGAAGCCTCATGAGCATGTGCCACGAGGCCGGTGCCGGGCCGAGCGTGACCTCCGGGGCCACCCCGGTCGTGGCCCTGGCCGGCAACCCGAACTGTGGCAAGACGACCCTCTTCAACCTGCTGACGGGCGCGCGCCAGCACATCGGCAACTGGCCGGGGGTGACGGTCGAGCGGCGCGAGGGCACCGCGAGCCTGCACGGCCGTGCGGTTTCGGTCGTCGATCTGCCCGGCGTGTACAGCCTCCTCGGCGGTGGCGGTCCCGACCAGGTCGTGGCGCGCGACGTCCTGCTCGACGGTCGCATCGATCTGGTGGTGAACATCGTCGACGCCTCGAACCTCGAACGCCACCTCGCCCTGACCGCCGAGCTGGCCGAGACCGGGCGCCCGATGATCGTCGCGCTGAACATGGTCGATGAGGCGCGGGCGGCCGGCCGCGAGCCGAGGGCTTCCGAGCTCGCCGCCGCCCTCGGGGTGCCGGTGGTGCCGATGGTGGCGCGCCGCGGCACCGGTCGCCGTGAGCTGATCGACGCCCTCCAGCGCGCGCTGCACAACGCGCCGCGCGCCCGCCCGCCCGCGTACCACCCGGCGGTCGAGCGCGCCGTAACCGCCCTGGCGGCGCTCGCCGGCGACGCCGGCGCGGCCCGTGGGCGCTTCGAAGCGCTGCGCCTTCTGGACGGGGCCGCAGCACCGCGCACACCCGCCCTGACCGAGGCGCTCAGGCGCGCCTCGGAGGCCGTCGAGACCGCCACCGGCGAGGCCGCGGCCGACATGGTCGCCGCCGCACGCTTCGGCTGGGCGCACGACGTCGCGCTGGCAGCAGCCCCACGGGACCGCCCCACCGGGGCGCGCTGGCGCCTCACGGAGGCGCTCGACCGCATCGTGCTGAGCGGCTGGCTCGGCGTTCCCGTCTTCCTGCTGGTGCTGTACCTGGTGTTCGTCGTCAGCTTCAGTGGCGGCAACATCCTGCTCGACTTCTTCGACCAGGCCTCGGCCGCCCTTCTGGTCGATGGGCTCGGCCACGCCCTACTCGCCGTCGGCCTGCCGGGGTGGCTGGTGTCGGTGGTGGCCGGTGGGCTGGGCGGGGGCCTCAACCTGGTGGTCACCTTCATCCCGCCCATCGGCCTGACGTTCCTGCTCCTGGCGGTGCTGGAGGACTCGGGCTACATGGCTCGGGCCGCCTACGCGATGGACCGCTTCATGCGGCGCCTCGGTCTACCGGGCAACGCCCTGGTGCCGATGGTCATCGGCTTCGGCTGCAACGTGCCCGCCATCATGGGATCGCGTATCATCGACGATCCGCGTGGCCGCCTCGTCACGGTGCTGATGCAGCCGTTCATGTCGTGCTCCGCCCGCTTGACCATCTACATGGCGTTCGCGGTGGTGTTCTTCCGCCACCACGGGGGGCAGGTGGTCTTCCTGCTCTACGTGCTCGGCATCGTGGTGGCCCTCGTCACCGCCTGGCTGCTGGGCAAGACGGCGCTGCCGGGCGAGCCGATGCCCTTCGTGATGGGCGCAGGGGAGTCGGGCGTTGACGCCCATCTTCGAGCCGATGGGCATCACCCCCGACAACTGGCCGGCCGTGTCGGGGCTGATCGCGGGCGCCACCGCCAAGGAGGTCGTGATCGGTACCTTCAACGGCATCTACCAGCGGCAGGCCGGCTCGAGCCGCATGGCCACGTTCGTCCACCCCGCCGTGGGCTCCAAGCTCCGCGACGCGCTGAGGACGGTGCCCGCCAACGCAGCGGCGTTCGTGAGCTCGCTGGGCGATCCGCTGGGGCTCTCCAGCGTCCGCTCGTTGGCCTCGGCCGAGCGGGCGTCGGGAGCCGACGGTGCCACGCTCGGCGCCCTCGCCAAGGGCTTCACCCCGCTCTCGGCACTCAGCTACCTGGTGTTCGTGCTGCTGTACGTGCCCTGCGCCAGCACCATCGGTGCCCTGCGGCGCGAGGTGGGCTGGGGCTGGACGACGTTCTCGGTCCTGTACGGCATCGGGGTGGCCTGGGGCGCGGCCACGGTGCTGTACCAGGCCGGCACCTTCGGCCACCACCCCGGGACCTCGGCGCTGTGGATCGGCGGGGTGATCCTGGGCGTCCTCGCGTTCGTGACGGGGCTGCGCTGGTACGGCCTGCGCTCCCCCGGCGCCGCGGAGGCGCGGGAGGCGTACTCGTGAACCCGTTGTTCGCGGTCCGCGACCGCCTGCGCGAGGAGTCGCTCGCGACCTCCTGGCAGCTCGCCAGCGACCTCCAACTCTCGCCCGCTGTCGTCGAAGACGTCCTCGGGCACTGGCTCCGGCGAGGCCAGGTGGAACGGATCGAGCTGGGCCCGCAAGGGGGGTGCGGGGGACGCAGCTGCGCCCGCTGCGGACTGTGCTCGTCGGCCGGGCTGCAACCGGCGGCCTACCGCTGGCGCGGTCCCGGCGGGCGCGTCGACGCACACCATCAGGGGGCTTGAGCGAGTCGCTCACAGCAGTCACGTGCACTGTGTGTACGATTTCACAGGACAACGGCGGTACCTTCGCCAGGAGCACGTAGCCTGAGGAACCTGGGGCGTTCAAGCTCGCAAGGCGCCGACACTCCCGCAACCTCCACCTACACCTTGCCCGCACCCATCGCTCGCACCGGAGGAGCCGGCGCGAGAGCCACCTTTCGACGTTGCGGGGGGAGCTGATCGAACATGGGGGTAACGTTGGTGGCCTCGTTGCGGGCGGACGCTTCGGAAGCGTGCCTCGAAGCGCTGATGCGTGAGCTGGCCGCACTCGGCTGCGCCGCCCGCCTCGACCGGGCACGGGGGCGCCTGGAGTGCGCCGTGCCCTTCGGCAGTGTCACATGGGTCCTGCACGGAGGGTTCGCGGGCGTGCTCCGACCGTACGCCGCCTGCGTGGCCCTCGACGATCGCGCGGCGCAACGATCCGCGCGCACCTCCGGCCATCGCAAGCGGACGCCGATCGGAGACCGGACATGAAGCCACTATCGATGGCCGATCCTCGACACGAGCAGCGCGGCGCCACGCGGCCACGCAGGCCCGTCGACACGCTGCCGGTGGTGGTGCCGAACCGCTGGCAAGGGGAGGTGGGCTGCGCCGTCGGCCCGTTCTCCTCCAAGACGGTGGCGGACTACTTCGCCAACCGCGTCGTGGACTTCGGCCAGTACGAGGTGTTCTGCCTGCGGGTCTTCGCCCACGGCACCGGCTGGTACGTCGAGGTCCAGCGCCGCATGCGCGACCGCTGACGGTTCGCTGCCCGACACCGGCGCGCTCGGCGGCATGGCTACGGGCGCGCCGCCTCGCGGCGTCGGCATTATGGTTGACATGTTATCTGATGTCTTGTAATCTACTGTTCGAGGAGGGAGACCATGCCTCAGACCAAGATCTACCCACTGCTCACCGGAGAGGTGCGCATCGACCGCGCACTCGCCCATCAGACGAAGCTCTGGTACCACCCACTGCCCGCCACCGGCTGGTTCCGCGGCGCGCAGCACAAGTACTGGGCGCCCGTTCCCGCCCACCTCGTCGACACCGGAGACGCTCTCGTCCTGGTCGACACCGGTTGGCACGAGATCCTCCGCGAGAGCCCCGTGCGCGCCCTCAACCGGTTGGCCCTCAGCATGTACCAGGGCCGTCAGCAAGCGGGGCAGGAGCTGCCGGCGCAGCTCGCACGCCTCGGGTACGCCATCGACGACATCACCCACG
The DNA here is from genome assembly GCA_037386005.1 of Deinococcales bacterium. Lineage (GTDB taxonomy): Bacteria > Deinococcota > Deinococci > Deinococcales > Trueperaceae > JASBRS01. The sequence continues at coordinate 25,982 of JARRMM010000050.1, read as the reverse complement.
TGGTGATGACCCACCTCCACTCGGACCACGCCGCCGGTCTCCCCTACCTGGTCGGCAGCCGGGCCCCCGTCTACCTCGGGCCGGGCGAGTGGCGCGAGGCCAACCGCAGCCCCTTCTTCATCCAGCACATGTTCCGGTTGCCGCTGGCGTACCGCGAGGTCGCGTACCAGCCCATGACGAGCGTGCCGGGCTTCGACCGCGGCTTCGACCTGCTCGGGGACGGGCGCATCGTCCTCCTCCCCACACCGGGTCACACCCGGGGCCACCAGTCCGTGCTCGTGCGTGCCGAGCGGGAGGTACTCCTCACGGCCGACATCGCCTACGACCGCGAGGCCCTGGTGCAGGGCATCCTGCCCGGCAGCCTGACCGCACCCGCCAAGGCGCGCGCCTCGCTCGCTCGCGTACGCGCCTTCACGCAAGGCCGGCCCGAGGCCATCGTGCAGTACGGTCACGACCCCGTCACCTGGGCCGCCACCAGCCGCGAGATCCTCGCCCTGAACGGAGAGCAGCGTGCCCGCCCTGCCGCTTGACACCACCGCCAACCACGTGCGCTACCTCATCCTGGCCATCCAGGCCGAAGGCGAGCGCCGCCTCAACGAGGCGCTACGCGGCCGCGGCCTCGACCTGACCGCCACCCAGTCGGAGGTGCTCGAGATCCTCGCCGAGTGCGGCCCTCTCAGCCAAGGTGAGCTGGGCGAGCGCCTGGTCTGCACCAAGGGCAACATCTCACGCCTGATCGACCGCATGGCGGCGAAGGAGATGCTGCGCCGCGAGCCCGACCCTGCCGACCGCAGGCGCGTCCGCATCGCACGGACCGACCACGGCCGGGAGCTCACCGACGCCGCCTTCGAGGTCGTCGCTGAGCTCCTCGCCGCCATCCGCGGCCTCTACACGGAGCGCGAGCTCGCCGAGCTCGCCTCGCTCCTCGGACGCCTCAGCAGCGCCTTCGGCATGCCCGTCGACGAGCGCTTCTCGGCCTTCGGGCCCGGAGGTGCCGCATGAGCCCGTTCACCCTGCACACGACCGTCGAGCGCCCCGTCGAGGCCGTGTTCGCCTTCCTCGCCGACAGCGAGAACGCCCCGCGCTGGTACGAGGCCGTGGTGCACGCCGAGAAGCTCACCGAAGGCCCCGTACGACGGGGAACGGTCTACCGCATGGTCCGCAGGCTCCCCCAGGGGCGCGTGGAGAACCGCGTCGAGGTGAGCGAGCTCGAGCCGGATCGGCGGGTCACCCTCCGAAGCCTCGACGGCCCCACGCCCTTCACCTACCGCACCACGCTCGAGCCCCATGCCGGCGGCACCCGCGTCGCGCTCGAAGGCACCGTCTCCGGCCAGGGCCTCGAGGGCGCCGCCGCCCTGCTGGCCCCGCTCGCGAGCCGCTTCTTCGAGCGCGGCATGGCGGAGAACCTCCGGGTCCTCAAGCGGGTGCTGGAAGCGGAGCGAGGGAGCGCGGCGTCCAGGCCGCCCCTTCAGCCGGCCGCGTAGGCTCCCTGCACGAGCGCGGCGTGGTGCAGTTCGACGAGGTGGTCGAAGCTGAGGTCGAGGTCGAGCGGGAGACCGAAGGCACCCGCCGCCTCCAGGGACACGAACCCGTGCAAGGAGCTGCGCAGCGCGCGCGTGGCGTGCAGCGCCGCGTCGCCCTCGAGCTCATACCCGCTCAGGACGCTCAGCACCACGCCCACCAGCCGGGCCGCCGCCTCGTCCGCGGCCTCCGCGTCACGCGCGCCCCGCCCGCCCTGGCCCCCCGCGCTCAGGGTCAATGGGTAGAGGCCGGGGTGCTCGGTCGCGAACGCCCGGTACTCCCGGGCGAGCGCGAGCAGTGCGTCGCGCCGCGCCCGACCCACGGTGACCCGCTGCAGCCTCCGCTCCAGGACCTCCAGCCCACGGAGGCGCAACGCCCCTCGAAGATCGTCCAGGCCGCCGATGTGGTTGTAGAGCGACGGGGTGCGCACGCCGAGCCTCTTGGCCAGCGAGGCGAGCGAGAGGGCCTGGAGGCCCTCGGAATCGATCGTCTCGACGGCGAGGTCGATCACGCGCTCGCGCGTGACGCCGGGTCTAGGCGCCACGATGCACCGCCTTCAGGAAGTCGAGGATGGGCCCGAACGTCGCGTCTGGCATCTCGCTGTGCGGGTAGTGCCCGGCGCCGTCGATGAGGACGAGCTCGGCACCGAGCCCCTCGGCCAGACGCCGCGCCTCGTCGGCCGGGTCGCCGAAGTCCGGGTCCTTCGACCCCATCACGACGAGCGACGGTGCCGTCACGTCGGGGAGCCGGTCGGCGATCTCCGGCTCGTTGCCGAGCATCATGGCGCGCAGCGCCTCGAAGCGGCCGGGCTCCGCCAGGTTGGCGCGGAGCGCGGCGCGGTAGGCACCGAAGTCCGCGGGCCTGCGGGTCGGAAAGAGCGTGCCGAAGTACCAGCTCCAGGCGGCCACCTTCCAGGGGCCGGTGAACAGTACGCGCATCAGGACCTGCATGAGCGGTCGCGCCGGTTGCGGCAGCACGAAGGGGCCGATCAGCACCAGGCCGGACACCGCCCCGGGGCGCTCGGCCGCCGCCCACACGCCGGACGCCGCCGTGAACGAGTTGCACACCAGGGTGGCCGGGCCGGCGTCGAGCTGGTCGACGAGGGCGAGCAGGTCGGACGCGGCGGCCTTGCGGCTGTAGTCGGACCAGCCCACGCTCGAGCCTCCGTGCCCGCGCAAGTCGACGCTCACCACCCGGTGACCGGCCTCGACCAGCCGCGGCGCGAGGAAGCGGTACTCCTGCCGCAGGTCCCCCATCCCCGGCACCAGGATGACCAGCGGCCCTTCACCCTGGTCCTCGTAGGCCAAGGTGCCTCCGTCGACGTGGAGTCGTTCCATGGCGGTTCCTTTCCGGCGAGCCGCACCCGCGTCGCGGGCGGAGAGGTGCGACCGGTCGGCCGCGGATCGGCGCAGCGCCCCTCGAGGGGCGGGGGCGCCCTCTTGACGGACACGCACGCGCGTGTCGGACGTGAAGGGGGTGGCGTTCTCCCCGTGCACTTCGGTGATGGGCATGGTCGACTCCTCACAACGGGACGTCGTGGTCCCGTGCTTAATCTATCTAGGTTTTATCCTAATCTCATTAGTTTGTCAATCCGACCACCGCGAGGCGCGGACCGCCGCATCCAGCCGGCGCCCGCGCGCCGCGAGGACCGTAGGCCGGGGTTCGACCGCCATCGCGCGGCAAGGACGGCGGGCGGCCCCATCAGGTGCCGCACTCGAGTCGCTCTTCGCCGTCAGCAGGGACATCCGCCCGCGACAGTACGGGTCGCGACCGGTCATCATCGGCTGACGCCACCGCCCCCGAGCTCCGAGGGGGCCGAGAGGTCGTGAGGCATGGACCCGCATGCGCTCAGTCTCCTGAGCATCGTCATCCGCAGCGCCATCGTGCACACCGTCACCTACACGCTCGCGGGCCTCGCCGCCATGAACCTCTTCCGCTACGGCGGCGCCATCCGTGACGATCCCGTGCGCAAGGCCACCCTCCGCGACACGACCGATCCCCGGGTCATGGCCGGCCCCCTGTTCCAACCGCTGCGCGGCCTGCTGTTCGGGATCGCGTTCTACCTCCTGCGGGACGTCGTCTTCGCGCCCGACGGCTGGCTCGTGCTCTGGATCACCCTGGTCGTGATCGGCATCCTCGGCACCTTCGCGCCGGCCGAGTCCTCCATCGAAGGTTGGATCTACCGGCGCCCCACTCCCTCCGGCTTCCTGTGGGGCGGGCTGGTCGAGATCCTCACGCAGTCGCTGCTGCTGTCGGTGCTGACCTTCCTGTGGGTGACGAACCCCGCCGCGGCCTGGCTCGACTGGACGTTCGGGGTCCTGTTCGTACTGGCGCTCGCGATGCCCGCCCTTGGGCTGCTCGCCAAGCAGGCCGGGCGCGCCTCCGGGTCGTAGGGCCCGCTAGGTCCGGCGGGCCGGCCTCGCCGGCTCCTTGGTCGGAGCGTCCGTCGCAGGCTCGTTCGCGCGATCCGGTGCGGCCGCCGCCATGGTCTGCTCCGCACGTTGCGCCACGGCCTGCAGCAGGGCCGGGAACATCAGCCGGTGGAAGGGGTACAGGGCCCACCAGTAGAGGAAGCCCGCCAGTCCGTGCGGCTCGAACGTCGCGGTCTGCGTGACCCGGCAGCCGATGCCGGGCAGCGCCTCGACGTCGTAGCGCAACCAGGCCCGGCCGGGGAGCTTCATCTCGGCGCGGAGCTGCAGGTAGCGCGCCGGCTCGACCGACTCGACGCGCCAGAAGTCGAGCGGATCCCCGGGCAGGAGCGTGTCGGGGTCCCGACGCCCGCGCCGCATCCCCACCCCGCCCTGCAACCGGTCCAGCCACCCGCGCAAGCGCCACAACCCATCGTAGGCGTACCAGCCACGGTCCCCACCCTGACGCACGAGCACCTCGTAGGCGCAGGCAGCGGAGGCCGCCACGGTGCGCGAACGCCGGTCGATCAGCATGCCCTCGGTGTCGCTCAGGCGATCGGCCGAAGGGGTACCGCGCGGCACGGCCGAAACGCTATCGCTCCACAACGTGGCCACAGCGCCCTGACGGGTCCGGTCGAGGGCGAGCTCGACCGCCTTGCGGTACGGCATGGGAACCACGCCGAAGGCGCGAGCGGGCTCCGGATCATGCACCACGACTTCGCTGCCGAGTCCCTCGATCAGCGGGCGAGCGATCGAGGCGGGGATCGGGGTCACCAGGTTGACCCAGTACGAGGAGAGCCGGGGGCTCAACACCGGTACCGGGAGCAGGACGCGCCGGAGTCCGCGCACCGCCGCGTATCCGAGCATCAGCTCACGGTAGGTCAGCACGTCGGGTCCGCCGATCTCCACGACCGCGTGACCGCGGGCGGGCCGCGTGACCGCCGCGCTCAGGTACTGCAGCACGTCCCGCACGGCGATCGGCTGCACGCGCGTCTCCACCCAACGCGGCGTGACCATCACCGGCAAGCGCTCCGTGAGGTAGCGGATCATCTCGAACGAGAGCGACCCCGAGCCCACGATGACGGCGGCGCGAAACTCCGTCACCGGCACGCCCGCACGGGCGAGCTCGCGGCCGGTCTCCTGACGCGAGGCCAGATGGCGGGACAACCCTTCGCCCTCCGCCCCGAGACCCCCCAGGTAGACGATGTGCCCCACCCCGGCGCGCCGGGACGCCGCACCGAAGTGCCGCGCCCCCGCTCGGTCCCGGTCCTCGAACCCCTGCTCCGACGCACCCATCGAATGGACGAGGTAGAAGGCCGCATCGCACCCCTCCAGGCTCTCCTCGAGGCCCTCGGAGGCGAGGACGTCGGCGCGCCGCACCTCGACGCGGTCGCGCCACGGCCGGGCCGCGAGGCGCTCCGGCTCGCGCACCAGGCAGCGCACCCGGTGGCCCTCCTCGAGCAGCAACGGCACCAACCGTCCGCCGATGTAGCCGGTGGCGCCGGTGACCGCGATCGTCGCCATATCTGAGTATCGGGCCGCGCTCGGAACCACACCGCAAGCCCGCACGCAGTCTCGGCGCCAGCCGGGACCCGCCGTTGCGCTTCGCTCTCATCCCGCTCTTAGCCGTCCTGCACGGAGTTTGCACGCATCTTCCACGGCTTCCACGCAACCTCCGACTAGCGTGTCGACATCGAGGGACCCCCAGGGACCTTCCCGGGTGCCCCCCGGCCATGGCGGCGCGAGCACCCCTCGCGACGCGCTCGGAAGGGGAAGCCTATGAACACCAACCACAGGAACGTAAGGACCATGCTCTTGGGTGCGGGGGCCGCGCTGGCGCTGACGCTCGGCATGGCCTTCGCCCAGCCCAGCATCCAGCTCGACGGGCTCAACACCCAGGCCAGCGGCCTGGCGGCCTACCTCCAGAACCACGCCGCCGGCTCGTCGAACGGTTTCTGCTTCCAGGACAACGCCAACCGCAACCAGACGGGCTACGCCTGCTTCGAGCACGCGCTCCAGGTCAGCGGGCTGGCCTCCATGGTGAACAGCTCCAAGCCGATCACCGTCTTCGCCCCGACCGACGCCGCCTTCGCGCACCTCGAGAGCACGACGGGCCTCGGCGTGTTCGAGCAGTTCATGAACGACAAGGCGGCCATGACCCAGCTCGTGAAGTCCTCGATCGTGGACGGCAGCCACACCGTCTCCGACCTCGCCTACCAGGCACCCGTGGCCTCCGGCTCGACCAGCCTCACCACGGTCGCCGGGACGCCGCTCGACATCGTCTTCGGCTCGCTCGGCTACGGCACCTCGAGCACGTACGTCGATGTCGGTCCTTCGGGCGCCTACGACGGCCAGAGCTTCGTGATCGGGACCCCCATCATGTTCCCAGGCGATAGCGTCCTGATCCCGCTCGGTCGCATCACCCTCACCTCCTTGGGCGCCTGACCCACCCGAGCAGGGCGTTCGCTCTCCCAGGGCACGCAGAGCGAGCGCGGGCGCCGGGACCCCGGGGGCCCCGGCGCCCTTCGTCGCGGTCCGGGGGACGCGACCCACTCCGCCGGCCGCCAGAAGCATCCGGCGACGAGGACCGATCAGCCGCTCCCCCTGCCTACGCGCTCCTCCCACGCCTCCAGCGAGCGTGGCCAGTCCTTGCCCAGCAGCCGTGACAACGAGCGATCGGCCAGCACCGTGCCGCCGGTCTGGCACGTGGCGCAGTAGTCGGTCTCGCGGTCCGCGTAGCGGATGCGCTGCACCGGATCGCCGCACCGGGGGCAGGGCTGGCGATAGCGTCCGTGCACGGCCATCCCCTCCTGGAAGGCGGTGACCGTAGGCCAGCCCCCCTCGCGCGCCGCGCGCCCCAACCGCTCCACCCAGAACCGCAGGACCTCCTGCGTGGCCTGGTGCAACCGGGCCAGGGCGGCATCGTCGAGCGAGGTCGTCAGCGCCACCGGCGAGAGCCGGGCTGCGTGCAGGATCTCGTCGGCGTAGGCGCCGCCGATGCCGGCGATCAGGTGTGGCGAGGTCAGCGCGCGCTTGAGGGTGTGCCGCTCGCGCCGGAGCGCGGCGACGAAGACCTCCAGGGGCGCCTCGAGCGGCTCTAGCCCACCCGGGTCGAGCTCGGCCAGCGCTGCCTCCCCCTCCGCAGCGTGCAGCGACGCCATCCGCCGGCTGCCCGCCTCCGTCACCAGCAACGTGCCCCCGTCGAAGTCGAGGGCCGCCAGCCCACGCCGGCCCGGGAGTCCCGCCCCCGGCTTGCCCCACGACAGCCGTCCCGCGAGCATCAGGTGCAGCACCAGGAACAGCGGCGACGCGTCCTCCTCGAAGGCCAGCACCAGGCGCTTGCCGATCCGGCGCGTGCCGGTGAGGGTGCGTCCCTCGAAGGCGCCCAGAGGTGGCTCCACCGTGCGAAGCAGGAACACGCTCCGCAGGCGCGTCCCGAGCAGACGCCGGCCCACGGCGCGGCCGGCCAGCGCCGCACGGTAGGCCTCGATGTCGGGTAGCTCGGGCATCACGCCTCCAGGACGCCACTCGCGGGCCGCGAGGCGCCGCCGCTACGGCGTCCCCGGCCCGGGCGGCCGACGCCTCGATCATAGACGCTCCCACCACTTGGGACCGACCGGGATGGACGCGGAAGAACGTCCCCTACTGCGGATGAATGAACCGAGTCACAATTCCGTGAGCGGAACGGGCATACGCTAGGGCCGGTCCACACCGAGGGGACCCCCGGACGCGCCCCGTCGACGCGCCCACCGGCCACGCTCGGCCGCACAGCTGCATCGGCGCCTCCCGCGCCTCCACGCCGCACGGCGCTCGCGCGGGCGACACCCGGAGAGGACCCTCATGAGCGACTTCTTCCACGATCCGACGACGGACGATTCGGGCGACACGTTCGTCATCCACACCTCGGATGGGCTCACGCTCGAGCTCTGCCCCACCTGCCTCACCGTACGAGGCCGCGACGCGCGGGCTCTGGCCCGCGTCCCCCTCAATCTGGACCGCATCGAGGGCGTCGCGGCCGGATCGCACGTGACCGCCCACGCCACGCACGCGCACCTCCTCACCGTGCGACGCAACGCCGAGGGACTGGAGGTCAGCGTCAGCACGCCTCATCTGGAACTGTTCCGGCGGCACCTTCCCCTGCCGAGCATGCGGGGCGAGCCCGGCGGCGCGTCCTCGCGGCCGCAACCTGGGGCTTCCTGAGCCGCCGACCGTGGCGGCCACGGCGCGCGGCCGCCACCGGGCTCCGGCCACTCCCACCTTGCGGCCGGGCCGACGCGTCCGTGCCCGCAGCAGTCAGCGGTGGCGCTCGAGCCCGGCCCGCTGGAGCACGAGCGCAGCCAGCTCCTCCACCGACAAGGAGCTCGCGTCCTGGAACGGCACCCCGTGCCTTCGGAACAGCCGCTCGGCCTGGCGCACCTCGTACGCGCAGCGCCGCACGTCCGCGTAACCGCTGTCGGGCCTGCGCTTCTGACGGAACTCGTGGAGCCGCTCCGGCGCGATGGTCAGGCCGAACAGGCGGTTGCGGAAGGGCGCCAGCGGCGCCGGTAACCCCTCCTTCTCGAAGTCGTCCTCGGCCAGCGGGTAGTTGGCGGCGCGCACCCCGTACTGCAACGCCAGGTAGAGACAGGTAGGGCTCTTCCCCACCCTCGACACCCCGATCATCACCACCTCGGCGTGGCCGTAGCGTGTCACGTTCGAGCCGTCGTCCGTGGCCAGGGCATACTCCACGGCATCGATGCGCGCCTGGTAGGTGGCCAGGTCGCGGATGCCGTGGAAGGCCCCGACGCGGTCCTGAGGGGGCCTGCCGAACACCGCCGACAGCTCTCCCAGGAAGGGCTCGAACAGGTCGAGGTGGACGCACGGCGCCGCGGCGATGCGCTGGCGCACCGCCTCGTCGGTGATCGTCGAGAAGACCACCGCCGTCTCGGGCAGCCCGGCCAGCTCCACGGCCAGGGCGTCCGCCCGCTGCAGGGTGTTGACGAAGGGGCGCGTCGTCGTCCGGATGGCGACGTCGGCGAAGCGCGCCAGCAGGCTGTGGCCGAGGACCTCGGCGGTGACGCCGGTATGGTCCGAGACGAAGTACACCGCGCGCGAGTTCATGGCAGCTTCCCTCCTCACGTTGCGCCACCCAAGCCCGCGGCGCCACCGTGTACCGCGGTCCGGACACCACGCGGGCACGGTGCGGTAGCTTGGGGGCCAGACCGGGCAAGGAGTGGGCCGGCAGACGCTTGTCGCCTTCGAGCATAGGCCGCGTGGGAGGGAACCATCGTGGAGACCATCGTCCCGTTTCAGAACGTCGGACTCGACGACATCGCCAGGGTGGGGGGCAAGAACGCGTCGATCGGCGAGATGATCGGCAACCTCCGGCAGGCGGGGGTGCGGGTTCCCGAGGGCTTCGCCACCACCGCCGAGGCGTTCGCGACGCACGTGGAGACCACGGGCCTCAAGCAGCGCATCGCCTCGCTGCTGGAGGACGTCGACGAGAACGACGTCGGTCGCCTCGCCGAGCGGGGGCGTGCGGTACGGGCGCTCGTGCTGGAGACGCCGCTACCCGAGGCGCTGGCCTCCGACGTGCGGGAGGCGTACCGGGCCATGGGCTCGCCCGGGTCGCCGGCCACGGTGGCCGTGCGTTCGTCGGCGACGGCGGAGGACCTGGCCGAAGCCTCGTTCGCCGGGCAGCAGGAGACCTTTCTCAACGTCCGCGGGGAGGAGGGGGTGCTCGAGCACGTCCGCAAGGTCTACGCCTCGCTGTTCACCGATCGCGCCATCGCCTACCGCCTGCACCACGGCTTCGTGCACACCGACGTGGCCATCTCCGTCGGCATCCAGCGCATGGTCCGCAGCGACCTCGGGGCCAGCGGGGTCGCGTTCACCCTCGACACCGAGTCGGGCTTCGACGGCGTGGTGTTCGTGACCGCGGCGTACGGCCTGGGCGAGCTGCTGGTCCAGGGAGCGGTCAACCCGGACGAGTTCTACCTGTCCAAGGACGGGTTGCGGGCCGACCGCCCGGCCGTGTTGATGCGGCGGCTGGGCTCGAAGGCCGAGAAGATGGTGTACGGCACCGGCGACACGCTGGTCGAAACGGTGCCCGTGCCCGAGGAGGAACGGCACCGCTTCTCCCTGCAGGACGACGATCTCACCGACCTGGGCCGGCAGGCGCTGGCGATCGAGGCGCACTACGGCCGGCCGATGGACATCGAGTGGGCCAAGGACGGCGAGGACGGCCGGATCTACGTGCTGCAGGCGCGGCCGGAGACCGTCCGGAGCCGGAGCGGGCGCGTGCTCGAGCGCTTCCGGCTGCGCGAGCACGGTGAGGTCCTCGTGCGCGGGCGCGCCGTCGGCTCCCGCATCGCTGCGGGCACCGTCCGCGTCATCGAGAGCGCCGACGAGATGGAGCGCGTCGAGAAGGGCGACGTCCTGGTGACCGACATGACCGACCCCAACTGGGAGCCGGTCATGAAGCGGGCGGCCGCCATCGTCACCGACCGGGGCGGGCGCACCTGCCACGCCGCCATCATCGCGCGCGAGCTGAACATCCCGGCCGTCGTCGGCACCGGCGACGCCACGCGCCTGCTCGAGAGTGGCGCCGACGTCACCGTGAGCTGCGCCGAGGGCGACGAGGGGCTCGTCTACCGGGGCCACCCCCGCTTCGATGTCGAACGGGTCGAGCTCGACCGGATGCCGCCGCTCCCGGTCGACCTCATGATGAACGTGGCCTCGCCCGATCGGGCGTTCGCCTTCGCCAAGCTCCCCAACAAGGGCGTGGGCCTCGCCCGTCTCGAGTTCATCATCAACAACGACATCGGCGTGCACCCGCGCGCCCTGCTCGCCTACCCCGACGTGCCGCCCAAGGTGCGGGAGGGGATCGAGCGGCGCAGCGCGGGTTACGGCTCGCCGGCGCGCTTCTTCGAGGAGAAGATCAAGGAGGGCGTCGCCACCATCGCCGCGGCCTTCGCACCCCACCCCGTCATCGTCCGCATGACCGACTTCAAGTCGAACGAGTACGCGCACCTGCTCGGTGGCGAGGCGTTCGAGCCGCACGAGGAGAACCCCATGATCGGCTTCCGCGGCGCCTCCCGCTACCGCGCCGAGAGCTTCGCGGACGCCTTCGCGGCCGAGTGCCGCGCGCTGGTGCGGGTGCGCCAGGAGATGGGCCTCACCAACGTCAAGGTCATGATCCCGTTCGTCCGCACCGAGGGCGAGCTCGTCGACGTGCTGGGCCGCATGGCCGACCACGGCCTGCGGCGTGGCGAGCACGGCCTGCAGATCATCATGATGTGCGAGGTGCCGTCCAACGCCATCCGGCCGGAGGCCTTCCTACAGCACGTGGACGGGTTCTCCATCGGCTCGAACGACCTCACCCAGTTCACCCTCGCCCTGGACCGCGACTCGGGACTCGTCGCCGAGCTGTTCAACGAGCGCGACCCCGCCGTCCAGGCGCTCATGGCCAACGCCATCGCGGCCTGCAAGGCGGCGGGGAAGTACGTCGGCATCTGCGGGCAGGGGCCGTCGGATCACCCCGACCTCGCCAGGTGGCTGCTGGAGCAGGGGATCGACAGCATCTCACTCAACCCGGACACGGTGCTCGAGACGTGGCTCTACCTTGCGGGCGAGGACGCGGGCGAGCAGGCCGGCTGAGGCTGGGCGCCGGCCGCGTCCGCCGACACCCGACCGGCGCCTCGTCGCCGCTAGAGTAGACGCATGAGCGACACGACCGACACGGGCACGCCTTCCCCTACCCTGGCCACCGCGACGCTGGCGGGCGGCTGCTTCTGGTGCCTCGAAGCGGTGTACGCCGAGCTCGCCGGCGTGCGCTCGGTCGAGTCCGGCTACACCGGCGGCCACCTACCGGAGCCGAGTTACCAGCAGGTGTGCACCGGCGCCACCGGGCACGCCGAGGCGGTGCGCGTCCGGTTCGACCCCGCGCAGATCAGCTACCGCGACCTGCTCCAGGTGTTCTTCTCCATCCACGATCCCACCACGGTGGACCGGCAAGGCAACGACGTGGGCCCCCAGTACCGCTCCGCGATCTTCTGCCACGACGAGGCGCAGCGCGTCGAGGCCGAAGCGGTCCTGCGCGAGGTCGACGCCTCCGGCATCCACGGCGCTCCGCTGGTGACCGAGGTGCAGCCGGCCGGCGCCTTCTACCCGGCCGAGCCGTACCACCGCAACTTCTTCGCGCAGAACCCCGACCAGGCCTACTGCCGCGTCGTGATCGCGCCCAAGGTGGCCAAGTTCCGCAAGCAGCACGTCGATCGCCTCAAGCGCACGGCCGCGACCGAGTCCTGAGGCGCTCCTCGCCCCCGCTCCCGGCGGGGGCCGCACGCATCAGGGACGAAGGTGTCAGGGACCGATGCCGCCGGCCGCGGCGCGTCAGTCGCCCGGGCTGGCGTCCGGCTCGGCCGCCCCCGGGCCGCCCTCGGCGGCGGGGTAGACGGCACGCAGCAGGGCGTAGGCGAGGAAGCCCACGACCACCGGGCCGCCCAGCACGATGAGCCACAGCACGCCCGTGGATAGGCCCAGGCCCTCCTTGTAGGCGGCGACGGTCGCGGCGATGAAGAAGCTCAGCACCGCGATCACCGTGGCCGTCCGGACCGGGTGCTGGCTGGGGAGCTCGACGTAGCGCAACTTCCGCTTCGACGGCTGCAGCAACGGGAAGACGAAACCGAAGAGGATGAGCAGGGTGGGGATCAGCACGCCGATGAACTCGGGCCCCACGAACACCCCGAAGACCGTGAACTTCCAGGTCGAGGGGATCATCTTGAGGAAGCCGTAGAGCCACAGGAAGTACCAGTCCGGCTTGACGGTCGGCGTGGACGGTCCCGGCGGCCCGAAGTGCTCGATCGGGTTGGCGTTGAACAGGCCCGCCACCAGCGCGAGGACAGCCACCAGCACCGCGAACAGCACCCCCATGATGAGCGCCTGCTGGGGCCAGAAGGGCACCCCGAGGATCTTGCCGGGCGCGACCTTCTCGGCGTACTTGGGCTGGGTGTGCTTCTGCAGGAACATGATCAGCACGTGCGCGCCGATGAGCATCCCGATGATGAGCGGGAGCCAGATCATGTGGATGGACGTAAGGCGTGGGATCGAGTGCTCGGTCGGGAAGGTGCCGCCGAAGAACAGCTGCGCGAGCCAGGTGCCGATCAAGGGGATCGACGCGGCGATCTCGTAGCCGACCTTGGTGGCGGTCGCCGAGAAGGCGTCGAACGGCAGCGAGTAGCCGGTGAACGCCGCCACCACCGCGAAGGTCAGCAGCAGCAGGCCGATGAGCCAGTTGATCTCGCGCGGCTTCTTGTACGCCCCGGTGAGCAGGATCCGGATCATGTGCAGGAAGGCGGCCGCGATGAAGACGCTGGCGGCCCAGTGGTGCATGCTGCGGATCACCTGGCCGAAGGGCAGGCTGTCGATGAACTGCACCGAGGCGTACGCCGCCGGCAGCTTCTTGGCCCCCACCTGCACCAGCCGGATGGAGGGCTCGAAGTTGATCGACAGGAAGACGCCGGTGAGCACCAGGATCACGAAGGAGAAGAGGGTGATCTCGCCGAGGAAGAACGAGTGGTGCACCGGGAACATCTTGCGGAAGAACTTCTTGTAGAGCCTGGACAGCGCCAGACGTTCGTCGAGCCACTTACCCATGGTCCACCCTCCTCAGCTGCATCCGACGCTCGTCAGGAAGCCGCCGGCCACGGTGAGCTGCCCGCTCGTCATGGCGAGCGGGAGGAGCGGCAGCGGACGCGGCGCGGGGCCGGCCATGACCTTGCCGTCCTCGCGCGGGTTGAACTGCGAGTGGTGGCGGGGGCACAGCATCCAGCCGTTCTTGCTGTCCCAGTCGCTGACCGTGCAGCACAGGTGGGTGCAGACCGCGGAGTAGCCCACCACCCCCTGCGCGGCGTGGGGCGCCGTGTCGGGCCCCAGCTGGCCGGGGTCGAAGCGGGTAAGCATGATCAGGTTGTTGTCGGTACCGCTCTTGACGACGCCGGTCTTGGGGTTCTTGGGGTAGCACAGGATCTGCTTCGAGTTCTTCTGGATGTCGCTCACCTGGACCACCTTCGTCTGGTCCTCGGCGTGCACCAGCAGGTCGCCGCTCGCCGGCGGCTCCTGCTGCGGCGTGGTCTTGGCGATCGGCTTGAGGCTGCCGGTCACGGTCAGGGCCGACAGGCCGGTGACGGTCAGGGCCACGGTCACGCCGACGCTCGCCTGCAGGAAGCGGCGTCGCTGGATCAGCCGCTCGTGCTCGTCCGCTTCGGACTGCTGAGCGCGCACGTCGTCGCCGGGGCGCTGCGGCTCCCCTTCCGGGGCGCCCGTGCGCTCATCATCGTTCGGCATTACCAAGGCACCTCCGAGTCCTCTGATTCGATGTGGACCTCATCGTCCTGGTAGTAGTTCTTGTAGAGCATCAGCAGCCCTGCCACGCACAGCGAGATCGCGGCGAAGATGGCTCCCTCGACCGCCGGATGGTTCTGTTGGGTCCGCAGGGCGTGGACGATGGCCTGGACGAACAGCCCCGACAACGCGACGGCCAGCGCCGACAGCAGCATGCCCACCCACTGCGCCCGGCCGGGCCGGGCCCGGTGCACGCCGGGGCGCAGCTCCGGCCCCTCCAGCCACACCGAGATGAAGCCGATGGCGGCGTAGATGAGGAACACCACGCCGAAGCTGATGAGTCCGATCTGCCCCACCGACAGGGGCTGCGGCTTCCCTCCCGACACGGCCGTGATGTAGCGGCCGTCGAGGTAGGACATGAAGAACAGCGCCACGGCGATGAGCAGCGTGAAGAACGGGATCACCCGGTCGTTGCGGAACATCTCAACGCCCCTTCCCGAGTTCCTTGGTCGTCGTCCGAGGCGCGCCCCAGGCGCGCACGCCCGCGACGATCACTGTGCCGCCTTCGGCACGGCCTGCTTGGCCTGCTCGACGCTCACCGGACCGAAGTCGTTGCCGAATGAGTTGCGGATGTAGGTAGCGACGTCGGCGAGCTCCTTGGCCGTGTAGGAGGGGTGCGACGGCATCGCGCCCTTCCCATCGAAGATGCGCTGCATCACGGCACTGGCGTTCTGCAGGAAGTCGTTGCTCGCCAGCGCCGGGAACGTCGGCGGCATGCCCGCGCCGTTGGGCTGGTGGCACCCCTGGCAGTCGCTGGTGTACAGCTTCTTGCCCGCCTGCATGGCGTCCGAGCTCACCGTAGCCGTGCTCGAGGATGCGCTCGGCGCGCCCGCCTGCGACGTACCCGACGAGGTCGACCCGGACGTGGTCGCGTTGGACGACGAAGACCCGGACGACGCTGCGCCCGACGAGGCTCCCGACCCCGAGGTGGAGGACGAGGTGGAGGACGAGCCGCTCCCCTTGCTCGCCTGAGGCACCGCCTCGGACGCCACGTCCACGCTGACGCCGCCGTAGCTGTTGCCCCAGGTGTTGCGGACGTAGGTGGCGACCGCCGCGAGCTGTGTGGCGGTGTAGGAGTGGTGCGACGGCATCGCCCCGGCGCCGTCGTAGATACGCTTCACGACCGCAGCGGGATCGCTGAGGAAGCTGTTGCCGGCCAGCGCAGGGAACGTCGGCGGCATGCCCTCGCCGCTCGGCTTGTGGCAGCTCGCGCAGTCCGAGCTGTAGAGCTGCTCACCGGTCTTCAAGAGCTGCTGGTCGACCGGGGGCGCCGAAGCGCTCGCCCCGGCCGAAGCGCTGCTCCCACCGCTCGGCGCCGACACGATCGCGCTGTACATCGGCACCAGCATGAAGAAGACCCAGATGCCGCCCAGGATGAGCACCGTCGAGATCACGTAGAGCCACGTCGAGGGGCCCCGCACCGTCGATGCGGGCGGCGGCGGGGCGCTGGGGGCGGGCGTCACCACGTCGACATCGACGCGCCCTGTCACCGTCGCACCGGGCTCCAGACCCTGGACCTCGAGGCCCGGCTGGTGCTCCACGGTGAACGGGATGCGCCGCTCCCGGCGGTGACCGGCAGCATCGATGCGCACCAGGCGCAGCGTGTGTTCGCCCTCGTCCAGCGACGCGGTGTCGAGTTGGAAGCGGAAGGGCGGGGCGGTCAGGACCTGCACCGCCTCCGACCGGTCGTCGAGGTAGGCCTCGATCCGAACGGCCGCGTCGGACGAACTGGAGCCTTCTCCACTCACGGAAGCATTCCTCCCCACGTAGAAGTGCGAATCGTCGCCGGAAGCGTGCGCCTCCGGGGGGACGTCGCGCGCGTGCGCTCGGGAGCGCCCGTACGGGAGCCGACCGCATGGGAGCCGTCCGGCACCCGCCCGCGACCCCGCGCGGACCTCATGCCCATCGGCGCCTCACGGTAAACGCGCTCCACGACCATGGCAGTAGTCTAAAGCCAGCCCACATGAGTGTCTCATGGCACCTCGCTCCTTCGGGCTTGCCCACGGACGTCGCTGACCGGCGGCAGCCGCCTCCGACGGCGGCGAACGCAGCACGGGCACGGCCGGGAGGCACGGCCCGGAGGCCCGTCCCCGGGCGCGCCCGGCAGGAGCCTACCGTACAGGACGAACGTCCCGGTGGGGCAAATGTCCCGCCCGCGCTGTCGCGGGTCCCACTCCAGCACATCACGCCCGACCGGCGCGTGGTCTACGCTGGGAGCCCATGGACCCCGGGGACGCCCTGCGTGCTGCCGAGCGCTCGCTCCTGGCCCACGCCCGCCGTGGCCGCATCCACGTCGAAGCCGGCGCGTTGCTGGCCTGCCTCATCCCCGGCGAGCCCGAGCCCTTCGCGCACGTCGCCGTCCCGGCCGGCCCCGAGCCCTCGGACTGGCACGCCTCGGTCGCCGCCCTGTTGAGCCTGAGCGGCAGCCAAGGCCGCGTGCCACGCCTGGAGTTCATGCAGGAGTTGCATCCCGGCCTCCCCCGGGCGCTGGAGGCGGCGGGGTTCCGACGTGACGGCAGCGCCGCGGTCATGGTGACGGCGGAGCGCGCAGCAGCGCCGCCGCGACCGCTCGGCTCCAGCCTCCACCTGGTCGACCTGGCAGGCGCGACCGGCGCCACCCTCGATGCCTTCGTGACCGAACAGGCACGCGCGTTCGGCATGAAGGCTGCGACGGGACGATACTTCCTGGGTCGGCTTCGTGACGGACTGAGCGAAGGAGTCGTCGCCGCCGTCGTCTTGCTCGAGGACGGCATCCCGGTGAGCGGCGCCACCCTCCTGCTCGCGGACGAGGCGGCCGAGCTAGCCGGGGTCTGGACCGCGCCGGAGCGGCGCCGGCGCGGCTTCGCCTTCGCCGTGTGCCAGGCGCTGCTGGAGATCGCCGCGCAGGCCGGCGTGACCGTGTGGCTGTCCGCCGCGGACGACGTTGCCGGCCTCTACCGCGACCTCGGGTTCCGGCCCGTGGGGACGCAACTCGACTACTCGTTGCCCTGAGGCGGGTCGCCGGCGCCACGCCGCCGGCCCCGCTCGCGGTGGAGACTGGTGCATGGCCACCAGCACGAGCGCCGTACCTCTCGCCTTCGACGTCATCAGCCACCGCCTCCACGCTCTGGACGTTCCCGAGGTGGACGTGGTCGTGGGCATCGCGACCGGCGGCACGGTCCCCGCCGCGCTGCTGGCGCACCAGCTGGAGCGGCCGCTTTCCCTCGTGACGGTCAACTTCCGCGCGCCGGACAACACCCCGCAGCGCCCCGCCCCGGAGGTGCTCGGCCCCGTGCCGGCGTTGGAGCCGGGCAGCCGCGTCTTGCTGGTGGACGAGGTCAGCGTGACCGGAGCCACCTTGGAGGCGGCCCGCGCGCTGTTCCCCGGCCAACTCGTTACCACGCTGGTGCTCAAGGGCCGCGCGGACCTCGTCGCGTTCCCCGAGATCGACACCTGCGTGGCCTGGCCCTGGAAGGGCTGACGCCCTCCGGCCGGCGCTGACCGTCCACAACGACGATCCCACGTCCCCGTAGCCTGCGCGACGTCGCCTGCGTCACGGGGAGCCCGACTGCGTCCTGGACAATTGGACGGTACAGCCGTGCGGGCTCGCGGCTCGCCGCACTGCGGCTCGAGCCGCCGCTCCGGCCCGTCCTCCCCACGACATCGACTCGGAAGGAGCTCACCATGGCGTCCACCACGACAACGACAACGTCCGGACCGAACCTCAACCAGGAGCTCGTCCGTCCGGCGCTGCTGGGCCTGATGGACGGCACCGTCTCGACGCTCGCCCCGATCTTCGCCGCCGCGCAGCTCACGAGCAGCATCCATGTCTTCTGGGTGGGTCTGTCCGCCGCCACCGGCGCGGGCCTGAGCATGGGCCTGGCCGAAGCGTTGTCCCACGGACCCGAAGAGGAGATGGACATCGCGCCGGGCTGGAAGGGCTTGACCACCGGCCTCGGCACCACGCTCGGCGGGATCTTCCACAGCCTCCCGTTCCTCATCTCGAACATCACGCTCGCCCTCATCATCGCGTACATCGTGGTCGGCACCGAGCTGCTGGTCATCTCCGCCATCCGCTGGCGCTACCTCAAGTTCCCGTTGTGGCGCACGCTCGTCCTCGTCGTCGGAGGCGGCGCGCTGGTGTTCTTCCTGGGGATCGTGCTCGGCAAGATCGGCAACGGCACGATCTGATACCGCATCCGGTGCGCCCGGAAGCGCAGCGGGCACGGCGGTGAGCGCCGCCCACGTGCCGGCCCGGCGACGACCTGCGATGGCGCGGCCCTGTTCGGTCCGCTCCATCGGCAGGGCTCAACCCAGCGGTACGATCCGCACCGCGTCGTCGTTGAACAGGGGGATCAACAGTTGGTGCCGGCTGCTGTCGTAGCCGATGTCGGCCGGCGCCGGGGCGTCCGAAGCCACGGTGACGGCGGAGCCGTCCAGCGACACCCGCACCACCGCGGACGCCCCCCAGCTCGACACCAGGACGTCGCCGCCCGGCAGCAGCACCACGCCGTCGAGCTGACCCACGGGAAGCAGCCGCGAGCGAACGATCGAACCGCCCTCGACCTCGTACATCGCCTTGGAACCGCCGTACGGGACCACCAGCAACGCGCCCGAGGGGAGGACCGTCACCCCGTTGGGATGGTCGAGCTCGGGACCGCCGATGACCGGCTCGAGCTGGCCGCCCGCGTACCGGTAGATGGCGTCCGTGCCCGTGGGCTGGAACTGCGCGTCGAGACCGGAATCGGTGACGTAAACGGAGCCGTCGGCTCCGGCGGCCACGTCGTTGAGGAAGGTGCTTCCCGGCACCTCGACCGAGCCCAGGGGCGCCCCGCTGGACGCGTCGAACATCCGCAAGGCGGTGATGTCGGCCACGTAGAGCACCCCGTCGGCGACAGCCATACCCTTGGGCGCGTCGAGGGCCACGCCTGGCGCGGTCCCGTCGATCCACTTGAGCTCGAGGATGCTGCCGTCCGGCGCCATCCTCGCGATGAAGCCGTTGCCGTCCTTGTCGAGCGGGGCTCCGGCGATGTTCGACACCAGGTAGACGTCGGCGCTGGGCACGTACAGGACCGATTCCGGCGTCGAAAGACCGACATCGTGGACCGTGACGGGCGCCTGTGCCGCCGCCGGCACGAGGAGTCCCAGCGCGAGGACGAACCACAGAACACGAACGTTCATCGTGCACCTCCCCTTCCCCGGACAGGAACGGGCGGCGTGTGAGACGTCGTCGGCGCCCCGCTCCGGACGCCCGCGAGCGCGGCGCCCCGGAACGGGAGGCCCCAGCTGGGATGCCGCCCGACGCTGCCCAGCCTAGCGGGCGGCATCCGCCACAGCCGGCCTCGCATCACACCGCACGCCCGAGCCCGCCGCCGGCACCGGTCCTCAGCGGAGGGATGCGCGTGCGAGCGCGGCGGGGCGGGCCCCGCCACCTTTCCCACCCGCGTGCGACCCCTTCGATTGCGCTCTGGACACGCCGCGGCCTACGCTGCTGTGGAGGGGGACCGCATGGCACGGCAGCCAGGGACCGCAGATCGGCGTGACGACCGAGGGACGCGGACCGCGACGCCGGAAGGCGCCGACCCGGTCCGGGAGCGCGGCCGGGCCAGCGAGAGCCCCTTCCTCATCGTGACCGCCGACGACTTCGGGAGCTCCGAGGCGGTGAACCGAGCCGTCGCCGAGGCGCATGCCCGCGGCATCCTCACCAGCGCGAGCCTGATGGTGACGGGGGCCGCCTTCGCGGAGGCGGTGGCGCTGGCCCGGAGCCATCCCCGGTTGAGCATCGGTCTGCACCTGGTGCTCGTGCAGGGGCGCGCCGCCGCGCCTCCCGGGCGCGTGCCGCACCTGGCGAGCGCCGCGGGACGGCTGCCCGACGATCCGGTGCGGCTCGGCCTGCGCCTCGCGTTCGACCCGCGTCTGCGGCAGGAGGTGACGGTGGAGATCGAGGCCCAGCTCGCGCGCTTCGCGGCCACCGGCCTACCTCTATCGCATGTCGACGGACACCTGAACTTCCACATGCACCCCGCGGTGTTCCCCCTGCTGACGTCCAGGGCCGCAGCCATGGGGGCGGTCGGCGTGCGCCTGCCCCGCGACGACCTGCGCCTCGCGCTCCGGCACGACCGTTCGCACCTCGGCTCCAAGCTGCTGTGGGCGGCGGCCTTCGGGCCCCTGAGCAGTTGGGCGCGCGGCCGGCTGCCTTACCCCCTGCAGGCCTCCGACCGGGTCTTCGGCCTCTTCCAGAGCGGCAGGATCACCGTGCCCTACGTGCTCGATGCCCTCGGCACGCTGAGGCCCGGGCAGAGCGCCGAGCTCTACCTCCACCCGGCCGCGACGCCCGGTGACGAGCCGCTCGGCCCCAATCCCGTCGATCTGGCCACCCTGCTCGATCCCACGGTCGCCTCCGCGGTCGCCGTCACCGGCGTTCGCCTGGGGACCTATGCGGAGCTCGGGGCCCGATGATCGAGCTCGTCGATTGGGTCGTGCTGGGTTTGACCCTGGCCGGCTGGTGCTTCTGGCTGGCGGCATGGGTGCTGGCCGAGCTCTTCTTCCGCCAGCCGGCCGAGCCCGCCCCGGACACGCCCCTCCCGGGGGTGTCGGTGTTGAAGCCCCTGAAGGGCGTGGACCCCGAAGCGCTCGCCAACTTCGAGAGCTTCTGCCGCCAGGACTACCCCCACTTCCAGGTGCTCTTCGGGGTGAGCGATCCGGACGATCCCATGATCCCACTCGTCGAGCGGTTGCAGCAGCGCCACCCCGACCTGGACATCCAGCTCCACCTGCTGATCGAGAGCGACGGCAACCCCAAGGCGACCCTGCTCCACCAGCTCGCATCGCGCGCGAGCCACGACGTGCTCGTCACGAGCGACAGCGACATCCGCGTGCCTCCCGACTTCCTGCGCAGCGCCGCGATCCCCCTGAGCGACCCAGCCGTGGGGCTCGTCACCTTCCCGTACCGCGGCACCTCGCCCGTCACCTTCACCGCTCGGCTGGAGGCGCTGCACATGAGCGGCACCTTCCTCCCCTCCGCCCTCGTGGGACGGCGGGTGCTGGGCATGCGCTTCGCGCTGGGCGCGAGTACCGCCCTGCGCCGCCGCGACCTGGAGCGCCTCGGTGGCTTCGCCGCGGTCGTCCCCTACCTGGCCGACGACTACCAGCTCGGCATGCGGATCGCACGCCTCGGCCTGCGCGTGCGCATGTCGCGCACGGTGGTCGCCAGCGTTCTCGGCGCGACCAGCTTCCGGGAGCAGTGGGAGCGCGAGGTCCGGTGGGCGCGGACCACGCGCGTGAGCCGTCCGCTCGAGTACCCCGGGCTCCTCCTCACCCACACGCTCCCGCTCGCCGTGGCGCTCGTCCCCCTCACCGGGGCGTCCCCACTGTCGCTGGCGGTGCTCGGCGTCTCCCTCGTGCTGCGACTGGCGGTGGCCTGGCGCGTGACGGCGCTGGCGGGCGGCCGCGACATCCTGCGTTGGCTGGCGTGGCTGCCGGTCCGCGATCTGCTCAGCGCAGCGGTGTGGCTGGTCGGGCTGGTCGGCAACCGGGTGACCTGGCGCGGCCGGCGCTACCGGGTCGGCGTCGACGGCAGGCTGATGGCGACGAGCGGTCGACGCCGGCCCAGGGCCGACGCGGCCACGGAGGTCGGCACGGGCGACGGGAGCTCGGAACCGGAGAGCGGCCGGACCGCCGGCCCGGGAGCGCCGTGAGGGCCCGTCAGAAGCGCCCGGGACACGACGGCGCTGCATGAACCGAGCCCGCCGGGTTCGGAGACGGCCGCCTCGGACGTGCCATCCACGTCACACCGTCCTCACGGACCGACGCTAGGCTCGTCCCCGGGGGACGGCGCGGAGACGGCCGCGCTCCGCCGCCCCGACCCGGAGCCAGCCCGCCCCCAGATGGCACGCGGCCTCCCATCAGCACCGACACGGCGCGGAGAGGAACGCTCATGCAGATCCGACTGGACGGCAAGAGAGCCCTGGTGACCGGCGCCAACAGCGGGATCGGCGCCGCCATCGCCGAAGCGCTCGGCGAGGCGGGCGCCCGTGTGGCGATCAACTTCCTCGACGGAGAGGACGCCACGCGGGCGGTGGCCGAGCGGGTCGAGAAGGCGGGCGGCGAGGCGCTGCCGGTCCAGGCCGACGTCTCCTCGGCCGACGACGTCGATGCCATGTTCGCGCGCATCGACCAGGCGTGGGGCGGCCTGGACATCCTCGTCAACAACGCCGGCATCGACGGCGCCCGCGCCGAGGCGTGGCGCAGCGATCCCGACGCCTGGCGCAAGGTGATCGACGTCAACCTCTTCGGCGCCTACGCCTGCGCCCGCCAGGCGCTGACGCGGATGGTGCCCGCCGGCCACGGCGTGATCCTCACCATCACCTCGGTCCACGAGGTGATCCCGTGGAGCGGCTACAGCGCCTACACCGCCGCCAAGGCGGGCGCCGGCATGATGACCCGGACCCTGGCCCAGGAGGCCGCGCCCCACGGCGTGCGCGTGCTGGCCCTGGCACCGGGGGCCGTCAAGACCGCCATCAACCAGCAGGTCTGGAGCAACCCCGACACCCTGGCCGACCTGCTCGACAAGATCCCTCTCAACCGCCTGGGCGAGCCGCAGGACATCGCCCGCATGGCGACCGTCCTGGTGTCGGACGCGGCCGCCTACGTCACCGGCACCACCGTGTTCGTGGACGGCGCGATGACCGACTACCCGGACTTCGCGCATGGGGGCTGATCCCGTGAACGCTCCCGGTGCGCCCGGCATCGCCCCCACCTGGACCTCCAGCGCCAAGGATCTGGTCACCACCGCGCTCGGCCCCTCCAGGCTGTGGGCCACGCTCGGCCACGGCATCGTCAACGAGGTCTACTACCCGAGCACCGGCCAGCCCCAGATCCGCGACCTGGGCTTCATCGTCGCGACCGAGGGCGGTTGGGCCGAGGTCAAGCGCGTGGCGCGCTACCGGCTCACCACGCCTGCGCCGACGGTGCCCCTGCCGACGATCGTTCACGAGGGCGACGGCTACCGGCTGACGCTGGAGGTGCTGCCCGACCCCGAACGCGAGACGCTGCTCGTGCGCTACCGACTCGAGGGCGAGGACGCGCGCCTGTACCCGCTGCTCGCACCCCACCTCGGCGCCAACGGCGCCGACAACGACGCCTGGCTCGACGACCGGGGCGCGCTGTGTGCCCGGGGCGGCGCGGAGGCGTTGGCCCTCGTCTCGGACGCAGGATTCACGCGGCGCAGCGTGGGTTACGTGGGAGCGAGCGACGGATGGCAGGACTTCGCGCGCCACGGCGCCATGACCTGGACCTTCGATCGCGCCGACCACGGCAACGTCGCCCTGATGGGCGAGCTGCCGGATGCCGAGGGCGTGCTGGCGCTCGGCCTGGCGGAGACCGCCGAAGGGGCCTCGACGCGGGCGCGTTCCAGCCTGGCCCACGGCTTCGCCAACGCCCGCAGCGCCTTCGTCGAGGCCTGGAAGGCCTGGGGAGCTACCCTCACCCCGCCTTCGTTGCCGAAGGAGCTCGCCGATGAGGCCCTGCTCTCGGCCACCGTCTTGAAGGTGCACGAGGACAAGGCGTTCCCCGGCGCGGTGGTGGCCAGCCTCAGCATCCCGTGGGGCAACGCCAGGGACGATCTGGGCGGCTACCACCTGGTCTGGGCGCGCGACGCGGTGGAGACCGGCCTCGGCCTGCTGGCCGCCGGCCAGCAGAAGGATGCGCGCCGCATGCTGGCCTACCTGATCGGCACGCAGCAGCCGGACGGACACTGGACCCAGAACATGTTCCCGGACGGTCGCTCGTTCTGGACAGGCGTGCAGCTCGACGAGGTCGGCTTCCCGCTGCTGCTGGCCGCCAAGCTCCGGGAGCACGATGCGCTCGACGATCTGCAAGGTGTGGAGGCGATGGTCCGCGCAGCCGCCGGCTTCCTGGCACGCACCGGCCCGCTGACGCCGCAGGACCGCTGGGAGGAGAACGCAGGGGCCAACCCGTTCACGCTGGCGGTGGAGGTCGCCGCGCTGGTGGCCGCCGGGCCCTTCCTCGACAGCGACGAGCGCGCCTACGCCACCTCGCTCGCCGACTGCTGGAACGAACGCATCGAGGACTGGACCTACGTCGACGACGGACCGCTCGCCGCGCAGCACGCCATCGACGGCTACTACCTGCGCATCGCGCCGCCCCCGTCCTCCGGGGGGATGCGCGGCCGGATCGATGTCCGCAATCGCGCGGGGGACCAGATCGACGCGGCGGGGCTGGTGAGCCTCGACTACCTGGCGCTGGTGCGCCTCGGCCTCCGCTCGCCGTTCGACCCCCGGATCCAGGCGACGACCGCGCTCGTGGACGCGCTTCTGGCCGTACCCCTGCCGACCGGTACCGCCTACCACCGCTACAACGACGACGGCTACGGCGAGCACACCGACGGCAGCCCCTTCGACGGCACCGGCATCGGGCGCGCCTGGCCGCTCCTGGCCGGCGAGCGCGCCCACCTGAACCTCCAGCAGGGGGACGACCCGCTGGCCGGGCTGCAGACCATGGCCGCCATGACCGGACCGGCCGGGCTCATCCCCGAGCAGGTATGGGACGCCGATCCGGTGCCGGAACGCTTCCTGGAGCCCGGCAAGCCCTCGGGCAGTGCCATGCCGCTGGTGTGGGCACACGCGGAGTTCCTCAAGCTGGCCTTCGCGCGGGACGCCGGCGACCCCCTCGAGCTGCTCGACGCCGTGGTGGAGCGCTACGACCGTACGCGGCCGGAGGCCGTCTGCTGGCACTGGCGCGAGACCGTGCCCTTCGACGAGCTTCCCAAGGGGCGTGCTCTGCAGATCGAACGGGCGACGCCCTTCACGCTGCACGTGGGGTTCGATGGCTGGCAGCGGGCGCGCGACCGGGGGGCGACCGCCCTCCCGTTCGGGATGTACGGGCTCCGGCTCGAGCCGGAGGAGCTCGCGCGCCGTTCGACCATCGAGTTCACGCTGCGCGACAACGCCACCGGCGCCTGGTCGCCGGACTTCCAGGTCACCCTGGGCGCAGCGGGCCCGCGTGGACGGCTGGCGACCTCGGAGGGCCTCGCCGCCCGCTAGCGCGCCTGCACAGCTCCTGCACAGCGCTCCGGCTACCCCTGCACGGGCAGCGGGCAACGTGGGTGGTAGGCGCCCTCGAGGGTGCCTCCGACGACCCACGGGCGGCGAGCGCCGCCCGCGCTCGGAAAGGAGACGGCATGAAACGAACGCTACGGCTCGGCGCCAGGGTCGCCCTGACGACCGCCGTTCTGGTGGGGGTCGCGCTTGCGAGCGCGCAGGGCGGAACGACGCAACCCGCTACGCCACCGGCGGCCAGCAGCCAGACACCCTCCATGGCGCAGCTGCAGCGCGAGGCGCTGAGGCTCACGCTGATCGCCCAGCTGCCGGCGGCGGACCGACAGCAGGCCACCCAGCTCCTCGACCGTGCGGATGCGCTGCGGCAGCGCGCTCTCGACCTGCGCCGCCAGGAGCTCCAGGCCTACATCGACGCCCTCAAGTCGGGCTCGGTTCCCTCCGTGGCACGTGCGCAGGCCCAGCAGAAGGTCGCGAGCGAGCGCACCAGCCTTGCGCAGGACGAAGCCACCCTGCGCAGCGACGCCCAGAGCTTCCTCCAGAAGGTGCCCCAGGCGCGCGCGCTGATGCGCTACCTCGGCGGCGGCCGCCGGACGGGCCTCGGGCTCGGCGGCAC
>JARRMM010000049.1:0-14532 GCA_037386005.1 Deinococcales bacterium | reverse complement strand
GAGGCGACCGCGTCCATGGACTCCCCCCAGAGGGACGCGGCCCGCGCCCCCCGGGCTCCCTGAGAGCGGACGCGACCGCAGCGGTCGACTCCCCGCGAGCCGAGCTCGCGCGAGCAGGCGCCCCGCCCACCTCCAACGGGTGGGGGGGCGCCGCGGCCGCGTGGGTCGACTCAGGCGTTGGCCGACGCCGATCCGAGCGTGCGCATGGGCCGGGTCGCCATCGCCAGCAGCGTCACCAGCGCCATCAGGCCCGCGGCCGCCGAGAACAGCAGCGGGAATCCGTAGGCGGTCAAGGCTCCCGCGGCGACCAGCGACAGCGGCGCGAGGCCGACGGAAGCGAACATGACCAGGCTCATCACGCGGCCGCGGTAGGCCGGGTCGGTCTCCCCCTGCAGCCAGGCCACGGCGCGCACGTTGAGCGCGCCGGCGCCCAGGCCCATCACGGCCAGCGCGGTCAGCGCCGCGGGCATCGTGGCGGCGAAGCCCACCGCCGCGAGCGCTACGGCGAACAGCAACGGCGCCAGCGTCATCAGCCGGCCCAGGGGCAGGCGCCGGAGGAGGCTGCCAGCCAGGAGCGCGCCGATCAGCGTGCTGCCACCGAAGGCCGACATCATCACGCCGAAGGCGGCCGCCCCGCCGAACCGCTGCTCGGCCAGCAGCGGAAGACCGACCGCTGCCGGGCCGGTGATGGCCAGGTTCAGGAGGGCCACCGAGATCAGCATGATGCGCATGACGGGCGCCCGGAAGGCGTACCCGAGGCCGCTCCGGATCTGCTGGAGCACGTTCGCCTCCTCCCGGTCACCGGTGCGGGCGGGCACCCGCATCGCCAACAGGGTGGTCACGGTGAACAGGAACGTCAGCGCATCGACGCCGAACGCCGGCGTCAACCCCGCCGCCGCGATCAGCACGCCGGCCAGCGCCGGACCCACCAGCATCGCGAGCTGCTCGCTGCCCTGGACCAGCGCGTTGGCCGCTTCGAGGCGGTCCTTGCCCACCAGCGACGGAACGATGGACATCAGCGATGGGTGGTAGAAGGCGTCCACCGTGCCGAACAGCGCCGCCAGCACGTAGACGTGCGCGATCCCGATGGTGCCGGTGGCCACCAGCCAGGTCAGCAGCCCGACCGCGATCGCGCGCAGCACGTTGGATGCCAGCATCACCTGGCGGGGCGAGAAGCGGTCGCTGATCGCCCCGCCGAGCAGCATCAGGAGCGCACGCGGCACCGCCGCCGTCATCAGTACGGCGCCCAGGGTGAGCCCGTCGCCGCCCAGGCGCAGGGTGAGCCAGGGCAGGCCCACCAGGTAGAACTGGTCGCCGAGCACGGACACGGTCTCACCCAGCCATAGCAATCGGAAGTTTCGGACCCCCAGGGGCCTCGTTGTAGGGGTAGGGGAAGCGTTCATGCCGTCACGCTAGAGGGTAGGCTAGTCGACATGGAACAGGCCGTCTCGACTAGGGTGGCAACGGCCGTGGTGGACCCCGCAGCGGCCCGGTTCCTGCTCGATCCGGAGCGCATCCGGTTCGTGCGCCCCTTCATGACCGGCGAGCGCAGCACAGCGGCCGCCGCCGGTGAGGTGGGGGTGTCCGTGAAGGACATGGCGTACCGCGTCAAGAGGATGCTGGCGCTCGGCCTCATCACCTGCACGCACGAGCGGAAGCGGGCGGGTCGGCCGGTGCGCCTCTACCGGGCGCCCAGCGCCTTCTTCATCCCCTTCGCGAGCGTGCCGGAGGGCGACCTGGGGGACATGCTCGAGGCGCTGCTGCGGGGGCCCCAACGCCGTCTCGTCGGGGGCTTCGTGCGGACCCTCAGCGACACCGAACGGAACCTCCACCGATGGGGCTGGCGGCTCGAGCTCGATCCGGCGGAACGCGTCTCGATCCGCCCCTCGGGCGATCCCGAGGACGACGAGCCCCTGTTCCGGCGCCTCCTCGAGGAGGACGGCCCCGCGGTGTACATGGCCAACCTACCGCTACGCTTGAGCCACGCCGACGCCAAGAGCCTGCAGCGCGAGCTCCTCGAGCTGGTAGGGCGCTACGACGGGCGTGACGGCAGCGACAGCTACATGCTGACCCTGGGGTTGACGCCGCTCGACGAGGACTGAGCGCCTCGACGCGGCTCATCTCAGCGTTGCGGCTCGGAGGGCCCGATCACACGACTACGTGGCTGATCGCGGTCGTAGCGCAGCGCTTCGGCCAGGCGCGCCCGCGACGGCACGCGGTGCGGATCGTGCGGGATGAAGGCGGTGACGACGTCGACCCAGCGGTGCGCGCTGTACTCCACCACCACGTGCAGGGGGATCTTCACGGCGGCGCTGACGGGCAGGTAGCCCAGCACCAGCAGGCGCTGGTCCTCCCAGTAGCGCATCAGCTCCCGGCCGTACAACACCGTCTGCACGATGTCGGTCTCGGTGAAGCCTTCACAGGTGGCGTGCTTCGCGGCATGGTTCCCGATCCGGTAGCGCCCCTGCTTCACGAGCGGTCGGAGCTCCGAGAGCGTGCGCTTCTTGGGGGGATGGAACGCGCTGCGCGGCCTGGGCGTACGCTGCGCTCGACGGGGGCCGGTTCCATGCTCGTCCATGACGCCACCTCCGGAGGGCTCTGGCGGTACCAGACGGGCTGCAAAGCAACGGCGACGCGGGAACGAGATCGCCGCGCCGCCTCACATGCCTTGCATGGGTCATGCTAGCACGCACGCCTCACGGCTCAGAAGCGAGCGAACGCACATTCTGACACGCCGCGCTCCCGCCGTCCGGCCCTCGTCCGCTCCCCCTCCCCTACACTGGGGGCATGGCATCAGGGCCCATCCAGACCCGATTCTTCGAGCTCGCCGGCGGGGCGGCGCAGGCCCGCTTGACCGACCTGGCGGCCCACCTGCGCCGCGGCGGTACGCGCGCGACGTTGCTCCAGAGCCGCGAGGAGCCCGACCTCTACCTCCTGGTGGTCGAGGCGGAGCAGCTGCCCGAGCTGGCCGTTCCCGAAGGCTGCCGCGTGTGGACCTTCCAGCGGGTGGACGTATGAGCGAAGCCGTGCGCTACCTCGACCGTCCGCTCAACATCGAACGCACCGACGCCGACCTCTACGTCGAGCAGGTCGGCCCCGCCGACGCGCCGCTCGTCTACTACCTCCACGGCGGGCCGGGCTACAACAGCTTCTCCTTCCGCGACCTGGTCGGCGACGCGTTGGAGGACTTCCAGCTCCTCTACGCCGACCAGCGCGGCTCCGGCCGCAGCTACAGCGCTTCTCCGTTCGATCTCGACCTCTTGGCCGATGACGTCCGGGCCGTTCTCGACGCGCTCGAGGCGCCGAAGGCCACACTCCTGGCCCACGGATTCGGGGCGCAGGTAGCGGTGCGGGCGGCGACCCGCACGCCGCAGCACTTCGAGCGTCTGGTGATGGTCAACCCCTGGCTCTCGATGCCGCTGCTCGCACGCGATCTTCAGCGCCGCGCGGCGCAGGAGGTCGGCCATCTCGACGACGCGCTCCCGCCCGAGAGCGCGTTGGCCGATCCCGAGACGCTGGATCCGGACCTGCTCGTGGACCAGGCCTTCGGCTGGGTGAACGCCAAGACGCTCTTCGACCGCATGCAGTTCCCGGACCCGTCGAGCCGCCTCCGGTTGGAGCACGCCGACGCCACCGCCCTGTTCGGACCGCAGGAGGCACCCGAGCCTGCCGGGGTGTGGCGCCTCGACGTCCTGACGGAGCTCGCCGTGCTGCGACTGCCCACCGTCGTGCTGATCGGCACGCAGGACGCCACGGCCTACCCGGCCCAGGCCGAGGCGGCGCTCGAACGGCTTCCCCACGCCCTGACGAGCCTGCTCGAGGCCGGGCACTACCCCTGGATCGACGATCCGGAGACGTTCCTCCCGTTGCTCAGGCAGGCGCTCCAGGTAAGAAGCTCGTAAGGGCCCACCCGCTACACTCCGGCACGATGCGGTCTACACCTCAGCGTGCCGGCCGCCCCACCCGCCACCCCCAGGCCGCCGGGCCAACCCCCGGGAAGTCCGGCCCCGTCGTGAAACCTTCCGCTCGCGGGCGGCTGGAGGCGTGCTACACTTCACAGATGCTGCGCCCTGACGTCAGGGTGGCGAGCGTTCACCAGATCACGGCAGAGATGCTGCGTGAGCTGGGGATCGAGGGGGTCATGGTCGATCTCGACGACACCCTCATGGCGGCCGCCCAGGAGTCCCTGGCCCCGGCCGTGGAGAACTGGCTCCGCCAGCTCACGGAAGCCGGCTTCCCCGTGCTCATCCTCTCGAACGGGGAGCCCGCGCGCGTCGCTGCCGTGGCGTCCCGCCTCGGCGTCGAAGCGCTGGCGCTCTCCGGCAAGCCGTTCGCGCCCGCCTTCCGCCGGGCGCTGCGCCGCCTCGGGACGTCGGCCGCCGTGACCGCCATGATCGGCGACCAGTTGTTCACCGACGTCCTGGGGGCCAACCTCGCGGGGCTCGTGTCGATCCTGGTCGATCCCCTGTCCCCGGGTAAGCTTCCTCATACGCGAATGGTGCGCCATCTTGAGAGAATGATCTTACGAGGAGGTGAACGTGGCCGTCCTGTCCATCGGTGACAAGCGCTTGGGCGCGGTGTTGCTCGAGCGAGGCTACGTCAACGACGAGTCGCTGCAGCAGGCCATCAGCCGGCACGCCGAGGTCGGGGGCCGGCTGGCGGACATCCTCGTCAACATCGGGGTGATCTCCGAGCAGCGCATCGCCCGGGCCATCGAGGAGTCCATCGGCATCCCGCTGGTGGTGCTCCCGCGCGTCGACGTCATGCCCGAAGCCCTCAGCAAGATCCCCGCCGATCTCGCCTTCGAGGTCGGCGCCATGCCCTTCGCGATCGATGGGAACCGCCTCCGCGTCGCCTTCGAGGACCCCCTTGACGCCCTGGCCATCGAGGAGGTCGAGGACTCCTCCGGCTGCCTGGTCGAGCCCTACCAGGCGCTCCAGAAGGAGCTCCAGTGGGCGATCGCCACCTACTACCCCGAGCTCGGGCAGGAACCTCCGCCCGACTTCGAAGTGGACATCAGTCAGCGGCTGGGGTCGTTGGCCGTGGAGAAGGGATTCATCAGCGAGGAGCAGCTCTCGAGCGCGGTGGAGGAGCAGCACCGCACCGGAGGTCTCCTCGGCCGCATCCTGGTCAAACAGGGCGCGCTCGACGAGGACCGGCTGGCCCAGCTCCTGGCGGAGCAGATGGGCATCATGTACCAGCCGTCGCTCGACGACGAGCCCGTGAACGAGCGGCTGGCGTCCACCCTGCTACGGCTCGATGCCGTGCAGTTCAGCGCCGTGCCCTACCGTCTGGATGACGATCAGCTGGTGGTGGCCATCGCCGACCCGCGCCGCATGCCGGACATCGAGGCCATCGTGCAGCGCTCCGTGACGTTCGTGGCCGCGCCCGAACGCGAGGTCATGAAGCGCATCGACCAGATGTACGCCGACGATAAGGGGCGCCTGGGCGAAACGCTGCTCATGAACAAGAAGCTCAAGCGCGAGCAGCTGCGCAAGGCGCTCGAGGAGCAGGCCAAGCTGGGACGGGTCAAGCCGCTGGGTGAGATCCTGGTCGATCTCGGCTACGTGACCCAGACCGACGTCGACGAGGCGCTGAACAAGCAGCGGGCGGGCGGGGGCCGGCTGGAGGATACGCTGGTCCAGTCGGGCAAGATCAGCCCGGAGATGCTGGCCCGGAGCCTCGCGATGCAGCTCGGCTACGAGTTCATCGACGACGGCGTCAAGGTCGACCCCTACGCCGTGAGCCTGGTCCCCGAGCAGACCGCGCGCCGCTACCAGGCGATGCCGATCCGCCTCGACGGGAACACGCTGGTGGTGGCGATGAAGGACCCGCGCCACGTGTTCGCCCTGGACGATATCCGGCTCATCACGGGCAAGGAGATCCAGCCGGCCGTGGCCACCGAGGACACGTTGGCCCGCACGATCAACCGCTTCTACCACGAGGGCGGCGACATGGACGAGCTTGCGAAGGCGCTCGTCGAGGAGGTCGGTACCAGCGCCGGCGAGGAGGAAGAGGACACCAGCGCCATCGACGACAACGCGCTGGTGAAGGTGGTCAACAACATCATCCGGGAGTCGGTCTTGAACGACATCTCGGACATCCACATCGAGCCCCGGCCGACCAACGTGGTGGTGCGCGTCCGCAAGGATGGCACCCTGCGCGAGTACATGACCATGCCGAAGTCGACGGCGAGCGCCATGGCGGCACGCATCAAGATCATGGGCGGGCTCAACATCGCCGAGCGCAGGGTGCCGCAGGACGGTCGCGTCCGCTTCCGTGACAAGAGCGCCGAGGTAGACCTCCGCCTCTCGACGCTGCCCACGGTCTACGGCGAGAAGGCGGTCATGCGCCTCCTGAAGCGCGCCACCGACATCCCGGAGATCGAGCAGCTCGGCTTCGCCGACTACAACTTCCAATCGTTCCGCGACGTGATCCAGAAGCCCTACGGCATGTTCCTGATCACGGGTCCGACCGGCTCGGGCAAGTCGTTCACGACCTTCAGCATCCTCAAGCGCATCGCGACTCCCGACGTGAACGTCACCACCATCGAGGACCCGGTCGA
This sequence comes from Deinococcales bacterium, assembly GCA_037386005.1. Classification (GTDB taxonomy): domain Bacteria; phylum Deinococcota; class Deinococci; order Deinococcales; family Trueperaceae; genus JASBRS01. Next base: position 7,967 of record JARRMM010000049.1, on the reverse strand, counting down.
GTACGAGATCCCGGGGATCAACCAGACGCAGGTCAACATGAAGGCGGGGCTCGACTTCGCCCGTGCGTTGCGCGCCTTCCTGCGGCAGGACCCGGACATCATCATGGTCGGTGAGATCCGCGACCACGAGACCGCCAAGATCTCGATGGAGGCTGCCCTGACCGGCCACCTCCTGATCGCCACGCTGCACACCAACGACGCCGCCGGTGCCGTGACCCGCCTCACCGAGATGGGGATCGAGCCGTTCAACGTTTCGGCGTCGCTCATCGGCGTGCTGGCCCAGCGCCTGGTCCGCAGGGTGTGCCAGGACTGCAAGGTCGAGTACACGCCGGAACCCGACGTGCTGCGCCGGCTCGGCATGACCGAGGAGGAGACCCGCGGCCGCAAGCTCTACCGCGGGGTGGGCTGCGAGAAGTGCGGCGGCAGCGGCTACAACGGCCGCTACGCCATCCACGAGCTGCTGGTGGTGGACGACGACATCGAGCACGCCGTCGTGAAGGAGGCCTCCGCCTTCGAGATCCGCGACATCGCCATCAAGAACGGGATGCACACGCTGAGGCAGGACGGCATCCACAAGGCTTTCCAGGGCATCACCACGCTGGAAGAGGTCCTGGCCCGGACCGCCGATTGAGCCCCGCTCCCGCCCTCCAGGGGAAGGACGCCCATGAGTGACCAGATCCGCTCCACCCAGATCCAGGCCGACATCGTCGACCTGCTGAAGATGGCCATCGAGCGCCGCGCCTCCGACCTCCTGCTCACGGTCGGGCTCCCGCCGATGCTCAAGCTCGACGGCGAGTGGCGTCCGACCGACTACGACCCCCTCACGCCGAACATCACCCGGCGGCTGATGTACGCGCTGATGGACGAGAAGAAGCAGCGCAACTTCGAGGAGCGCAAGGACCTCGACTTCTCCTTCAGCCTCTCGGGCCACGGGCGCTTCCGCGTCAATGTCTTCCAGCAGCGCGGCTCGGTGGGCGGCGTGATGCGTACCATCGCCGAGGAGGTCATGAGCTTCTCGGAGCTCGGGCTCCCCAACGAGGTGGCGGAGACGGCGCGGCTGCCGCGCGGCCTGGTGCTGGTGACGGGGCCGACCGGCTCCGGCAAGTCGACCACGCTGGCGACCATGATCGACCTCATCAACGAGGAGTACCAGAAGCACATCGTGACCATCGAAGATCCCATCGAGTTCTTCCACCAGCACAAGAGCTCGATCGTCAATCAGCGCGAGGTGGGCGAGGACACCAAGGACTTCCACGCCGCCCTGCGCAGCGTGTTGCGCCAGGCCCCCGACGTCATCCTGGTGGGCGAGATGCGTGACTTCGAGACCATCGGAGCGGCGGTCACCGCCGCCGAGACCGGCCACCTGGTCCTCGGGACCCTGCACACCAACACCGCCTCGGAGGCGATCGACCGCATCATCGACGTCTTCCCCGAAGCGCAGCAAGAGCAGGTGCGCGTCCAGCTGGCGAACAACCTGCAGGCGATCCTCACCCAGCAGCTCATCCCCAAGTCGACGGGCGATGGGCGAGCGTTGGCGTACGAGTTCCTGATCGCGACGCCCGCCATCCGCAACCTCATCCGTGAGGGCAAGACGCACCAGATCCCGGCTCAGATCCAGATGGGCGGGTCGCTCGGCATGGTCACCATGGACGCCAACCTGGCCGAGATCCACCTGAAGCGGCTCATCAGCTTCGAGGTGGGGTTGGCGCGCTCGGTCGACTCCAAGGAGTTCGAGCGGCTCGTCAGCACCGGCGGGCTGTCGCTCGAGGGCGGGAACCCCCCCGCGCGTGGAGGCGGCGCCGCACGCACGCCGCAGCCCCAGACCCGCGGCGCGGGCAGCGGCCCCAAGAGCAGCTCCACGACCGGGCGCGGTGCGCCGCCGCCCGTCCCCGGACGCGGCGGTCGCTCCGGCCGCTGATCGTCGGGCTGCGAGGCAGCGGCCCTCAGGCCAGGGCGAGGTCCGCCTCGACGAGGCGGTAGCCGACCCCGCGCACCGTCTCGAGCACGCCGTAGCCACCGACGCGTTCGAGCTTCCGGCGCAGGCTCCAGATATGCACGTCGATGCTGCGCTCGAGGGCGTCGCTGGCGGGCATGACCTCCCCCAACAGCTCGCTGCGGCTGAAGGCGCGGCCGGGGGCGCTCGCCAGCGTCACCAGGAGCCGGTACTCGAGCGGCGTCACGTCGACCGTGCGGCCGTCGAAGCAGACGGTGTGCTGGTAGCGATCGATCAAGAGCGGACCGACCCGGCACGTGAGCCGCTCACCCCCTTCAGCGGCACGGCGGGCCAACCTCGCTGCTCGGGCCGCCACCACCCGTGGCGACGCCGGCAGCCATACCACGTCGTCGGCGCCGAGCCCGAAGTGCAGCAGCTCGTTCATGACGCCGCCCGTCCGCAGCAGCACCAGCACCGGCACGTCCGAGATCGCCCGGACGGCCCTCAGCACGTCGACGGCACGGGCGTCGGGCAGACGATCCGCCACCACGACCACGTCGGGCCGCAGGCGCCGTATGGCGGGCCCACAAGCGTCCCCCTCCCCAACACGCTCCGGATGAAGACGCTGACGTCGGAGAGCTGCCTCCAACGCGGCGACAAAACGAGGATCACGGTCGGCGAGTAGGACCAGGGACCGATCCTCTGGCTGGTTCAATCGCCACCTCGCCGCTGCCTTCCCTTCCCCGCATGATAGGGGGCTCGCCCCGGCTGCCGGGAGCCGGCGTCACAGCCGACCCCCGGCGCGGCGGAGCGCCGGGAGGATCAATCGGGAGGGGGCGAAGCGCGGTACCCCACGCCACGCACCGTCTCCAGCAGGCCGTCCAGTCCGTGCGGCTCCAGCTTCCTGCGGATGTTGCTGACGTGCACGTCCACCGTCCGCTCGAGCGCGTCGCGCTCGGGCGAGGTGGCCTCCAGCAGCTGGCGCCGCGACAACGCCATGCCCGCCACCCGCACCAGCGCCTCCAGCAGGCGGAACTCACTCAGCGTCAGGGTCACCTCGTGACCGTGTACGGTCGCCCGATACTGGGCGGGATCGAGCTCGAGCGGCCCGAGCCGGTAGTGGTCGCGTGCGCCACCCACTCGGACCCGCCGCAGGAGCGCCTTGACGCGCGCGACGAACAGCCGTGGCAACACCGCACGCGGCACGAAGTCGTCGGCGCCGAGGGTCAGTCCCACCACCTCGTCGACGCCGGCTCCGTTCTCCGAGAGCAGGATGACGGGCACGTCCGACAGCTCCCGGATGCGCCGCATCACGTCGAACCCGTCCTCGTCCGGGAGGTCGAGGTCCAAGGCGATCACGTCCGGGCCGTTGCCCCGCACCATCCGCGCGGCCTCCTCAGCGCTCGACACGTGCGCCACGCCGAGGTGCTCTCGCTGACACTGCCGCTCGAGAGGGTCCACCACCGTCTCGTCGCTGGAGACGAACAGGACCCAGGCTGCTGCGGTTCCTGCCGTCATGGCACGCTCTCCTCGGGCGCCGATCGCTCACCGCCGATGCGTCTCCAGGCAAGCGCTGAGCCGTGGACCGGTCAGCCGTGCTCACCCTTCGTCCCGGCCGTACGCGCTGTCGGCACCGGCGCTCGGCCGGGCGCAACTCCACGCCGCGCTGAGAGGACGTGCCCGGACAGGCCGCGGGGCGGGTCGGCGGCCGACCCGCCCCGCGTACGCCGGTGCAACGCGACCGATGGGTCGGCGTCTTCGCTCCTCTCGCGCGAGCGCGGAGCGCGCTCACATCTGCGAGAGGGTCACCAGGGTATCGGCGCCCCGGCGGGCCACGACCATGCGGACGGTGTCTTCACCCATCGTCAGGGTGTAGACGGTGATGTTGGTGGTCAGCGACTGTTCGCTGACCGCGTAGCCGAGATCGGCCAACCGTGCCAGGTAGGCATCGGTCACCGTGGTCGCCATCTGGTCGTGGCGCAGGCGGACCATGGTGTAGAAGGTCGACGCATGCTTGACTTCCACGACGTCTGGGAAGGTCTTGGGCGACCAGGGGCGCTGCCCCAGGTACTTCACGATGTCGCCCGTGTCGAAGTCGTCTTCGTCGAAGTCGTTGATGTTGTCTTCGACATCCATCGTTCCGACGTAGCCTGCGACCTTGGTGGCCGACAGGACGACGGTCAAGCCCTCACCGGTCTGATCGAGCGCGACGTAGGCCGTCTCGAGGTCTTCGTTCTGGAAGTCGATGCGGCTCTCGTCGAAGCCCAACGCCAACGTCACCCCCAACGCCATCATCACGCCTACCGCCAGTAGGATTCTCGACAGGGTTCTCATCATGCTCCTCCTCGACTCTTCCGGGCGCCGAACCCCCAGGGGCTCCGCCCCTCGGACAGGCCCAACAGCCACGTCACCCAGCTTCATCATCGAGGCCCTCCGTTAAGCTTGCGTTTCCGGATTGTGAACGAGCCGTGAACGGTGGCCGCGGGCCCCTCGCCACGGGGGCGGCTCCTTCCGCACCGCCCCGGGGACTCACCGAGCGGAATCAGCCGCTGCGGCGCCGACCCCGGGGGACGCGATGGGTCCTTCATGGCATCGATACACACGTCCGCTGCGGCGCCGACCCCGCGTATCGTGATGGGCGAACCTTGCGTTCGCCCAAACCTAGGAGGTCGGTGTGAAACGTTCGTGGCTCGTTCTCTTCATCCTGGTGTCGGCCCTGTTCGGATCGGCGCTCGCCCAGCGGGTGCAGATCGTCATCGGCACCGGAGGGACCGGCGGCGTGTACTTCTACTACGGCACCCAGGTGGCCCAGATGCTGTCGAAGTACGCCGGCATCTCGGCCACGGCCATCCAGACCGCGGCGTCCATCGACAACAACCTGCTGCTGCGTGACAAGACCGACCCGGGCCGCGGCGTCTACTACTGCGAGCTCTCGCTGCCCGACTCGGCCCTGGTCGCGTACAACGGCACCCACGAGAAGTTCAAGGGCAACCCGGCTCCGTCACGCATCCTGTGGGTCACCTACCCGAACTACCTGCAGATCGTGACGACGGCCGACTCCGGCATCACCAGCCTCGCCGACCTGGCGGGCAAGCGTGTGTCGACGGGCGCCCCCAGCTCCGGCACCGAGTACACCAGCTTGCTGGTGCTCGACGCCGCCGGCGTGAAGACCGACTCGTTCACCAAGTGGTCGCGCCTGGGCGCCGCGGAGTCCGCGGACGGGCTCGCCAACGGCACGCTCGACGCGTACTTCTGGTCCGGCGGGATCCCGACCGGCTCGATCAGCGAGCTCGCCACGACCCTGGCTCGCAAGGGCAAGAAGCTGGCCCTGGTGTCGCTCAGCCCGGACGGCAGCGCGGTCAAGACCTTCATGGACCGCTTCCCGGGCCTGGGCGTCGTAGGAACCATCCCGGCCGCCACCTACGGGACCGCGGGCAACACCACCACGTTGGCGTTCTGGAACCGTTTCGCCTGCCCCGCCTCGTTGCCCGACGACGTCGCGTACACCATCACCAAGACGGTGTTCGGCCACATCCAGGACCTGCACGACGCCATCAAGCCCTCCAAGGACACCACCGTCGCCAACACGGCCAAGCTGATCGGCAAGACGACGATCCCCTTCCACCCCGGCGCACTGCGCTACTACAAGGAAGTCGGAGCCATCCAGTAACGGATGCGTAGAGCCCTGATCTGGACCCCCATCCTGGTGGTGGGGGTCCTCCTCCTGGCGCTGGCGCGCCCGGTCCGGCTGCACACCGACCAGGGCGCCTCCGGCGACCGGGTGCTGTGGCTCTGGGCCTGGCAGAGCGGCGACGTGGCCTTCACCAACTCCGTCACCGGCGGGCCCGTGCGCATCGGCTTCGACCTTCGCACCGGCTTCGACCACTTCCGGATGCGCACCGACGAGAAGACCGAGAACTACTACACCAGCGGCACCTACCGCATCAACGCACGCCTCCGCCCGCAGCGCACGCGCTCGCTCGACTACTGCACGGTGGTAGGGATGGACGTGCGCCTCGGGGGCTACCGCACCACGCTTCGAGACCGATGCCTGGAGATCACGCTGCTGTGGCCACCGTTCTGAAGCGCATCACCTTCGGGGTCCTGCTGGTCGCGACCCTGTACCACCTGTATCTGGTGCTCCACCCGTACATGCCGTGGTCACGGAGCGAGATCCCGTTGTTCGACCTGACGCAGGTCGAACGCGCTGCCCACGTGTTCTTGCTGGTGCTGGCAGGGTATCTGCTGATGGCAGCCCGCAAGCCGACCCGGGTGGGGGTCGGCTCGTGGATCTTCGTGGCGCTGGCGGTCGTGCCACTGTACGCGTTCTGGCGGCTCGGCATGCCCCTGGTCGTCGAGCTCGCCACCACGCTGTTCTGGGCCGTCGCCGTCCTTCCCGCCGTGCTCCCACGCGTGGCCCGGGCCTTCGACCTGGTCGCGGCGATGATGAGCGTGGCGCCCTTCCTCTATCTTCTGCTGCAGTTCAACGACCTGGTCAGCCGGGCCATGCTCCCGGTGCCCTGGGACCTCGTGATGTCCTTCGGCCTGACCTTCCTGGTGCTCGGCCTGGTCTACCGCATGCTAGGCCCCGTCCTTCCCAGCCTGGTGCTGATCTTCCTCCTGTACAACCTCTACGGCTACCTCGTCCCGGGCACGCTGCAGAGCCCCGGCTTCCCGCTCGACATGCTGCTGGGCAAGCTCTACGCCGAGACCGAAGCCGGGTTGTTCGGCATCATCACGGGGGTCTCCCTCAAGTACCTGGTGTACTTCACCATCCTGGGCGCGGTCATCTCGGCCCTGGGCTTCGGGGAGATCATCGCCAACATCGCCTTCCTGCTGGTCGGCAAGAGCCCTGCGGCCCCCGGCCGCGCCACCAGCGTCATGGCGGTGATGATGGGCTGGTTCTCGGGCTCCGGCGCCGCCGACACGCTGTTCGTCTCGACGCTCAACGAGCCGCTCTTCAAGCGGGCGGGCTACAACCGCCTCATCGTGCGGGTCTCAGCTCCACGGTCGGCACCATCGCCTACATCACACCGCCGATCATGGGCTCGATCGCGTTCGTGATGGTCGAGCTGCTGGCGATCCCCTACCTCCAGATCATCGTCATGGCCATCGGACCGATGGTCCTGCTGCTCATCGCCGTGTGGGCCTACAACGAGTTCTACGTCCGCAAGATGAAGCTCGAGACGGTGTCGGCGGTGGAGGGCATCGATCGACGTTACGCCCTGCGGTACGGCTACGTCTTCCTGCCGGTGCTGTTGATCCTGGTGATGATCTACCTGGGCTACTCGGTCAACCTCACCGTGACTCTGGCGATCTTCGCCTTCATCGTGCTCGCCTACCTCGACCCGACCGTCCGTCCCCCCATCGGCAAGCTCTTCCAAGGACTGGCCGACGGCTTCAGCCACCTCATCCCCATCGGCGGGGCGGTGGTGGCCGCCAACATGATCATGACCATGATGGTGCTGACCGGGCTGGCATCCAAGGTGTCCGAGATCCTGCTGGCGGTCTCGGGTCAGTCCCTGGCGATCGCTACCATCCTGGCGGCGCTGTTCAGCTTGGTGCTCGGTATGGGCGTACCGCCCATCGCCACCTACGTGCTCACCTCGGCGCTGGTCGCGCCAGCCATCCAGAAGCTGGCGGTCGCCAACGGCGTTCCGGAGCAGGCCGCGCTGCTGGCAACGCAGATGTTCCTCTTCTACTACGCCGTGCTGGCCGATATCACGCCCCCTGTCGGCCTGTCGGCCTACGCGGCCGCGTCGGTGTTCAAGACCAACCCGATCCAGACCGGTCTGTACGCCGCGATGGTCGCGCTTCCGAAGTACCTCATCGGCTTCACCTTCTTGCTCTCGTACAGCGGCACGGCCCTCCTCATCGTGCCGGTGGTGGAGGGGCTCAGCACGGGACAGGCCCTCCTGGTCATCGTCCCGCGCTTCGTGTTCGCGCTGGTCGGCATCGTGCTGCTCGCGGCAGGCGGTGCGGGCTACCTGATGCACCGGCTCCAGGCCTGGGAACGCTGGCTGCTGATGGCCCT
>JARRMM010000048.1:0-16448 GCA_037386005.1 Deinococcales bacterium | reverse complement strand
GGCGAGCGGCTGGAGCAGGGCCATGATCCACTCGCGACGCGGGCGGGGCTTGGCGGCCTCGGAAGGGTTCACGACGCATCATGCTAGCAGGGCCCCGCCGAAGCGATGCCGTCCCTGCGCACGTTCTCGCCGGCAGGTGGCGGCTTCGGGGGCGTCCCGAGGCTATACTCGCGGGGATGCTCCGGGGACCGTTCGCGACCGTGCCCGACGCGCTGGCCTTCGTCGTCGCGCTCGCCGCCGCGCTGGCGTTGTGGCGGGCCGGCTGGCGGGGGCGCCCGCTTCCCGGCGTGCGGGGACCGAAGAAGCCCCTGCTGGTCGGTCACCGCGGTACCCGAGGGGTGGAGCCGGAGAACACCCTGAGGGCGTTCCGCCGAGCGTTCGACGACGGTCTCGACGGCATCGAGTTCGACGTGCAGCGGACCCTCGACGGTGTGCTGGTGCTTCTTCACGACGAGGTGGTGGGGGGACGGCCGGTAACCGGGCAGAGCCTGGCACGGCCCATGCCGCGATGACCGACCGGGTGCTGGTCTCGCGCGTCAACCCCCGGTCGCTGGCGCGGGTGCGGCTGCTCGATCCTTCGTTGCGGGTGGGGCTGCTCTACGACGAGACCACGGTGCGCCGGCGCGGCGGCCGTCCCCGGCCCGGCTGGCTCCACGTCGATGCGCTGCACCCGCGCTACCCGCTGGCGAGCGAGCGCTACGTGCGCGCCGCCCACGCCCGCGACGTCGCCGTCAACGTCTGGACCGTCAACGACCCCGACGCCATGCGCTCGCTGAGCGCCGCCGGCGTCGACGCCATCATGGGTGACGACCCCAGCCAGCTGCTGGGACTGAGGGCAGGAGGTAGCGCATGGAACCGAAGTTCAAGCTGATCAGCTCGAACAACTTCGAGCTGTTCGAGACCCGCATCAACGACTTCGTCGCCTCGCTCGACCGGGACACGGTCATCGTGGACGTCAAGTTCTCCACCACGGCGCTGGACACGACGGTGGAGTACTCGGCGCTGGTGCACTACCAGGAGACCGAGGAGTGGGACGACTGACCGTCGCGCCGAGCGCCGTGAGGGCCGCCGGTGGTCGATTCCTTCATACGCGGCCGTCGACGGGGTGGAGTAGACTCGGTTGATGTCGACGACGCTCGTGATGGTCGTGGATGACGAACCCGGAACGCTCAAGGTCACGGAGTTGAGCCTCGTCGGTGCCGGGTACGCCGTGTTGACCTTCGACAACCCGATGGAGGCCCTTGGCGAGCTGCACGAGGGGCTGCGGCCGGACGTGATCGTGTCGGACATCTCGATGCCGGACATGGACGGCTTCGAGTTCTACCGTCAGGCCCGCTCGGTCCAGGAGCTGCGAGCCGTGCCGTTCTTGTTCCTGACCGCCATGGAGGATCGCGGCTCGATGCGCAAGGGCATGGCGCTCGGGGCCGACGACTACCTCACCAAGCCCTTCGACAAGGCCGAGCTGCTCGAGGCCGTCGAGGTACGGCTCAAGCGCATCGCCGAGCTGCGGCAGCCGCTCGAGGGCGTGGTCACGGCCAAGGGCTTCGGGCACCCCGTCATCACCCGCGACGGGGAACGTCTCGACTGGGATTCGTTGAAGGCGCTCGAGTTGCTGTTCTACCTGCTCGAGCACCGGTCCGGCGTGACCACCTTCGAGGTCGCCGAGGCGCTGTGGCCGGGCAAGAGCGAGTCCAAGGCGTCGAGCAGCTTCCACACCACCCTCTACCGCCTGCGCAAGGTGATGGGCGGAGCACGAGCCCTTCAGCGAGGTCGCGTGGGAGGGGCTGGCTGCGGTGTGGGAAGCGCGCGGTGAGCGTGGCAAGGCCAGCGACGCGCGGGAGCGCTTCGATCGCCTCATGGCCGAAGGATAGGCATCCCAAGATAGGGTAGGCACCGCGAGCAGCGACGGTGACGCCAGGCGAGCGGGGTAGACTGGCGCAGCCAATCGCGAGCGAACGCCTTCGTGTGTGGCTTCGGCCGCCTCAGGCGTCGGGAGGGAGCACCAGTGTTCGGCATCGATCTCAGCGGGAAGAACGGCCTCGTCATGGGCGTCACCAACCAGCGCTCGCTGGCGTGGGCGATCGCGGAGCCGCTCGCCCAGGCTGGCGCGCGGCTGGCCTTCAGCTACCAGGGAGAGCGTCTGCGGCCCACCCTGGAGAAGCTCACGGCCGGCATGGAGGGCACGGTGCTGGCGGAGTGCGACGTCACCAACGACGAGCAGCTCGACGCGCTGTTCGCGACGCTCTCCTCCGAGATGGGCCAGCTCGACTACGTCGTCCACGCGCTGGCGTACGCGCCACCCGCCACCTTCGAGCACCCCTTCGCCGAGACCCGGCGTGAGGACTGGAACACGGCGCTGGAGGTCTCGGCCTACTCGCTGGTGACGGTCGCCGACCGTGCCGCGAGGCTCATGGACGGAGGCGGCAGCATCGTCACGCTCAGCTACCTCGCGGCCGAGCGCGTGGTGCCGCACTACAACGTGATGGGCGTCGCCAAGGCGGCGCTCGAGGCGGGCATGCGCTACCTCGCCTACGATCTGGGCCCACAGGGCATCCGCGTCAACGCCATCTCCGCCGGACCGGTGCGGACCGTGGCGGCGCGCTCCATCCGGGGCTTCGGCGACCTCTACAGCGAGGGTGGCGCCCGCAGCATGCTGCGGCGCAACATCGAGGCCCGCGAGGTGGGCGGCCTGGCGATGGCCCTGCTGTGCGACGAGCTGGGCGGCGGCGTCACGGGGGAGACCGTCTACGTGGACGCCGGCTACCACGCCGTCGGGATGTTCCTGCCCGAGGAAGGGGAGGGCTGAGCCCCGGCGCGGCCACCACCTGCCGACGCGCCGCGCGGTTGTGAGCCGGTATACTCCTGCCATGTCCGTGCTCCATTCCTGGACCGGGGCCCTCGGGCGATGGCGCCACGCCGTCGCCTGACGTTCGCCTGACGCGCCGGCCTCGCGCCGGCCAGCCCCCGCCCGGAATCGGAGAATCCCTTGTCTGACCCCACTCGTGTCGAGAGTCGTGTCCGCCCCGTCTACCGGGAGCTGCTCGCCGATCTCGAGACGCCGCTCACCGCCTACCTCAAGGTCGCCGGCCATCCGTCGTTCCTGCTCGAGAGCGTCGAGCAGGGGGAGCGGGTGGCGCGCTACTCCTTCATCGGCACCGGCCAGCGCCGCCGCATCGAGGTCCACGGCGAGGAGGTGACCCTCACGGGCCCGAGCGGCACCGATCGGTTCCAGAGCCGGGACCCGCTTCGCGCGCTGTGGGACATGACGGTCCGGGCCGCGGCTCCGGCGCCCGAGCTGCCCCCGTTCTGGGCCGGCGCCGTGGGCTACGCCAGCTACGACCTGATCCGGTTGTACGAACAGCTCCCCGACGCCAACCCGGAGGAGCTGTCGGTACCCGACCTGCTGTTCGTGGAGCCCGAGGTGCTCGTCATCTTCGACCACCTCCGCCGGCGGCTCTACGTGGTGGCGCCCGCCCTCGAAGGGGATGCGGCCGACGAGGCTCGGGCCCGGGCGCTGGTCGACGCCACCTACCAGCGGCTGCGCGGGCCGCTCCCGGGCGTGCCCGGGGACCGGGCCGGCCGGCTCAGCGCGTTCACCAGCAACTTCACGCGCGAGGCCTTCATGGCGGCCGTGGAGCGTTCCGTGGAGTACATCCACGCCGGCGACATCTTCCAGGTGGTGCCGAGTCAGCGACTCAGTGCCGACCTGGGCGTGCACCCCTTCGCCATCTACCGCGCCCTGCGATCGATCAACCCCAGCCCCTACCTCGGCTACCTCGATCTAGGCCCGGTCACGCTGGTGTCCAGCAGCCCGGAGAGCCTGGTGCGCAGCGACGGGCGGTGCGTGGAGACGCGCCCCATCGCCGGAACCCGGCCGCGTGGCGCCGACGGCGAGGAGGACGCCGCGCTGGCGGCCGAGCTGCTGGAGGACGAGAAGGAGCGGGCCGAGCACGTCATGCTCGTCGACCTGGGCCGCAACGACCTGGGCCGGGTGTGCCGCTTCGGGAGCGTCCGCGTGGCCGACCTGATGCGCGTCGAGCGCTACAGCCACGTCATGCACCTGGTGTCCTCGGTCGAGGGCGAGCTGGCGCCGGGCCGCACGCCGCTCGACGCCCTGGCCTCGACGTTGCCGATGGGAACGGCGTCCGGCGCCCCCAAGATCCGGGCCATGGAGATCATCGACGAGCTCGAGCCGGTGCGCCGCGGCCCCTACGCCGGCGCCTTCGGCTACCTGAGCGTGTCGGGTGCCATGGACATGGCCCTGACCCTGCGCACCGTGGTCGTGGCGGCGGGGCGTCTCCACCTGCAGGCGGGATGCGGCGTGGTGGCCGACAGCGATCCCGCGGCCGAGTGGCAGGAGTCGCTCAACAAGCTCGCGGCGCTCAAGCGCGCCGTCGAGATGGCCACCGAAGGGCTCGGGTGAGCAGCGTGCCGAGGGTCCTGGTCGTGGACAACTACGACTCGTTCACCTACAACCTGGTGCAGTACCTGGGTGAGCTGGGAGCGGAGCCCGTGGTGTGGCGCAACGACGCCTTCGAGCTCGACGAGGTGACCCGCTTGGCCCCGGCCGGCATCGTCGTGTCGCCGGGGCCGTGCACCCCGGCGGAGGCCGGGCTGTCGGTCGAGCTCATCCGCCGCTACGGCGCCGACATCCCCACCCTGGGGGTGTGCCTGGGGCACCAGGCCATCGGTGCGGCCTACGGAGCGAGGGTGGTGCGGGCGCGCAGGATCATGCACGGCAAGACGAGCCCGGTCGAGCACGACGGCAGCGGCGTCTTCGAGGGGCTGCCGAGCCCCGTGGTGGCCACGCGCTACCACTCGCTGGTGATCGAGGACCTGCCCGACGCGCTGCGTGTCAACGCCTGGTGCGACGACGATGGCGAGCGCGTCGTGATGGGCGTGATCCATCGCGAGCACCCCGTATGGGGGGTGCAGTTCCACCCGGAGAGCATCCTCACCGAGACCGGCCACGCCATGCTGACCCGCTTCCTGGGCCGGCTCTAGGGCGCCTTGTGGCCTGTCCCTACATCAGCGTGCTGACGGTCGCCGGCGGGCGGCCGGAGGCGCTCCTGCGCAAGGCCGGGGCGCTCGCCCAGCAGACGTTGGAGCCCGAGCGGTTCGAGTGGGTGGTCTGCCTGAACGGCGGCGACGACGGCAGTGCGGCCCGGCTCGAGGCGATGGGGTTGGCGTTCTCGCTGAAGGTGTTCGAGACGCCCGAGCGGCTTCCGGCGGGAGCGGCCCGCAACGCTTGCGCCGCGCTGACCTGCGGGTCCATCCTCCTGTTCTCCGACGATGACTGCCTGCCCGCGCCCCACACGTTGGCGGCGCACGTCGCCGAGCAGGAGCGGGGACTGTGCGCCGCCGTCGGGGGGATCGACTTCGACGACGGCGGCCGCATCGATCGCTGGCGGCCCTCCCGGGTCGGCTTCTGGAACCTCAACGGCGCCAACAGCAGCGTCCCGGCGGTGGCGTTCCGCGAGGTGGGGGGGTTCGACGAGGAGCTGGCCGGCTACGGGGGCGAGGACCTTGAGCTGGGCTACCGGCTCACCCGTGCCGGGTTGCCGTTCCGGGCCCTCCCCGAGGCCACCGCCGTGCACCTCGGCCCGGACCCGCGGGCCGGCGCCGACCTGGGCAAGGCCCGGGCGGCCGGAGCGAACGCCGCACGGCTGGCGCAGCGGCACCCTCCGCTACGCTGGCGCGTGGGTCTGCATCCGTTGCAGGTGGCGACCAAGCGCCTGCTCTTCGCGACCGGCCTCGGTGCCTGGCTCCACCGCCTCGGCGGCGGGAGCGTCGCCTACGAGCGTGCCTACCTGGAGGGCGCACGCGATGCTGGGGGGAGCCCCATGGAGGAGTCCGCATGAGTGAGATCAGCAGTCCCAAGTCCGATATCGCCCCCATCCTGGGCGCCGTCTTCGACGGCGAGACGCTCAGCCGCGAAACGGCGCGCGACGTCATGGGCCGGCTCATGGACGGCCGTCTGTCGCAGATGCAGGCGGCGGCGCTGCTGGCCGCATTGCGCACGCGGGGTGAGACCGTGGACGAGATCATCGGCTTCGCCGAGGCGATGCGTGCGCGGGCGGTGCACGTGCCCGCGCGGCACGACCAACCGTTGGTCGACACGTGCGGAACGGGCGGGACCGGTATCGACACCATCAACATCAGCACCACCGCGATGTTCGTCATCGCGGCCGGCGGCGTGCACGTGGCCAAGCACGGCAACATCGGCGTGACGCGCAAGTCGGGCTCCGCCGACGTGTTGCGGGCGCTGGGGGCCGAGCTGGAACAGAGCCCCGAGCGCCTCGCCGAGGCGATCGACCGGGTCGGGGTGGCGTTCATGTTCGCCCGCAACCACCACCCGGCGATGCAGTTCGTGGCGCCCATCCGCGCCGACCTGAAGGCGCGCACCATCTTCAACAACCTCGGCCCGCTCACCAACCCGGCGGCTGCGAACCGACAGCTCATGGGCGTGTACGACGCCGAGCTCACCGAGCGGCTGGCGGACGTGCTGGCGGGCCTGGGCGTCGAGCGCGCCCTGGTGGTGCACGGCGACCGCATCGACGACTTCACGGTGACCGGTCCCTCGAAGGTCACCGAGCTGATGCCGGACGGCACGCGTCGCACCTACGTGGTGACGCCGGAGGAGGTCGGCCTCGGCCGCTACAGGTTGGACGCGCTCGCCGGCGGCGACGCCGAGGCCAACGCGGCCGCCCTCCGGGGTGTGCTCGACGGTAGCGTCGACGGCGCCAAGCGCGACGTGGTCGCCTTCAACGCCGGCGCCGCGCTCTACCTGGCCGAGGTCGCGGACGACCTGGCCAGCGGCGTCCGGCGTGCCCTCGAGCTCATCGCCGACGGCTCGGCGCTGCGCAAGCTGGACGAGTACCTCGCCTTCACGCGCTCCTGAGCGCCCGGGCGGGGCCATCAGGCCTGCGGAGGCGAACGGCGTCGCGTATACTCCAAGCGTCCGCGGCCGGGCTGCGGCACAATGGAGAGAGCGAAGGCGAGCGCGCGCCTCGTAGCGACGCCCGCCCGGCCGACATGCCGGGCGGAAGGGGGGGCGGGGCGAAGGCGAGAAGGAGTGGCCATGGCAGAGAAGACGATCGGCAGCACCAAGGTGAAGACGGGCTTCGCCGAGATGTTCAAGGGCGGCGTCATCATGGACGTCGTCACCCCCGACCAGGCGAGGATCGCCGAGGACGCCGGCGCGACCGCCGTCATGGCGCTGGAGCGCGTCCCGGCCGACATCCGGGCCCAGGGTGGCGTCGCTCGGATGAGCGATCCGGGGCTGATCGAGAAGATCATCGACGCCGTGTCGATCCCGGTGATGGCCAAGGTACGCATCGGTCACTTCGTGGAGGCGCAGATCCTCCAGGCGCTCGGGGTGGACTTCGTCGACGAGTCCGAGGTGCTGACGCCGGCCGACGAGGCCTACCACATCGACAAGTTCGCCTTCACGGTGCCGTTCGTCTGCGGCGCCACGACCATCGGCGAGGCGCTCAGGCGCATCGGCGAGGGCGCCGCCATGATCCGCACCAAGGGCGAGGCCGGCACCGGCAACGTCGTCGAGGCCGTGCGGCACGCGCGGGCGGTGACGGGCGAGATCCGCGCCATCCAGGCGATGCGCCCCGAGCAGCTCATGAGCTACGCCAAGGATCACGGCGCTCCGGTGGACCTGGTGCGCTACATCCACGAGAACGGCAAGCTGCCGGTCGTGAACTTCGCGGCCGGCGGGGTGGCGACGCCGGCCGACGCGGCGATGATGATGCAACTCGGGCTCGATGGGGTGTTCGTCGGCTCGGGGATCTTCAAGTCGGCGATGAGTGAAGAGGACGTGGCCAAGCGCCACCAGGCCTGGCTGCGCCGTGCGGAGGCCATCGTCAAGGCCGTGACGCACTTCGAGGATCCGGAGATCCTGGCCCAGGTGTCGCGCAACCTCGGCGAGGCCATGGTGGGCATCAACCTCGATACCCTCAAGGAGGAGGAGCTGCTGGCCACCCGGGGTTGGTGAGGGCCCTCGCCGACCCCGAGCGAGCCCGTGAGGGTGGCGCCTGGCCGCCGTTCTCATGCCCCGCGAGCGTGAGGGCGGGGCATGGTGTTCTCAACTCCGGCTCATGGCCCGCCCTGGTAGCATGAACCTCGTGAAAGTCGTCCAGGGGCTCTTCTTGCTCGCCCTCACGGCGGTCCTGTCGTTCGTGGCTCTGTTGGGCTCGTCGGCGCTCCACTGGGCGCAGGATCTGCCTTCGCTCGACCAGGTCGACGCCCTCGAGTACACGTCCAACACCGAGGTCTACGCGCGCGACGGCACGCGGATCGGCACCATCGTGCCCGCCGTGGGCAAGAACAAGGAGCCGACCAACCGCATCCCCGTGACGCTCGACCAGGTGTCGCCGGCGGCGCTGGAGGCGATCGTCGCCTCCGAGGACGACCAGTTCTTCCGTCACTACGGCTTCGACCTCCCCGGCATCGCCAAGGCCACCTTCCAGGAGTTCTTCGGGCACTCCCGGCGTGGCGGCTCGACCATCACCACCCAGGTCATCAAGAACACCGTCCTGCAGAATCTCGCCGGTGAGCGCTCGCTCGAGCGCAAGGCCAAGGAGATCATGCTGGCGATCGAGCTCGAGCGGCGCTTGACCAAGCCGGAGATCCTCCAGCGCTACATCAACGTGGTGTTCTGGGGTGGCAACGTCTACGGCATCCGCGCGGCGTCGCAGGCCTACTTCGGGAAGGACCCCATCGAGCTCAACCTGGCCGAGGGGCTGTACCTGGCCCGGCTGATCCCTGCGCCCAACGCCATGCACGACAACTTCGCCGCCGCTCGCCAAGGGATGAAGGACGTGCTGGACAAGATGGTCCGGCGCGGCACCATCTCCAAGGAGGAGGCGCAGCGGGCGTGGACGTACAAGCTGGAGCCGCGCGGCTGGAAGGTCACCTACGACGACCAGGGCAACGTGGTGAAGGCCACCCGTACCGGCGAGAACGTGGTGGTCCAGGCCAGCATCAGCTCCGACCTGTCGCGCGGTGTGGTGCTGGCGGTCCGTAACTGGCTCACCCAGCGCTACGGCGAGAACATGGTGTTCGGCCGCGGCGGCCTCAAGGTGTACACCACCATCGACGTCCAGGCACAGAAGGCGGCCAACGACGCCAGCCGCACCACCGAGATCCCCAAGGGCGCGCAGATGGCCATCGTGGGGATCGACCCCGCCAGCGGCGGGGTGCTGGCGATGGTCGGGCAGAAGCTCGGGCCGAACGAGCCTCCGCAGGAGTTCAACCGCGCCATCCAGGCCTACCGGCAGCCCGGCTCGTCGTTCAAGCCGATCGTCTATGGGACCGGCATCGAGCAGGGTGCCCTCAGCCAGGCGAGCATCCTGGTCGATGACAAGACCATCTTCAAGGTGAAAGGGCAGCCCGACTACCAGCCCAAGGAGTGGGACAACGCCTACGACGGCTACCAGACGGCCCGGGAGAACCTCGACCGGAGCCGCAACATCCCTGCCGTGAAGGCCCTGGAGGCCGCCACGCCGGACGCCGTGGCGGAGAAGGCGAGGGAGCTGGGCTACAGCGTCAAGCCCTACCTCGGCATGGCGCTGGGCAGCTTCGAGGTGACGCCGCTGCAGCACGCGGCCGCCATCGCGGCGTTCGCCAACGGCGGTGTCTACACCGTGCCGTACTTCGTCGAGAAGGTCGAGGACGCCCAGGGCAACGTCCTGTACCAGGCCCATCCGCGCCGCGCGCGGGTGTGGAGCCCGCAGACGGCCTACATCATGCTGGACATGATGCACGGCAACATCGTCGACCGGAAGCCGTACTGGGCCTTGTCGTGGCGCGCCGAGGTGCCGGGGCACTGGCTGGCCGGCAAGACGGGGACCACCGATTCCGAGCGCGACATCTGGTTCGTGGGGCTGACGCCCGGTCTGGTCGGCGCCGTGTGGATCGGCAACGACGACAACAAGCCGATGCCCAAGTACATGACGTACGCCGACGGCAGCAAGCACCTGGTGACGAGCTCGCAGCAGCCCATCTTCGCGTTCAACGCCTTCGCGCAGGGCGCGCTGCGGGGGCACTCGGCCGACCCCAACGGCTTCCCGGTGCCCCCCGGCATCGTGTTCCACCACATCGATCTGAAGACGGGCGCGCTCGACCCGTCGGGCACCCGGGCGGCCTTCAAGGAGACGACCGACCTGAGCACCCAGGGCTTCCTGTCCACGGTCAAGCTCCAACTTCCCATCGACAAGCGCACCGGCAAGCGGGCCACGCTGGACACCCCGGCCGAGCAGATCAAGATGATCGAGGTCGACCCCACGGACGTCGAGAAGTACCTCCCGGCGGGCACGCCGGTGGGCCCGACCGCCTCGCTGGGCGGCAGCGCCCCCTCGTCGGGGGCCACGTCCGGCGGCAGCGCGTCGGGAGCGTCACCCGGCGGGGGGCCGTAGGCCCGCCGCGGACGCCGACGTCCCGACGGCGGGGCCCGCGACACGGACCGACGGGACGTCGGCTCCGAGCAGCGGCGCCGGAAGCAGGGGATCTCCATGGACAACGCCAGCCTGACGGCGATCGAGGGCATCCACGTGGGGCACTGGACGCACGCGCAAGCCAGGACCGGCTGCACGGTGGTGCTCGCCCCCGAGGGCGGGTGCGTGGCGTCCGGGCTGGTGCTGGGCCCGGCCCCGGGCTCGCGCGAGACCGCCCTGTTGGCACCTGAGAAGAGCGTTCAGCGCGTCGATGCCGTGTTGCTGACGGGGGGCAGCGCCTTCGGCCTCGCCGCCGCCGACGGGGTGATGCGCTGGCTCGAAGAGCAGGGGCGCGGCTTCGAAACGCCGTTCGCCCGCGTCCCCATCGTCCCGGCGGCTGCCCTGTTCGACCTGGCGGTCGGCGACGGCAGCGTGCGCCCCGACCCCGAGGCGGGCTACCGGGCGGCCTCCGCGGCCGGCTCCGAGCCGGTCCGGGAGGGTTCCGTGGGCGCCGGGACCGGCGCCACCGTGGGCAAGCTGGCCGGCGGCAAGGGGATGGCGCCGGCAGGGGTCGGCAGCGCGGTCCTCGAGGTCGGTGGGGCGCTGGTGGCCGCCTTGGCGGTGAGCAACGCGGTGGGGAGCATCGTCGATCCGGTGACGGGCGCCCTGATCGCCGGCCCGCCCGAGGCGCTGACCGCGGCCGCCGCGGCACGTGCCATCGATCCCTTCGGAAGCAACACCTCGCTGGTGGCGGTCGCCACCGACGCTCCGTTATCCAAGGCAGAGGCCCGGGCCCTGGCGCAGAGCGCGCACATGGGGATCGCACGCGTCACCCGGCCGTCCCACACACCGCACGACGGCGACTCGGCCTTCGTGCTGGCGACCGGCAGGGGCCCGCACGTGCCGCTGGTGGGGCTCGCCGTCGCGGTGCAGGAGGTCGTCGCGAGAGCGCTGGTGCGGGGGGTGGAGGCCGCCCGCTAGGGACGACCGGGCAGCGCGCTCGCGGGCTGCGGACTCCCGGCGTCGCCCGGCGCTGCGTACGCCCGGGCCCTCACGTGACACAATGGCTGCCGTGGACGAAGCCGCTCCCACTCCGCGCATCGGCGTCCTGGCCCTGCAGGGCGCCTTCCGCGAGCACCGTCAGGCGTTCGAGCGCCTCGGTGTCTCGGTGGTCGAGGTGCGCCTGCCGCGGCACCTCGAGGGGTTGCGGGGCGTGGTGATCCCCGGCGGCGAGTCGACCACCATGGCGAAGCTGATGCGTGACTACGGCCTGGATGGTGCGCTCGAGCGCTTCTACCAGGGCGGTGGGGCGCTGTGGGGGACCTGCGCCGGTGCCATCGAGCTGGCGGCCGAGATCGTGGGCTTCCCCGAGCAACCGCGCCTGGGGTTGCTCGACATCGCCGTGGTCCGCAACGACTACGGCCGGCAGGTCGCGTCGTTCGAGGCCGATCTGGATATCGAGGGGCTCGACGAGCCCTTCCACGCCCTGTTCATCCGGGCGCCACGCATCACCCGGGTCGGCCAGGGTGTGCGCGTGCTGGCACGCTACGAGGGGGACATCGTGGCGGCCGCAGGCGACCGGCTGCTGGCCACCGTCTTCCACCCCGAGCTCCTCGGCGATGACCGCGTACACGCTTTGTTCCTCGATGCCGTGTGCGGTCCGCGGCCCGAGACCGCCCTCGAGACAGGAGAGCGAACGTGACCAACCTCAAGGACCTGAGCCCCGGCGTGAACGCACCGGACGTGGTGAACGCCGTGATCGAGGTGCCCTTCGGCAGCAGCCACAAGTACGAGTACGACCCCGAGCTGGGCATCTTCCGGCTCGACCGCGTGCTCTACAGCCCCATGCACTACCCCGGCGACTACGGCTTCGTGCCCGGTACCCTGGCCGACGACGGCGACCCCGTGGACATCCTGGTGCTGATGACGCGCCCCACCTTCCCGGGCGCAGTGCTGCGTGCGCGGCCGCTCGCGTTCCTGGAGATGAGCGACGAGAAGGGACGCGACCAGAAGCTGCTGGCGGTTCCGGTCGACGACCCGCGCTACGACAGCAACCGCCACCTCGACACCCTCTCGCGCCACCGGCTGCGCGAGATCGAGCACTTCTTCACCATCTACAAGGAGCTCGAGGGCAAGCACACCCACGTCGACAAGTGGCACGGCATGGACGAGACCCACACTCTCATCCGCGCCACCATCGACGCGTACCAGGCGAAGAAGGAAGAAGCCACCGCGGGCTGAGCGGTTCGACGTCGAACGGGAGTGTCGCCGGCGCCGCGCCTACAGCGCGATGCCGGCGTTGTTCTTCTCGAGGGCGCGCTCGGCCCGGTAGGAGCTCCGCACCAGCGGGCCCGACACCACCTCGAGGAAGCCGAGGTCCAGGCCGATGTCGCGGTAGCGCTTGAAGTCCTCGGGCGGCACCCAGCGTTCGACCGGCAGGTGCGCGCGGCTCGGGCGCAGGTATTGCCCCAGCGTCAGGATGTCGACGCCGACGGCGCGCAGGTCGCGCATCGTCTCGACGATCTCGTCCTCGCGCTCCCCGAGCCCGAGCATCAGGCTGGTCTTGGTGAGCACGTCGGGGCGCGCCTGCTTCGCATACGCGAGAACCGAGAGGGTCTGGTCGTAACCGGCGCGGGGATCGCGCACCGGGTGCGTCAGCCGGCGCACCGTCTCGATGTTCTGAGCGTAGACCTCGATGCCGGAGTCGAGCACCCTCTGGACGTGGTCGGTGTCGCCGGCGAAGTCGGGCGTCAGCGCCTCGACGGCCGTTTCGGGGCTGGCCTCCTTGATGGCCCGTACGCACGCGGCGTAGTGGGAGGCGCCGCCGTCGGGGAGGTCGTCGCGATCGACCGAGGTGAGCACGACGTAGGTGAGGCCCATGCTCTTCACCGATTGGGCCGCCAGGCGCGGCTCGTCCGGATCGAGCAGCCCCTTCGGGTTGCCGGTCGCCACGGCGCAGAACTTGCAGCCCCGGGTACAGACCGACCCCATCAGCATGATGGTGGCGGTGCCGGCGTTCCAGCATTCGGCGATGTTCGGGCAGCGCGCCTCCTCGCACACCGTCGCGAGCCGGTGCCCGGTGACGTTGTGCTTCATGTCCTGGAAGGCGCCACCGGAAGGCAGCTTGACCTTCAGCCAGGAGGGCTTCTGCCCCAGCCCGCCGTCCTCGGCGATCTCCTCGCTGCGGCGCACGCCGCCCTCGACCGCCTTGACCTGCTTCTTGAACTCGCGCGAGTTGATCATGCCGATCCCCGCTCTCCTGCGCCCGCTGCGGCCGTCGCCTCGGGGTCGCCCTCCTCCTCGAACACCGCGCGGAGGGCGGCCACCACCTTCGGCTTGACCTCGTCGAGGGTGACGTTGCGGCCGGTGAGCGAGGCGATGCTCGCCACGCCCTTGCCCTCCAGACCGCAGGGCACGATGGTGTCGAAGTGATGGAGGTTCGTGAGCACGTTCATCGCGAACCCGTGGAAGCTGACGTCACGCTTGATGGCCACGCCGATCGCCACGACCTTGTCGTTGCCGACCCACACGCCGGCGTAGCCGGGGCTTCCGACGGCCTCGATGTCGTACTCGGCCAGCACCCTCACCATCGCCGCCTCGAGCTTGCGGAGGTACTCCTGCACGCGCCGGCCCACGGGGAAGATGGGATAGCCCACCAGCTGGCCAGGGCCGTGGTAGGTGACGTCGCCGCCGCGCTCGATGTCGTACAGGTCGAAGCCGCGCGCGGCCAGCTCCGCCTCGGGCACGAGCAGATGCTCCCGGCCGCCCTTCTTGCCGAAGGTGATCACGGGCGGATGCTCCACCAGCAGCAGCGTGGGCGGTGTGACGCCCTCGGCCACCGCGGCGTGGACCCGGAGCTGCTCCTGCCAGGTGTCGTAGTAGGCCATGCGGCCGAGATCACGCACGACGAAGCGTTCCACACCCGGATTCTACCAGCGGGTCCCGCCGGGTCACGGGTAGCTGCACGTCATGGCGCTCAGGGCACGAGCCGGTACAGGGCGCCCGCACCGTAGTCGACCACGAGCAGCTCGCCCGCATCGTCCTCACCGAAGGTGGAGACGTTCCCCCCGGTGTCGAGCAGCGGCGCGACCCGCCAGCTGCCGTCGCCGGAGGGCCGTGCCGACCATACGCGGCCGCTCCCGAAGTCGGCGAAGACGTAGGCGCCCTGCAGCGAGGGGAGGGCCGCCCCGCGGTAGACGTAACCGCCGGTGACCGAGTTGCCCCAGTCCGGGGCGTGTGGGTAGGTGACGATGGGCAGCACGAGCCCCGTCGTGTCGCACCCCTGGGGTGGCCGGTAGCAGTGGTCGCCCTCCATGACGTTCCATCCCAGGTTCTCGCCGCCGGTCCCACCGGCGGGGATGCGGTCGATCTCCTCGAAGGCGTTCTGGCCCACGTCGCCGATGTAGAGGTCGCCCGTCTGGCGGTCGAAGCTGAAGCGCCACGGGTTGCGCAGGCCGTACAGGAAGACCTCGGGCCGGGCGTCCGGCCGTCCCAGGAACGGGTTGCCGGGCGCCGCCGTGGCGCCGTCGGCCGAGACGTCCAGCCTCAGGATCGTGCCGAGCAGGGTGGCGGGGTTCTGGCCGTTGCCCTGGGGGTCACCGCCGGAGCCGCCATCGCCCAGGCCCCAGTAGAGGAAGCCGTCCGGCCCGAACAACAGGCCGCCGCCGTTGTGGTTGGCGTAGGGTTGCTCCACCTGCAGGAGCACCTCTCCCGTGGCCGGGTCGACGCGATCGGTGCCCGGGCGGGCCGTGAAGCGCTCGAGGACGCTGGCGCCGCGGGAGTCGGTGTAGTCGACGTAGAGCCGGCCGCTGGAGGCGAAGTCGGGGGCGAAGGCCAGGCCCAGCAAGCCTCGCTCCCCTCCGCTGGAGATGCGCCCGCGCAGGTCGAGATAGGGCTGCTCGACCAGCGCGCCGTCCTGCACGATGCGCACCGTTCCCGCTTGCTCGACCACGAACAGCCGACCGTCGCCGGCGCTCGCCACCGCCAGCGGCTGGGAGAGCCCGCGCACCAGCGGCTCCAGCTGCTGCGCGATGGCGGCACCGCTCAGGAGCATGGCGAGCGCGAGGGCCGCCGCCGCGGTGCGCCGTGAGGCTGAGGGGATCCGCATGGGAGCAGCCTAGCCGCTCCCCGCCTCCTCGTCAGCGACGGCCGCCACCGCGTCGGCCGGCAGGCTGCCGTCGGGCAGGAGCTCAGGCAGCGGCAGGCTCCGCTGCTGCAACCGCCGCGCCTGGCGGGGGTACAGCCAGCGCACCGCCTGCTCGTTGCGCTCCCGCGCGCTCAGGCGCGCGCGGTCGTAGAGTCCGGCCCGTCGCCGCTGCCGCTGCGCCTCGAAGAGCACCACCGCGGCGGCCACCGACACGTTGAGGGACGACACCATGCCGAGCATCGGGATGACCACGTGCGCGTCCACCGCGGCGGCGCAGGCGTCGGTCACCCCCTCCTTCTCGTTCCCGAAGACGATGCAGGTGGGGCGTGTGTAGTCGACGGTGTCGTAGCGCACCGCCTGCTCGGAGAAGTGTGCGGCGAGTAGCTGCATGCCCTGAGCGCGCATCTCGGCCAGCGCCTGCGCGAGCGTGTCGTGAACGCGCAGCGCCACCCACTTCTCGGCCGAGCCGCTGGTGGCGTTGTAGGTGGGCACCCCGCCGGTGGGCCTGACGGCGTGGACGGTGCCGATGCCCACGGCGTCGCAGGAGCGCAGCATGGCCGAGAGGTTGTGCGGCTTGTAGACGTCCTCGGCCAGGATCGTCAGGTCGGGTTGACGCCGCGCCAGGATCTCCTGG
Source organism: Deinococcales bacterium (assembly GCA_037386005.1). GTDB lineage: Bacteria > Deinococcota > Deinococci > Deinococcales > Trueperaceae > JASBRS01. The sequence goes on along the minus strand of JARRMM010000048.1, from coordinate 223 downwards.
ATGCGGCGATAGCGGCGTTCGGTCATGGCTAGAGGATACCGGGCGGCCGCTGGAACGCGCCGCGGCCGGGGCAAGCGAACCCTGTCCAGGAGTGGTCCTCCTTGACACCCCCCGAGCGCCCGACGTATCATCCAGTTTGCGCGCTGCACGGCTGCTTTCGAGGCCTTGCCGAGGTGGCGGAATTGGTAGACGCGCTAGCTTGAGGGGCTAGTGACCGCTTAGG
>JARRMM010000047.1:0-14707 GCA_037386005.1 Deinococcales bacterium | reverse complement strand
GTGCGGCACCGGCACCAGCGCGAAGCTGGCCTGCCTGCAGGCCGACGGCCGCCTCCCGCCGGGCGAGACCTGGCGTCAGGAGAGCGTCATCGGCAGCCGTTTCGAGGCCCGCTACGAGCTCGATGACGCCGGCAGGGTCGTTCCCACCATCACCGGGGAGGCCTACGTCACGGCGGACGCCACCCTCCTGTTCGACGAGCGCGACCCGTTCCGCTGGGGGATCCGGTGAGCCGCCACGTGGTGGTGATCGGGGCCGGCGTGGTGGGCCTGTTCAGCGCTCTGTACGCCCGCCGTGCCGGATTCGAGGTGACGGTGGTCGACCGCGAGGGGAGCGAGCGTTCCACCACCTCGTACGGCAACGCCGGCCTGGTGGTCCCCAGCCATATCGTGCCACTCGCGGCACCGGGGGCGGTGGCGCAGGGCCTGCGCTGGATGTTCGATGCGGAGAGCCCGTTCTACGTCCGGCCCGAGCTCGACCCGGAGCTGTTGACGTGGGGCTGGCGCTTCTGGCGGGCGTCGACGGCGGAGCGGGCGAGGCGCGCGGGCCCGGTGTTCCGTGACCTGCACCGGGCGAGCAAGGCCGAGTACCTCGACCTGGCGGCTCGCCTCGGCGGCTCCTTCGATCTCGCGGAGACCGGGGTGGTGATGCTGTGCGCGACGGAGAAGGGACTCGAAGGGGAGGCGCGCGTGGCCGCCCGCGCGACCGTGCTGGGCATGGCCCCGCGTGTGTTGGGCCGGTCCGAGGTCCAGGCGCTGCAGCCGGGCGTGCAGCTCGATGTCGTGGGCGGCGTGTACTACCCCGAGGACGCACGGCTCGATCCCGGGCGCCTGATGCGCGCGCTCCAGGCGCACCTCGAGGAGATCGGCGTGGCCTTCCGGTGGGGCGTGCGCGTCGACGGCATGGAGGTGACGGGGGACCGGGTCCAGGGCGTTCGCGTCACCGGGATCGCAGGGGCGGAGCACCCGATCGCGCGGGACGCCATCGGCGGGGTGACGATCACGGCCGATGAGGTCGTCCTGGCCGCCGGCGTGTGGTCCGAAGGGCTGGCCCGGTCGGTTGGCCTGCGGCTGCCGATGCGGGCGGGCAAGGGCTACAGCATGACCTTGCGTGACCCGCCCGAGCGGCCGTCGACGCCGGCGCTGCTCGCCGAGGGGCACGTGGCCGTGACGCCGCTCGAAACCGGCGTTCGATTCGGTGGCACCATGGAGCTGACCGGGACGCGAGGCGGGGTCAACGCTCGCCGCGTGCGCGGCATCGTCCGCTCGGTGCAGAGGGTGTTCCCGGCCATCACACCCGAGGCGTTCGCGAACGAACCGGTGTGGTACGGCTTCCGGCCCTGCAGCCCGGACGGCCTGCCGTACCTCGGCCGCTCCGGCAGCCTGCGCAACCTCGTCGTCGCCACCGGCCACGCCATGATCGGGGTGTCGCTGGCGCCGGTGACGGGCAAGCTGGTCGCCGAGCTCCTCGCAGGCAGCACGCCGAGCCTGCCGCTCGAAGCGCTGAGCCCCGACCGTTACGCCTGAGCGGACCGTGTCGGCGCGGCGTCCGGCCGACCGGAGCGCAGGACCGTCCGGACGCCGAAGGGAGGCACACGTGAGCAGGATCCGATGGGGCATCCTCAGCACGGCCAACATCGCCGTCGGCAAGGTGATCCCAGCCCTCCAGAAGAGCGAGCTCGTCGAGGTGAGCGCCATCGCCTCCCGCGACCTGGGCCGGGCGCAGGCCGTGGCCGAGCAGCTGCGCATCCCGCACGCCTACGGGAGCTACGAGGAGTTGCTCGCCTCGCCCGAGGTCGATGTCGTGTACAACCCGCTCCCCAACCACCTGCACGTGCCGTGGTCGGTCCGCGCGATTCATGCCGGCAAGCACGTGTTGTGCGAGAAGCCGATCGGGCTCAGCGCCGAGGAGGGCGAGGCCCTGCTGGAGGCGGCACGCGCCCACCCGGAGCTGAAGGTGATGGAGGCGTTCATGTACCGCTTCCACCCGCAGTGGCTCGAGCTCAAGCGCATCGTCGACGAAGGGGGGATCGGCGAGCTGCGCACCATCCAGTCGTTCTTCTCGTACTTCAAGCGCGACCCGGACAACATCCGCAACCGGCCCGAGATGGGCGGGGGCGGCCTCATGGACATCGGCTGCTACAACGTCTCGCTGTCGCGCTTCGTGTTCGGGGCCGAGCCGCGCCGGGTGGTGTCCACCGTGGAGTTCGACCCCGACCTCGGCGTCGACCGGCTCGCCTCCGCCATCCTGGACTTCGGGCGTGGTACCTCCACCTTCACGTGCAGCACGCAACTTGCCCCCCACCAGGCGGTCGACGTCTTCGGGACGGAGGGTCGGCTCTCGCTGGAGATCCCCTTCAACGCCCCGCAGGACGGGCCCACCCGACTGACGCACCAGCGCGCGGGCGAGAGTGTCGAGCGCGTGTTCGATCGTGTCGACCAGTACACGCTGCAGGGCGACGCCCTGTCGCGGGCGGTCCTGGAGGACACGCCGGTCCCGACGCCGCTGGAGGACGCGGTGGCCAACATGCGGGTCCTCGAAGCGGTGTTCGGCAGCGGCCGATCGGGCTCCTGGGTGGAGCTCGCGGGGCGGTGAGGGCGCTCGCGCCGAGGCTGGATGGCGGATCGAGCCGGCGATCGGTGTTAGCATCGCCTACGGAAATGAAAGCGCATGCACCGGTCGCGCAGGAGAGGCCGACGCGAGCAGGTCGCGCCAACACCGTTCCCGACGCGGCCGGCACGTGTCGGATGGGGGAGTCGGCCGAGCGCAAGCGTTGAACGTCAACGGGAAGAGGCAGGGCATGGGCCAGGCGCCCTCGCAAACGACCACCACGGGCCGAGAGCCGGAGACACCACCGGAGTCCGGAGCGGCGGATGCCGCGGAGGACGAGTCGACGCCCCCTCAAGCAGCCCGCGGGACGCTGCCTGACACGGTCGTCCCGCCGGGGGTCAGCCTCCGACTCACCCTCTACTCGCTGCTCGTCGGTGTCATCGCCGGCTTCGGCGCGGTCGCGTTCCGCGGCCTCATCGCCCTGTTCCACAACCTCTTCTTCTACGGTCGCGCCAGCATCGTCTACGACACGCTCAAGCACGCCGCCCTGAGCAGCTGGGGCGCCGGGGTCATCGCCGTGCCGGTGGTGGGTGCGCTCATCGTCGCCTTCCTGGTCAAGACCTTCGCGCCGGAGGCCAAGGGGCACGGGGTGCCCGAGGTGATCGACGCCATCTACTACAACGGCGGACGCATCCGCCCGGTGGTCGCGATCATCAAGTCGCTGGCTTCCTCCATCTCGATCGGATCGGGAGGCTCGGTCGGGCGCGAGGGCCCCATCATCCAGATCGGCGCCACCTTCGGCTCGGTCCTCGGGACCTGGGCCCGGTTGCCCGAGTGGAAGCGCCTGACCCTCCTCGCCTGCGGAGCCGGCGGCGGCATCGCGGCCACCTTCAACACGCCCATCGGCGGCATCCTGTTCGCAGTCGAGATCATGCTGGTGGAGATCAGCGCACGCAGCCTGGTGCCGGTGATGATCGCGACCGGTGCTGCCAGCTTCATCGGGCGCCTGTTCTTCGGGGCCGACGCCTCGTTCATGATCCCCTCCCTGACGCTGAACCCGGCCACCACGACATCGCTCGCCGTGTACGGCGCCTACGCCGTGCTGGGCCTGGTCATGGGGTTCCTGGCCGTGGTCTACACCCGCTCGATCTACGCCTTCGAGGACCTCTTCGACCGCATCCCGGTCAGCTACTACGTGCGCCATGCCTTCGGGATGGCCCTGGTCGGCGTGACGATGTACCTGCTCTACCGCACCGTGGGCCACTACTACGTCCAGGGCGTCGGCTACGCCACCATCCAGGACATCCTCAACGGTGCGCTCACGGTGACGTGGTTGCTGCTCCTGCTGGTGGTCTTGAAGTTGCTGGCGGTGTCCCTCACGCTGGGTTCGGGTGCGTCGGGCGGCATCTTCTCGCCCGCGCTGTTCATGGGCGCGACGCTCGGTGCGGCGCTGGTGCAGATCGGCCACAGCGCGTTCCCCGGCCTGCACGTGAGCCTGGCGGGCGGCGCCGTGATCGGCATGGCCTGCATGGTCGCCGCCAGCACCGGCGCGGCGGTGACCGCCGTGGTGATGATCTTCGAGATGACGCGCGACTACCACGTCATCATCCCGCTGATCATCGCCGTCTCGTTGGCCTACGCCATCCGGCGGTGGCTGCTGGCCGACAGCATCTACACCCTCAAGCTGACCCGCCGCGGGCGCGTGATCCCGGCCTCGTTCCAGAGCAACCTGTACCTGATGCGCGACGCGCTGGAGATGATCCAGGCGCCCTTCCTCCGGCTCGATGCCGACAGCCGGGTGGAGGTCCTCCACGACCACGTCCAGCCCCGCCACCCGATGCCCCACGTGGTGCTCGTCCGCAAGGGGCGCATCGTCGGTGTGGTGACGGCGGAGACCCTGAGGACGCGGGTCCGCAACGGCTCCGGCTCGGTGCCTCTGGCGGACCTCGCCGACGGCCACTACACCGTGCTCGACGACAACACGCAGGTCGTCGACCTCATCGGGCGGCTGCGCGCCGAGGCCAGCCGTGTTGCCGTCCTGGTGCACGGCGACACCGACCCGGTGGACCCCGACTCGGTGGTCGGCATCGTGTCCTGGGCCGACGTGATGCAGAACGCCAACCTGCCGGTGAACCTGCACCGCATGCGCAGGCGCTGACCTGGAGCGCCGGGCGGGGCGGCTACGGCCGGTAGATCAGCTCACGCGTGTTGCCGGTGTCCGCGACCATCAGCATGCCGTCGAAGACGCGCACGCCCTGGGGGCCGGAGAGGGTGTTGGCGGCGGTGGAGCCACTGCGGTTGGCCGCGGTTCCGCTGAAATCCGCCTGGCCCAGGACGATGGTCGGTGTCAGGTTGATGCTGGGTTCCAGGTCGAAGCCCAGAATGCGGTGATGGCCGGTGTCCGAGAGGAAGAGTTGGTTGCCGTTCGAACCGACGCCGCGGGGAGCCGACAGCCCGATGACGGTGGGTTGTCCTGGACCCGGGACGATCGTGCCCTGGTCGATGAGGACGTCTGCTGGCGCCCCCTTGGCGGTGGGGAAGCTGGTCCAGATCAGTACTCGGTTGTTGCCCGTGTCTGCAACGGCGAGTCGGGTGCCGTCGCTCCAGACGTCCCTTGGCCCGGAGAGCGTGGATTTCGAGGCCGATCCCCCCCGGTTCGGAAGGCACGACGTGAGGTCGGTCTGCCCGAGCACGCCGTCAGCCGGCGTTCCGGAGACTTCGGGGATGCTGTTCCAGATCAGGACGCGGTGGTGGCCCGTATCCGCGACCACGAGCCGACCGGTCGGCGTGACGAAGGCCGCCTGAGGGTCCGCGAGGTGTACGGCATCGCAACTGGTGTTGCGTGTCGCGGTCAGGCTGCTCTGACCCACCGCCGATCGTGCAGGCGTGTTGAGCACCGTTGGTACCCCGCCATAGATCAGCACTCGGTTGTGTCCTGGATCGGCAATGATCAACTGGTCTGCGGTACCTGTCACGCTGCTCGGAGTGCTGAACGAACGGTCGAGAAGCGTGCCTGGGTCGCTGGTGGTCCAACTCGTCTGCCCCAGGAGGATGCTGAACGAGGCGCCGTTGAACGATGGCACGCCGGCCATCCCGACGACGCGGTTGTTGGCGGTGTCGGGGATGTACAGGTTCCCGCCGACGAGGGCTGGAGCGCCCACGGGGGAGCTCAGCGTCGAGATCGTCGTACCCGCGTTGGCGGTTCCAAAGGTAGCTTGGCCGACAACGGTCGAGGCATCCTGCCCGTTCCCCAACGCGAGGTACGGGTAGTAGAGGTCCAACGTCGCCGACGACGTCTCGCCCGACGCCGTGGCCGTCGCTACCAGCGTGTTGGCGCCGTCCTTCAGGGTGACGGAGGTCGAGAAGGTGCCGGCTGTGGGCAGCGCGAGGTTGACGGCGCTGCCGTTGAGCGTGAGGCTGAACGCGCTCGGGTCGGTGCCGCTGATCAACCCGGTGACGGGGAGCGTGCGGGAGCCGATGATGCGCTGATTGTTCGACGGGGACGTGAACGTGACCGTCACGGCAGGGCCAGGGAACTCGCAGCCGGTCGGGACGAGCACGAGCACGATCCCGGCCAGGGCGAGGACGAGGAGGCGACGCTTCGGCATGGGGACCTCCTTCTTTCTCGTGAACCGCCCACCAGCCTGTTGCGTCGATGGTAGCACCGCCCCGCTTCCTCGGCGCTGACGGCGTTCTCAGGGGCTGGTCACGTGGGACCGGTAGGGTGGCCCCACCGTAGAGGAGGCGCGAGCTGCGCCGAGGAGAGGAGCGACCGACCGCCATGGATGGAGAGCGCAGGTACGACCGCAGGTTCGATCTCTATAGCGAGGACTTCAAGCGCGACACGTACCGCACCTTCGCCGAGCTCCGCGAGCGCGAGCCCGTGTTGCATCAGCTCACGCTGGACGCGTCCACCGAGGGCTGGTTCGTGAGCCGCTATGACGATGTCGAGGCGGCGCTGCGCGACGACAAGCGGCTCGTCCGGGATGCCGCGCTCGCAGGCGTTCACTTCCCGACCTCGCCACTCGACGAGCTGCTGAACGACCACATGCTCATGCACGACGGGGAGGATCACCGTCGCTTGCGGTCCCTCGTCCAGCAGGCCTTCACCCCGAAGCGGGTCGCCTCGCTCAGGCCGCGCGTGCAGGCGCTCGCCGACGGCTTGCTCGACGGCGTGGTCGAGCGCGGCAGCATGGATCTCGTCACCGAGTTCGCCTTCCCCTTGCCCACGTCGGTCATCCTCGAGATGCTGGGCGTGCCCGTGGAGGACCGCGAGCGCTTCCGCGCCTGGACCAACGCTCTCATCAGCCCCGTCCTGGACGAGGTCACAGCGCAAGAGGCCTACGCCCAGCTGACGCAGTTCACCGACTACCTCCGGGCGCTGTTCGAGGCGCGGCGGCGTGCGCCTCGAGACGATCTGCTGAGCGCGCTGCTGGCGGCCGAGGAGGCCGGCGACCGACTGTCCGAGACCGAGCTGTTCGGCACCATGGTGCTGCTCATCGTGGCAGGCCACGAGACCACCGTGAACCTCATCGCCAACAGCGTGCTGGCGCTCCACCGCAACCCCGGACAGCGGGCGCGGCTGGAACAGGCCCTCGCGAGAGGCGACTCCGAGGCGATGCCGCGCGCGGTGGAGGAGCTGCTCCGCTACGACGGTTCGGTGGAGCGGGCGCTGGTCCGGTGGGCGGCCGAGGACGTCGAGATCGCCGGACACACGATCCCCCGCGGCGACGGCGTCATCCTCATCCTCGGCTCGGCCAACCACGATCCCGAGCGCTTCCGTGACCCCGAAACGCTCGACCTGGAGCGTCACCCGAACCCTCACCTGGGCTTCGGCAAGGGCCCCCACTACTGCCTCGGCGCGCCACTGGCCCGGCTCGAGGCCGACGTCGCCTTGAGCACCTTGCTGAGGCGCCTTCCGGAGCTGCGCGTCTTGGTGCCCACCGAGGAGCTCCGCTACCGGGCGCTGCCGATGTTCAAGGCGCTCGAGAGCCTGCCGGTCGGCTGGCGTGTGGACGGGTCGGTGGGGTAGCAGTCCGGGCGTCGGGGGTTGCTGTCGACGTCGGGTAGCCTGGGCCGGTGATCGACCTGCACTCCCATCACGAACGCTGCGGCCACGCGCAGGGCACGCTCGAGGACATGGCGAGGGCGGCGCACGCGCGTGGCGTGCGCGTCTTCGGCTGGAGCGACCACGCCCCGTTGTTCGCCGATCCAGAGGACCACCCGCGCCCCGGCACCCAGATGGCGCGCTCCCAGTGGGACGGGTACCTGTCGGAGGCGGAGGCGGTGCGAGCGAGACTGGCGGCCGAGCTGGCGGGCCTCGACCTTCGCATCGGCGTCGAGGCCGACTACCTGCCGGGCACCGAAGCGACCTACCGCGCCGCGCTGGATCGGGACGCGCTCGACTACGTGCTGGGTTCGGTGCACGAGGTCGGCCCGTGGCACATCTACAAGCCGCGCACCTTCGCAGGGCTCGAGGACGTCGACGCCTTCCATCACGGCTACTGGGAGGCCCTGCGAGGTGCCGCGCAGAGCGGCCTGTTCGACGTGCTCTCGCACCTCGACGCCATCAAGGCCATGGTGCCGTCGCCCTGTGAGCGCATGGACGCCGAGATCGAGCAGACCCTCGACTGCATCGCCGACACCGGGATCGCGGTCGAGATCAACGGCTCGGGGCTCAGCAAGGCCGGCGAGCTCTTCCCGTCGCCGCGGATCGTCGAGGCGCTGGTGGAGCGCGACGTGCCCATCACGCTGGGGTCCGACGCGCATCGGGCCGCACAGCTGGGGCGGGGGTTCCCGGAAGCGGCCGCGATGTTGAAGGGTCTAGGCCGCACCCGCGTGATCACCTTCCGACGGCGCGAGCCGGAGTGGGTCGAGCTGTCCTGACCGCTCCAGCGGACCGTGCAGCGGAGCCGTCGCCCCCTCTCCCGGGGGAGCTTCCGCAGGACCTTCCCCCGGCCGACTGCGACTGAGCATAATGGCGCAACCCGGTCGCGGCGGGGGCCGCGCGGGGCCGAGAGGGGAGGGGACGATGGACGAGAGGATCCTGGGGGGCATGGGGTGGACGCGCGACCTGCCGGACGTGCGCGACTACCAGCTCGACACGCCCGAGGTGGAGGCGGTGCTGGCGGGGTCGGCGCCACTCGAGAAGGCGCGCAAGCGCGTGCCGGCGCGCATCGACCTGCGCGAGGACTGCTCGCCGATCGAGGACCAGGGTGCGCTCGGCTCCTGCACCGCGAACGCGGGAGTCGGGCTGCTCGAGTACTTCGAGCGCCGCGCCTTCGGCAAACACCTCGACGGCTCGCGGCTGTTCCTGTACAAGGCGACCCGCAACCTGCTGGGCTGGAAGGGCGACCAGGGGGCCTACCTGCGCAGCACCATGAAGGCGATGGTGCTCTTCGGCGTCCCGCCCGAGGAGATCCGCCCCTACCGCGTCGAGACCTTCGACGAGGAGCCGCCGGCCTTCTGCTACGCGTTCGCGCAGAACTACAAGGCGATCCGCTACTACCGCCTCGACCCCGCCGGCACGCCCGGCGCCGAGGTGCTGCGAGCCGTCAAGCGCAACCTGGCGGCAGGGCTGCCGTCGATGTTCGGCTTCACCGTCTACAGCTCCATGCCGGGCATCGGCGAGGGCAGCGGTGACATCCCCTACCCGCAGCCCGGCGAGGCCGTGAAGGGCGGACACGCAGTCGTGGCGGTCGGCTACGACGACACCCGCACGGTTGGCGAGGAGGAAGGCGCGCTGCTCATCCGCAACTCCTGGGGCGTCGGCTGGGGCGAGAAGGGGTACGGTTGGCTCCCCTACCGCTACGTGCTCGAGCAGGTCGCCGTCGACTTCTGGTCGCTCGTGCGGGCCGACTTCATCGACACGGCGCTGTTCCGCTGACGTTCCCGCCTGCCGCGGGCGTCCGTCCCGGGACGACGCACGCCTTGCCGGGCTTCACACGACGCGCCGCCGAGCCTGGCTGAGCGCCATGCTGGCCAGCAGCAGCACGGCGGCCGCCAGGGCCACCAGCCCGCTGGCCTCCTCCTTATGCCACGTCCAGGCCACGCCGTGACTGAGCCGCCGGTAGACCTGGTGCAGCTTGCTGGCGGAGTCCACGAAGACGTACTCGCCGCCGGTGTCCGACGCGATCGCCTTGAGGGTGGCCTCGTCGAAGCGCCCGGCGAAGCCGAACCGGTTGTAGCCCTGCGGGTTCACGCCCTCGACGGTACCGACGCCGATGGTGTTGACGACCACCTGCTGACTCTTCGCCTCGTGGGCGGCCTCCAACGGGTCCACCCCGGCGCGGTTGCGGCCGTCGGAGAGGAGCACGACGGTGGCCAGGCTGGCGGGGTCCGCGCCGCCCTTCTGTCGCTCATCCAGGCTCGGCAGATCCTTGAGACTCTCCAGGATGCCGTCGCCGATGGCCGTGCTGCGGCCCAGGGTGAGCAGGTCGACGGCGTCGAGGACACGCTGATGGTCGGCCGTGAGTGGGACCACGGTGGTCGCGGAGCTGGAGAAGGCGACCAGCCCGACCCGAGCGCCCCCGGGCAGGGAACGAACGAACGTCCTGAGCGCCTCACGTGCCGCCTCGAAGCGGCTGGGCGCGATGTCGTTGGCGGCCATCGAGCGGCTCACGTCGAGGGCGAGGATGATGCCCGCACGCGGGTCGGCCTTGGGCACGGGGAACGTGGGGCGCGCCAGCGCCGCCAGGCCGAGAACGACAGCAGCCAGGTAGAGCGCTGCTGGCAGGTGGGAGGTCCAGCGGCGGCGTGGGCCGGCCGCCCGCGCCAGCAGCGCCACGTCGGGGTGGAGCGCGACGCTGCGGGCGGGGCGGCGCAGGGCCCGCCGGTACCCCCACACCAGCAGCGGAACCAGCAGCAGCAGGGCGAGGGCGCCCGGCCACAGGAAACCGGTCATGGCAACCTCCCGTGTGCACGCATGCCGAGGGCGCCCGCGGCCAGCAGCAGGGCCACCGCCACGGCCGCCAGCGGCGCGGAGACCTCGAGCTGGCGCGGCACCCAGCGCATGGCGGTGCCGAGCTTGTGGGCGAGCTCCCGTACGGCCCGGGCATCGGTGGGTTCCACCAGGCTGCCGCCCGCCACCTCGGTGAGGCGCTCGAGATTCTGCGGCGCATAGGGCACGAAGTAGTCCTGACCGTTCAGGTGGGTGACCGCTCCGCCCTCACGGCCGAAGGGCAGCGCATCGATGGTGACGTTGTTGTCGGTCGCGAAGCGTGCCGCGATGGTGAGGGCGAGATCGGCCGGCAGGTCGGCGTTGCCGCTCACATTGCCGACGCCGTCGGAGAGGACCACGATGGCGCCGGGAGCGAGCCGCTCGGGGTGCTCGGCGGTGGGCGCACCGGGAGCCGGCGACGTCGATGGGGGCGCCTGCGGAACGCCGGCTCCGGGCGCACGGGGCTGCAGCTCCGCCGGTAGCGGCAGGCCCTTCCGGCCCGGCAGCAACCGCACGCCGGCCACGACCGCGCTGGTGAGCGAGGTGTTCTGGCCAGCCTGGACCTTCGCGAGGGCGTCCAGGACCTCGGCATGGTTCGTCGTAGGCGGTACCAGCAAGGAGGCCACGTCGGAGAAGCTGATGAGGCCGAGGCGGGCCGAACGCGGTGACTGTCGCACGAACTCCTCGGCCAGCTTGCGGGCCGCCTCCAGCCTGCTGGGCGCGATATCGTCCGCCAGCATCGAGCGGGACGCGTCCAGCGCGATGATGGTGGCGGCCTCGTTGGTCGGGAGCGGCGGTGCTGCCACCGGGCGTGCGGCGGCGAGCAGCAACAGCGCCAGGGCGCCGAGCTGCAGGGCCCAGATCCAGCGCGACCGGGCGCGCGGCGCGTGCCGGACCACCGCGCTGAGGAGCTCGGCATCGGCGTAGCCGCTGGGGCGTCGGGCGCGCCGCGCCTCGGCGAGCCACAGCGCGGCCACGGCGACCGGCACGAGGAGCAGCAACCACAGCATCTGGGGAGCCTGGAAGGTCACGGGCGCCTCACCCCCAACCGGCGGCCACGGCGCCTGCGGATGAACCCCACCAGCGGGCGCACGATGTCGTGGGCGGTGGACAGCTCGAGCACGTCGGCGCCCGAGGAGCGCAGGGTGCGGGTGAGCATGCGCTCGCGCGCCTGGACCAGCTCGGCGTGCGCCTTGCGAACGCGCGGGTCGCCGGTGTCGAGCCAGAGCTCGCGCCCGGTCTCAGGGTCGCGTACGCGCAGGTCACCCACGTTCGGCAGCGCCTTCTCGGCCGGGTCGCTGACACGCACGGCGATCACGTCGTGGCGCGCGGCCAGGCGCCGCAGCTCGCCCGCCCAGGCCGGCTCGTCGCCGTTCGAGCCGCCATCGCGTTCCAGGAAGTCCGACACCAGGAACACCAGCGAGCGCCGGCGTACGGTGCGGTTGATCTGGTTGAGCGCGCCGGCGAGCGGCTCGACCCCCTCGTCGGGGGGCCGCGCCGTCACCGCGCCCCCGCTTCCCTGGAGCGCCTCGAGCACCCGGAGCACCTGCATGCGGCCGCTGGACGGCAGCACCAGGCGCATGCCGCCCGGCCCGAACGCGAGGGCCCCGACCTTGTTGCCTTGCCGGGTCAGCACCGAGGCGACGGCGGTGGCGAGCTCCAGAGCGACCTCCGACTTGAGGGCGCGGCGGGTGCCGAACGCCATCGACGGTGAGCCGTCGACGATGAGCCAGCCGCGGATCTCCCGCTCCTCCCGGTACTGCCGGACGTGCAGCACGCCTGTCCGGGCCGTCACGTGCCAGTCGATGCGGCGCACTTCGTCGCCGGCCTGGTACTCGCGTACCTCGGCCAGATCGAGGCTCGGGCCGTAGAACACGCCGCTGACGTCGCCGAACAGGAAACCGTCGAGGCGGCGCAGCACCTTGAACTGCAGGCGGCGCAGCAGCTCTGGCGGGGGCACGGCCGCGTGGCCGGCGGCCGGCTGCGACGGCGCGGAGCTCCGCCGGCGGTTCGGCCGGGCGGTCGCCGGGGCGGCGGCCCGTGCAACGCCCGCCCTCACGCCGGGAGACACGTGGCCGGGGGCGCGAGCGGTGCGGCGCGAGGCGCGCGGATCTGTGCGCTCCTCGGCTGGACCGGAACGGTCGGCGCGGCGGCCTCGCGGGCCGGGCGCCGGCGGCGAGATCGGTCGCTCCATCCCTGTCGCCTCACGGTCAGGCCGACACCGCGCCCGGGCCCTCGTCCTGCGGCGCGGTGCGGTCCCGGTGCGGGTCGCCGAGGTGGACCTGCGGTGGGCGGACGGCCTCGAGGATGCGCTGGAGGACGTCCTCCAGCCGGGCCTCGTCGGCCAGGGCGTCGTAGGACAGCGTCATGCGGTGCCGGAGCACCTCCGGGGCGAGGTCGCGGACGTCCTCCGGGAGGGCGAACTCGCGACCGCGCAGCACGGCGAGCGCCTTGGCGCCCAGGATCAGGTTCACGCTGGCCCGTGGGCTGGCGCCGTAGCTCAGGTAGGCGCGGAGCTCGCCCAGCCCGACCTCACCGGGGTCGCGCGTGGCGCGTGCCAGGCGGACGGCGTACTCGGTGACCGAAGGGTGCACGTGCACGGCGTCCGTCATGCGCTGAAGGTCGCGCAACTCCTCCACCGTCACCTGGATCTCGACCGGCGGGAAGGAGGCCGACACGCGCTCGACGATGGTCATCTCCTCGTAGAAGGCCGGGTAGTCGATCACCACCTTGAACAGGAAGCGGTCGACCTGGGCTTCGGGCAGGAAGTAGGTGCCCTCCGACTCGATGGGGTTCTGGGTGGCGAGCACCAGGAACGGATCGGGCAGACGGTGGGTGTCGTGGCCGATGGTCACCTGACGCTCCTGCATCGCCTCGAGCAGGGCCGACTGCACCTTGGCCGGTGCGCGGTTGATCTCGTCGGCCAGGATCAGGTTCGCGAAGATGGGTCCCAGCTCGACCTCGAAGGCCGCCTCCTTGGGGTTGTAGATGCGCGTGCCGAGCAGATCCGCCGGGACCAGGTCGGGGGTGAACTGGATGCGCTTGAAGCTGGTGCCGAGCGCCTCGGCCATCGTCTTGATGGCCAGTGTCTTGGCGAGCCCGGGGACGCCCTCGATGAGGATGTGGCCGCGCGCCAGCAGCGCGACCAGCATGCGCTCGAGCATGCGGTCCTGGCCGACGATGATCTTCTGGGTCTCGAGCAGCAGGCCGCGCAGGCGGGCTGCCGCGTCCATCACCGTCTGGGGGTTGAGGGCCGTTCGGGGGGCTTCCATCGCTAGGGATCTCCTTTCCTCGCAGGGCGGGGGCGGGGGCCGCGCTCGCGCGCGGATGCTGGGGCGACGAAGGTCGTACGAACGCGCTGTGTGCGACGGCGGTGTGCACGGAAGGGAGCTGTGCGATCGCGGTGTGTTCGAACGCGCTGCGTACGGACCGGGCTCGGAGGGGTGGTGGCGACGCACTGCGTCGCGCCGTGGGGCTGGGCGCCTTCGAGTAGGGCGCCGCGGGGCTGGATGCCGGTCGGCCGGAGGCTACGAGCCGGGTTCCGGGGCATCACCAGTGTTCACCGCGGTCGACGGGACGGCCAAGGACGGGACGGTCGCGCCAGTCAGCGTTGCGCCGACCTGCCGGCGGGCCAGATCCGGCGCCGGCGCCTCGCTCATGCGGGGTGGTGGCATCGGAGCGGACGGTGGTGTGGGAGGTACGTTCGGGAACGGGAAACCAGGCGAGGGGAGGGGCTGCAGGGGGTAGAGCTCCTGTGGACCGCCGCGTCCCATGCCCTGGTCGCCAGGGCCACCGGAGCCCGGCTGCTGGCCGGGCACGCCCGGGCCGCCGAATCGGCCCCGCGCGGCACCCCGCGTGCCCCGCGGGGCGGAACGTTACCCACCTCCGTGCTACTGTTGCTCACGCCCATCCTCATCGCCGCGGGCTTCGCACTGGGACGCTTGAGTGGCGGCACCCACGGCCCGGCGGACGCGCTCGCCAGCACGACCGCCGGAGCGACTGCGCTGGCTGCAGCCGGCCGAGCGGACAGGGTGCTTCCGATGAAGGTGGCCCTCGTTCAGAGCCCGGCCCAGCCGTTCGACCAGGGGCCCCAGGAGATGCTCCCGCTGCCGGGCGGCCCCGGCCAGGGACAGGGACAGGGACAAGGACAAGGGCAGGGACAGACCCCGGGCTCCGGTCAGGGCGGCTGCATGCTCTTCATGTTCAAAGACGGCCGCATG
>JARRMM010000046.1:0-16320 GCA_037386005.1 Deinococcales bacterium | reverse complement strand
CGCGACGGTGCTGGACGTGCTTCGGTGGCTGGCGCCGCGGCCCGGGGCCGCGGCGCGCCAAGGCGAGGCGCACGCCCGCGAGATCCTGGAGGCCACCGCCCGCCAGTGGGGCTCGCCCGAGACCCTGGCGGCGCTCGCCTCCGCCCGCGGCATCCTCGCGTGGCATGACGGCCTCGCGAGTGCGGCCGACCCCCTGGCGCAGGCGGCCGACGCCTGGGCGCGCACCGGCTATCCGCTGGACGAGGCACGCGCGCACAGCATGGCCGCCCAGGCCCTGCGCGCGGCGGGCGACGAGGTGAGGGCCGCCAACGCCCTGGAGCGCGCATCGGACCTCCTCGTCGGCCTGGCCGCTCAGCTTCCCAAGGGCGAGCTGGCGACGTCGTTCGCTGCCCAGCGCGAGCGGCTCCTGACCGACCCTTTCAACTTCCCCTAGGCACCGCGTCGCCACCCCTGCCCTGCACGTCCTGCGACGGCGGAGGCGGCTCCCGTCCTGCTACGATAGGGCTCTCGACACGCACAACCGGGGGACCTGGAGGGGCGGCATGACCAGACCGACCTTGATGGCGGTGGACGACGATCGCGAGGTGCTGGGGGCCGTCGCGAGCGACCTCAAGCGCAGGTACGGCGAGCGCTACCGTATCCTGCAGGCGGACTCGGGAGCGACCGCGCTCGAGCTGTCCAGGAAGCTCGAGCTGCGCAACGAGCCCGTGGCCCTCTTCCTGGCCGACCAGCGCATGCCGCAACTGAGCGGCACCGACTTCCTCGCCCAGGCCGCCGAGGTCTTCCCCGAGGCCAAGCGCATCCTCTTGACGGCCTACGCCGATACCGACGCGGCCATCGAGGCCATCAACCTGGCCCGCATCGACTACTACCTCCTCAAGCCGTGGCACCCGCCGGAGGAGAAGCTCTACCCCGTCCTCGACGACTTCCTCGACGACTGGCAGGCGCACTACCGGCCGGCGTTCGACGGCCTGCGCCTGCTCGCCTATCGCTGGACCCGCGAGGCGCACGCGTTGAAGGGCTTCCTGGCGCGCAACGAGGTGCCCTATCGGTTCCTCGACCTCGAGAAGGGGGCCCGGACGAGACGCCTGCTCCACGATGCCGGCTTGACCGACGCGCAGCTCCCGGCCGTGCTCTTCCAGGACGGCTCCGCGCTGCCCCGCGCCACGCCGCAGGGGGTCGCCGAGCGGCTAGGCCTCAAGACCCGGGCCGACGCGCCCTTCTACGACCTGGCCATCGTGGGCGCCGGCCCCGCCGGGCTGGCGGCCGCCGTGTACGGCGCGAGCGAGGGACTCCGCACCGTGCTGATCGAGCGGGCGGCTCCTGGTGGGCAGGCTGGCGAGAGCTCGAGGATCGAGAACTACCTCGGCTTCCCCTCCGGGATCTCGGGGAGCGAGCTGTCGCGGCGGGCCACCGCCCAAGTACGACGCTTCGGGGTCGATTTCCTCTGTCCCCAGGAGGTGACCAGCGTCCGGGTCGACGGGCCCGGCCGGAAGCTCCTCCTGTCCGACGGCAGCGAGATCCTCTGCCACGCCTTGCTCATCGCCACCGGCGTCTCCTACCGCCGCCTGTGCTCATCGCCACCGGCGTCTCCTACCGCCGCCTGGAGGCGCCGGGCCTGGCGGAGCTCACGGGCGCCGGCATCTACTACGGCGCCGCCGCGACCGAGGCCGCCAGCCTCCAGGGCCAGGACGCCTTCGTGGTGGGGGGCGGGAACTCGGCCGGGCAGGCCGCCCTGTACTTCGCGCGCTTCGCGCGCCACGTCACGATCGTCATCCGGGGCGACGGGCTCGAGGCCACCATGTCGCAGTACCTGATCGACCAGATCGCCGACACGTCCAACGTCTCGATCCGGAGCCGGACGCTCGTCGCCGAGGCGGTGGGCGAGAAGCACCTCGAGCGGCTCGTGCTCCAGGACCGCCGCACGGGGACGAGCGAAACGGTGCCGGCCGCCGGCCTCTTCGTGTTCATCGGAGCCCTGCCGCACACCGAGTGGCTCGGTGGGCTGCTCCGGCGAGACGCGAAGGGCTTCGTCCTCACGGGAGCCGAGCTGAAGGACGACGCCGGCGACCTTCGTCACTGGCCGCTCGACCGCGAGCCGTACGCACTCGAGACCAGCGTGCCCGGGATCTTCGCAGCAGGGGACGTGCGGAGCGGGTCCATCAAGCGAGTGGCGTCCGGGGTCGGCGAGGGGTCGGTCTCGGTCTCCTCCATCCACCGCTACCTGGCGACGCTATGAACGGTTCGAACGCTCTGAACGATCCGCAGGAGCTTCGTGCCGTCGAGGTCTTCTCCGACCTCGAGGAGGGTCAGCTCGCCTGGCTGGCCGGGCGGGCCCGCCTGGTGAGCGTGGGCGCCGGTGAGGTCTTGTTCCCCGAGGGTGCTCCGACGGACGTCATGATCGCCCTCCTCGAGGGGGAGGTCCAGATGCGGCGCGAGAAGGGGGAGCCGGACGGGCCGGTGGTCGTCCGATCGGCCGGCCAGATCACCGGCATGTTGCCGTTCTCCCGTCTCACCCACAGCCCCGTGACCGCCCGGGCCACCGTTCCCACCCGCGCCGCCTTCTTCCACGTTGACCTCTTCCCCGAGATGCTGCAGCGCATCCCCGAGCTGCAGCTCCGGCTGGCGTCGATCATGGTGGACCGCTCCCGCGAGTTCACGCGGCACGACGAACAGCGCGAGAAGCTCATCAGCCTCGGAAAGCTGTCGGCCGGCCTCGCGCACGAGCTCAACAACCCGGCGGCGGCCATCCAGCGCCGGACGGAGGAGCTGGCGCGCCGGGTGCAGCAGCTCAGCGACGTCGCCAGGGAACGGCTCGGAGGCACGGACTCCGGCGGGTCGTTGGCGTCGGTCACCGCGTTGGCGGCCTCGAAGCGGGGCCTGCCGATTCCCGACCTCGACCCCCTCGCGGGCAGTGAGGCGGAAGAGAGCCTGGCCGCATGGCTCGAGGTCCGAGGGATCGGCGAGGCCTGGTTGGCAGCGGAGACCTTCGTCTCCGCCGGCCTGAGCGAGGGGGATCTGGAGGAGGCGACGGGCGCCCTGCCCGACGCTCTCCGCCCGTCCACGCTCCGTTGGCTCGAGGCCGACCTGGCGTCGCGGCGCCTGGTGGACGATATCGCCGAGGCCGCGCACCGGATCACCGAGTTGATCTCCACCGTCAAGGCTTACTCCAACATGGACCGGGCCCCGACACGGAGCGAGATCGAGGTCCACGAAGGGATCCGCTCGACCCTGACCATGCTGGCGCACAAGCTGCGCAGCAAGGGCGTCGCCGTCACGACGGAGCTCGATCCGGCGCTCCCCCGGGTGACCGGGAACGCGGGCGAGCTGAACCAGGTCTGGACGAACCTCATCGACAACGCCATCGACGCGGTCGATCCGGGTGGCGCGATCGTCATCCGAACGTCCTCGACGGACGCGGGGGTGGTCGTGCAGGTGATCGACGACGGCGCCGGGGTGCCAGCCGAGGTCCGGAATCACATCTTCGAGCCCTTCTTCACCACCAAGGGCGTCGGCGAAGGCACGGGTCTGGGGCTGGACATCGTGCGGCGCATCGTCCGCTCGCACGGTGGGGACGTGCACGTCGAGTCGGTTCCCGGACGCACGTGCTTCGAGGTGCGGCTGCCGGCCTCCGTTGGCGATGGGGAGGATCCACCCTGATCCAGGGTCGTCCGGACGACGTGGCGTGGTTCTGTCCAATGGACATCGTCCACGGACCCTAGCGACGAGTTCGGCCGCCCACGTCGCGTACCGCCAGGAGCTCCGAAACGGTGACCACGTCGGCCTCCGACCCGGTCGACCTCGGTGCGCGTTCGCCGAGCGCCCACAACCGCTGCCCGGCTTCCTCCCGTGTGCGCGCGCTCGCCGCAGGGTGCGTGGTCGCCACGACCAGCAATGCGCGAGCGCCGTCGATGTCGTTGTGCACTCTCCGGATCCGAGCGCCGGCCAGGCACAGCTCGAGAGCGGCCGGCAGGAGGCGCAGCCTTCGCACCGCCCTACCGGCAAGCGACAAGGCGTCGAGTGCGGCGCGCCCATCCCGTTCGGCGAGCTGCTCAGCCAGCACGCGGGACGCCACGGCCGCGTGGGGCCACCACTCATGTTCTTCGCTGAGGCCGTACGAGGGCCCCGTCGCCAGCGCGTCGCTGGCCAGACGCTCGCCCGCCGCCAACCGACCCGCCCGCACCTCCGCGAGCGCCCACCAGCACCGCGCCGCTCCGGCACGCCCAAACGGGTCGGGCAGACCGGAGGCCAGCGACGCGGCCCGCTTCAGGACCTCGGACGCACTGTCCGGATCGCCGCGAGCCAGTTTGAGCCGTCCACGGACGGCCAGAGCGTGATCCCGTTCCCATGCCCCGAAGCGTGTCCCGAGCGCGTCGGCGATCCGTTCCGCCTCGTCAACGTCCTGCTCGGCGTCATCGACCATGCCCTCATCGAGCAGCGTGGTCGCCCGCTCCAGGAGCCACCACGACAGCCGGAACGGTTCGCCTTGACGACGTTCCACCTCGACCGCCTCGTCCAGCAACTCACGGGCCGCCGAGTAGCCACCGTGTACATCCCGCAAGGTCGCAGCCAGGTTCATGAGGGCCAGGGTGAGCCCGAAGCGGCCGCTGCACGCCCTGAAGCCGCGAACGGCGGTACGTTGCAGCTCCTCCCGGCTGCGCGGTTCGACTTCGAAGTCCGCGAGGTTCCCCAACGCACGAGCTTCGTGGTACCGGTCCCCAGCGGCGCGGAACAGGGCGACGCATCGCTCCCATGTCGCGCGCTGGACGTCCGTCGGCGCGCCCGTATAGGCGCGCGCCAGCCCGAGGTAGAAGAGCGCCAGGCCTTCCACCCGCGGCTCGCCGTGCCGCTGCGCCAGCTCGATGCTCCGCCGCAGTGGCTCGACCGCCGCCGCGAAGTCCACGGACCAGTTTCGCAGGGCACCGAGCCTCATGAGGAGGCGACCGTGGAGTGCGCTGCCGTCCCCTACAGCATCGGTAGCGCGCGCCACGGCCGCCGCCACGTCGGGAGTCCTCTGCGTCGCGAGCGCGAGGGCGAACAAACCTTCGACGGTCCTACTCAGCAGGTCACTGCGCCTCGCCTCGACCATCCAGCTCCAGGCGTCGAGCACGTTCGGGAGCTCCGGAGCTTCCTCCGGTCGCGGTTCGTCCGGCCGTTCCTCCGACAGGGCGCCGACCGTCCTCATCCGCTCGGCGTAGTGCACGGCATGGCGCTCCCGCAGTCGCCTCCAGCCCATCGGGTCCTCGCTCGCGCGCTCACGCGCGTAGCGCCAGACGAGAGGGTGGTGTCCATACCGGTCGCCGTCACCGCGTCGGACGAGCCCCCGGCCCGCCAGACGCAAGAGCATCGCGGCGTCGACCTCTGCGATCGTCTCGGCAGCCCGAGCCGTGAACCCCCCGGTGAATACGGCCAACCCGCACATCGCGCGGCGCTCCGCGACGTCCAACCGCGACCAGGTCTCTCCCAGCAGGTCGCGCACGTCGCCGTGGCGCGCATGCCTGTCAGCTCCGCCCGCGCGCAGCAACTCGAGCCCACGCTCCAATCGGTTCGCGATCTCTGCCGGCGCCAGCACGGGCAACCAGCCTGCAGCCAGCTCGAGGGCCAGGGGCATGCCGCCCAGTTCCCGGCAGATCCTGTCGACCGCTTCTGTATGCCGTGCGATCTCGAACCCGGCATACGCGCGCCGTGCGGCGCTGTCGAACAAACGAGCAGCCTCGTGCAACGGCCCGTCGGAGCAGCGCAATCCGTCGATGTCCACCGCCCACTCGGCCCGCAACGCGAGCCGCTGGCGCGAGGTGGCGATCAGCTTCACCCCCGCTGCCCCTTCGACGATTTCGTTGACCAACTGGGAAATGCCGACCAGGTGCTCGACGTTGTCCAGGATCACGAGCAAGCTTCGTCCGTTCAGCCACTCGACGAGCTGCCGGCGGCGCGACACCGGCCCGAAGAAGGTCAGGCCCAGGGCGGCTCCGACGAGCGCAACGGCTGCTTCCATGCCGGCTGCGTGCTCGAGCGCCACGAAGGCAACCGTCCGCCCCTCGGTCTCGGCCCGACGGCCGGCCTCGAGCGCCAGAGCACTCTTGCCGATGCCGCCCGGCCCCACCAGGGTGATGACGCGGCAGTCCGGGGTGGACAGGTAGGCGCTCAAGGTGTCGAGTTCCTTCTTACGGCCGATGAACGGCGCTACCGCCCGCGGCAGCGGGGGACCGCCACCCGTAGTAGTGCGTGCCTCGCCGGTCCCGCCGGCAGCAAGATCATCCAAGACGGGTGTCTCGCCCCTCCGAATGCGCTCGACGAGGACCTGCGTCTCTTTGTCGGGCTTGACGTCCAGCTCGTGGGCGACGCGCCTGCCGAACGCCTCGTACACCTCGACGGCCTCGGTGGCTCGCCCCCCGCCGGCAAGGGCCACGAGGCGTGAGCGCAGCGCGCTCTCATCCAGCGGATCGCACTCCAGAACGCGCTCGAGAAGGCCCGCTGCCTCCCGTGGCCTGCCGCTCCCGAGAAGGACGGACGCCAGCGACATCGCGGCGTCCCGCCAACGGCGTTGGAGCCCCGTCCGCTCGAGCTCGAGCCATGTCTGGAACGCGTTGGATGCGGCCAGCACGAACCCATCGAGGAACGGCCCGCCATAGCTCTCCAAGGCGGCCGCCGGACGGCCCTCGGCCAGCGCCTCGAGGAACGCCGCCACATCGGTCGCCGCGCTCCAACGAAGTCGGGTCGGCTGGATCTCGACCGAATGCGCCTCCGGGACCCGGCGAACAGCAGCGAGAAGAGCGCGCAGGTTCTGCCGCGCCAGGCGCTCCTCCGTCTCCGGATACAACAGCGCCATCACCGACTCGCGATCGACCCAGTCACGGTGGTAGGCGAGGTAGTAGAGCAGGGCGGTCGTCTTGCCTACGGGGAGCTCACGCGCATCGGCGTTGCGTGCGATGCTGGGCCGCCCCAGCATCTGGACGAACACCGCCACGTCCCACTCTAGCGAAGGGGCGGCCCGACTCGCGCCCGGCGCTCACGTCCGGCACGAGTCGGGCCCGGGACCGAGGAGAACCGGCGGCACCTGCACGCCGCTCCCCTCGGACCGACGAGGCGCTCAAGGCACGTCCGCCTCCACCGATGGGTCCGGCACGGCCGAGTGTGCGCGCGCCAGCCGCCTGACCTGTCGCATCTGCTCAGCGTAGGTCGGTGCTTCCCCGGCCAGGCTCCTCTGGTAGGACAGGGCCAGGCATGTCACCTCGCGCGCCTCCCGCTCCTGACGAGCGCGCTCCGGCAGCGCCTGCGAGCGGCCTGCCGACGGCCGGTCCGACATCACGCACGCCGACAGAGCTGCCGACTCCGTCGAAGGATGCGCGGATGCACTCTGCGGGACGTCGGGGCTGGCAGCCCCGCGCACCAGTCGCGGACCGACGGGTGGCCCGAGCCCGGCCGCGCTCACCGGATCGCTCTGCGCCAGGTCGCACGCCGTGAGACCTGCCGAGGTCGACAGGGAGCGAACGGGGCCGCCCGACTGGACGTAGAAGCAGGCGCCCGTATCCGCTGGCGGGAGATCCGCTGGGGTCTTCCCCGGCACCGGCCAGTCACGCGCGAGCGCCACGGCCCCCATAGCCAGGCTGACGCAAACCGCCACGGCAACGAGCGCCCCCCCGCGTGCGGCGGCCCCTGCCGTTACGCGGCCGATCCCGTCCCTCAATCTCTTCATAGCGCACATGGTGACTCCCTTCCGGCCGCGAGCGCTGCAGGCCCGCGGTCCTTGCGCACCCGAAGCCTAGGGGGAGGGTCGTGAGCCAGCCGTGAGGCCGCCGTGATGCGGCCGTGGCGGACCGCACGCAGCCACGCACCCACGGCACCTCCGCGCACCAGGCCCCTTGTCCGGCGAACCGATCGGGACGCCACCGGGCTGCCGTACCGAGTTCCCACACCGCGTTCCGGTCTGATAGACTTATGGGCGCGAGCTTGGTGGATGTAGCTCAGTAGGTTAGAGCATCGGATTGTGGTTCCGAGGGTCGTGGGTTCGAATCCCATCATCCACCCCACCCAGACGGGGCGAGGTCCATCGCGGGTCCGCCCCGACGCCCGGGAGGGGCCGTGCCGCGGCCCCTCCTCGCGGCGTGGCACGAGCCGCGCGGTGCCCATGCGGCCCCTCCGGGGCGCCTCATGCGAGGATGGCGGAATTGGTAGACGCGCTAGATTTAGGATCTAGTGGCCTAGCCGTGCGGGTTCAAGTCCCGCTCCTCGCACCAGAACGGCAAGCCCCGGCGGCTTGCCGCTCTCTTTGGCGACCGGCTTTCTCTGGCGGCGCTCGCCAGGCCCGGCGGCCGTGCGGGATGACCCGCGGCGTGGAAAGGCTAGGAGATCCATGGAAGCAGAGCTCATCGAGAAGCAGGCGGTCAACGCCACGTTCAAGGTCACGGTCCCGGCCGGCGAGGTCGATGCCGCCTTCGACCGCGTGCTGAACACCCTCTCCCGCGAGATGAAGGTCCCAGGATTCCGTCCTGGGCGTGCCCCGCGCGGTGTCCTGGAACGCCGGATCGGTCGGGAGACGCTCGAGGAGGAGGTCCAGGAGGCGCTGGTCGACGCCAACTACCCCGACGCCGTGCGCGAGCTCGAGCTCATGCCGGTCCACGCTCACTTCCACGCCGATCCCCCCAAGGAGGGCGAGGCCTTCACCTTCGAGGTCCACGCCGAGCTCTACCCGGAGGTGGAGCTCCCCGAGCTGAGCGAGATCGTCATCGATGCCGCCCCTCAGGAGCTGACCGAGGCGATGGTCGACGACACGGTCGAGCAGCTCCGCAACCAGAACGCCACCCTGGTGCCGGTGGAACGGACGGTCGAAGGCACCGACTACGTGCTGCTGGAGTCACTCCCGCCGGCGAGCGAAGCGGAGGGGGCCGACGATGACGCCTCCGAGCCGCAGGGCACGGGCTCGGTGCAGCCCGTCGACATGGAGTCGGCGTCGGAGGGGATCCGCGAGCAGCTCATCGGCACCCGCATCGGCGAGATCATCGATCTGGAGCTCATCGACGATGCCCAGCCCCCCGAGGAGGGGGCCGAGCCTGTCAAGCGCAGCCTGCGGGTGATCGTGAAGGACGTCAAGGGCAAGGAGAAGCCCGAGATCGACGACGAGTTCGCCAAGACGCTGGGCTTCGAGACCTGGGCCGAAGCCCGCCAGGAGATCGAGGCCAGCTTGAAGCGCCAGCTCGATCGCGACGCCTTCGACGCCCAGCGTGAGGAGTTCCTCGACAAGCTGGTGGCCTCCACCGACTTCGAGGTCCCTTCCAGCCTGCTGCAACGTCGTCAGCGCAGCCTGCTGCAGGACCTGGCCGACGACCTGCGTCAGCAGGGCACCACGCTCGAGCGCTACCTCGCCGACCTGGACGAGAAGCAGGGGCGCGAGGAGTTCGAGCAGGAGCTGCAGCAGGCGGCCGAGCGCGGCGTCCGCCGGGACCTGGTGCTGGAGCGTCTCCAGGAGATCCGTGGCACCGAGGTCTCGGACGACGAGCTCGACGACGCCGTCCGCTACCTGGCACGGCAGCGCAGGCAGGAGGCCGGCCGGTTCAAGCGTGAGATGGGCGAGCGCTGGCTGTCCAACTACCGCTTCCTGCTGGCACGCGACAAGGCGCTGCGGGAGACGGTACGCGAGCTGACGGGCGCCGTCCAGGCGGAGGACGCGGAGGTCGCACAGGCCGACTACGAGTCGGCAGCGGCGGGCGCCGACGCCGGGGACGAAGACGAGGACGACGACGCCCACCGCGACGAGAACGGCGACGAGAACGAAGCGGAGCGCACCCCCGAGGTCTAGGCCTGGAGCGCCCGGGCCATGGCGGCGGGCTGCCGCCTGGCTCGGCGGCGCCGACGTGGTCCACCGAGACGCCGGTCCCACCGGGCCGATGCTAAGCTGGAGGCCGTATGCCGCTCGTCCCTTACGTGATCGAACAGACCGGCCGCGGGGAACGGACGTATGACGTCTACAGCCGCCTGCTCAAGGAACGCATCATCTTCCTGGGCGCGGCCATCGACGCCGAGACGGCCAACGTCATCACGGCGCAGCTCCTGTTGCTCGATTCGCAGTCGAGCGAGCAGCCGATCAACATGTTCATCAACACGCCGGGGGGTGAGGTGTACGCCGGCCTCGCCATCTACGACGTGATGCAGTACATCTCGGCGCCGGTGCACACCAACTGCGTGGGCATCGCCATGTCGATGGGCTCGGTCATCCTGATGGCCGGCGAGCGGGGGCACCGGGTGGCGCTGCCGCACAGCCGCATCATGATCCATGCCGGCTCGGCGGGCTTCCCGCGCTCCAGCCTCCCCGATCTCGAGGTGCAAGCGCGCGAGTTCATGGAGATCCGCGACACGCTCGAGGCCATCTACCAGCAGCACACCGGGCACCCGCGCGAGAAGCTCCGGCAGGACATGGAGCGCGACAACTTCATGGCGCCCGAGGAGGCGGTGCAGTACGGGCTCATCGACCGCGTGGTGGAGCCCCGGCACCTCGGTCGCTTCTCCTCGGGGAAGGCCGGCTGACCGTGGCGCAGGCGCGCTGCAGCTTCTGCGGCCGCACCCAGGCCGAGGTCAGGGAACTGGTCTCGGCCGCCAACGGTGGCGCGCACATCTGCAACGACTGCGCCGAGCGCGTCAACGAGGTGCTGGCCGGCGCCGAGCAGCGCAAGCTCCCCAAGCTGCACCTGCCGCCGCCGCGTGATCTGAAGGCGCACCTCGACCAGTACGTCATCGAGCAGGAGGACGCCAAGCGCACCCTGTCGGTCGCCGTGTACAACCACTACCGGCGGCTGCAGAACCCCGAGGCGGAGATCGAGAAGGCCAACATCCTGCTGATCGGCAACAGCGGCACCGGCAAGACCCTGCTGGCGCGCAGCCTCGCCCGCACGCTGCAGGTGCCCTTCGCCATCGCCGACGCCACCACCCTCACCGAGGCCGGCTACGTCGGAGACGACGTCGAGAACATCGTGCTGCGCCTGCTACAGGTCGCCAACTACGACGTCGCGTCAGCCGAGCGCGGGATCATCTACATCGACGAGATCGACAAGATCGCGCGCAAGTCCGAGGGCGTGTCGATCACGCGCGATGTCTCGGGCGAGGGCGTGCAGCAGGCGCTCCTGAAGATCATCGAGGGCACCGTGACGCACGTGCCGCCCCAGGGCGGCCGCAAGCACCCGCACCAGGAGCTCATCCCGGTCGACACGACCAACATCCTGTTCATCGTGGGCGGCGCCTTCGAAGGGCTCGAGGACATCCTGCGCCGGCGCGTCAGCGTGTCGAGGGTGGGGTTCCAGGGAGACCCGGACGTGCTCGGTGGGCCGGACCCGGTCGAGCAGGCCGAGGTGCTGCCCGAGGACCTGATGGCGTTCGGGCTCATCCCCGAGCTCATCGGTCGGTTGGCCGTGACCGTCCGCCTCCAGGACCTGAGCCTGGAAGCGCTGGTGGACGTCCTGACCAAGCCGCGCAACGCCCTGGTCAAGCAGTACCGCGAGCTGTTCGCGCTGGAGGGCGTCGACCTCGACTTCAGCGAGGGCGTGCTCTACGAGGTGGCGCGCAGGGCGCGCGAGCGGCGCACCGGTGCTCGTGCGCTACGCTCGGTGCTGGAGCGCAGCCTCACCGATCTGATGTACGAGATCCCCGGCAGCCAGATCACCCGCCTCACGCTGGAGCCGGAGGACCTCGACGACCCGCGGCGGGCGCTGGAGCGCGCGCAGCGTCGCAAGACCGCCTGACGCCGCAGTACCCTCTCCCCGACGATCCGGTCCGGCCCGAACGCCTCACGCAGCGAGCGTGCGGCAGCGTTCGACCGCTCGCGCGAACCGCGCGGCGGCCTCTCGGGCGTCCGCGTCCGATACGGCGTGCGCGAAGCTGAAACGCACGCTCGCCTTCGCCTGCGCCGGGCTCAGACCCATCGCGAGCAGGACGTGGCTGGGTTCGACGCTGCCGGCCGAGCAGGCGGAGCCGGCGCTCGCCTGGACCCCCAGGTCGTCGAGGGCGAGCAGCAGCGTCTCACCGTCGACGCCGTCCACGCGCAGGTTGCTGTGCTTGACGCTCCGCGCGGCACCGCTGCCGTTCGCGCGCACGCCCGGGACGCTCAGTGCCACCGCCTCGAAGGCGTCGCGTGCATGCCGCGCAGCCTCGTGGCGTGCGCTCCTCGCCGTCGCCGCCCGCTCGGCGGCCGCGCCCAGGCCCACGATGGCCGGCGTTGCGTGCGTGCCGGGCCGCAGACCCCGCTCCTGCTCCCCGCCCAGCAGCAGCGGGGGCAGCTCCACGCCGTCGGCCACGTAGAGAGCGCCCGCGCCCTTGGGGCCGAAGATCTTGTGCGCCGACACCGCCAGCAGGTCGACGCCGAGCGCCCCCACGTCGAGCGGCTCGAGCCCGAACGCCTGCACCGCATCGCAGAACAGCAGCGCCCCGTACCGGTGCGCCACCTCCGCGGCAGCGGCGATATCGGTCCGCACGCCGGTCTCGTTGTTGACGGCCATGAGGGCGACCAGCCTCGTGCCCGGGTTCGCGCGCACGGTGTGCTCGATCGCCTCGACGTCGATGGCGCCGTGCTCGTCGGCCGGCACGTAGGCGACGGGCACGCCGGCGTCGGCCAGCGCCCGCGCCGGCGCCAGCACCGCCGCGTGCTCGAGGCGGCTGGTCACCAGGCCCCCACCGCCTGCCAGCAGGCAGCGGAGCGCCTGGTTGTCCGCTTCGGTCGCGCCGGAGGTGAAGTGGACCTGACGCGGCCGCGCGCCCAACGCCGCCGCGACCTGCTCGCGTGCCGTCTCCACCAGCTTCCTGGCTCGCTGACCGGCACGGTGCACGCTGGAAGGGTTGCCGTACACCTCGGTGAGGGCCGGCATCATGGCCTCCAACACCGCCGGGTCCAGCGGCGTGGTGGCCGCGTAGTCGAGGTAGATCGACACGTTCAGGACCGCTGAGAGGGCCGCCGACCGCGGCCTTCGGCCGTCAGCCGGGGCTGCCGACGCTCTCGGCCTCGGGCAGGGGCCCCAGGCCCAGGATCTGCCGCTGCGCGACGAGGTCGGCCAGCGACGTCGACCCGAGGACCTCGCGAACGGCCGCGTCGACACGGCGCCACAGGATCTCGGTGGAGCAGTGCCCCACGCGCTGGCACGTCGCCTCGTCCTCGATGCAGGTGACCGGCGCGACGCTGCCCTCGAGCAGCTCCACGACCTCCAACGCCGGCACATCGTCGAGCGAGCGCGCCACGCGGTAGCCCCCGCGGGCGCCACGCACCGACTCCACGATCCCGGCGCGGCGGAGCACCGCGAAGATCTGCTCCAGGTACTGGTGGCTCAGGTTCTGGCGGTCGGCCACGGTCTTGAGGCTGGTCGGCTCGTCCCCTCCGAGCGCCACCTCGACCAGGGCTCGCATGCCGTACTGGGCCTTCGTCGAGATCCACATGATCGTCGTCCCCTAGGCGAGTCCTCGGAATGATTCCGAGGAATTCCAATGCGAGTATATCCGCGCTGCGCCCCCAGCGTCAACGAAGTCCGATGCGAACGGCGCTTCTTGCACGTGACCGGCGCTCGCGCGACCCCTCTACCCGGCCGCGTCCCCCGCTCCGGCCCCCGCCTCCCCGTCGAGTGCACCCCGAGCGAGCTCCACCAGCCTCCCCGGACGGAACGGATGATGCAGCTCGTGCCGCTGGGTCGACCGCGCCCCGGTCCCGGTCCAGGCCGCGACCTCCGGCAGCACGTCCGACACGGCGGCTCCCTCCGAACCCTCGCCCCGCTCCTCGGGTGACGCCCAGGAGCCACGCGCGCCCAGCACGATGACGGGCACGCCCCGCAGGATCGGCTCGCTGGCCAGGCGCCCGGGCAGGTCGTGCCCGGATGCGTCGCGCACCGAGCGCTCGACTACGACCAGATCGGGCCTGCCAGCGTGAGCCGCGCCCAGCGCAGCCTCTCCATCCGCCGCCTCCACCAGCTCGAACCCCTCGCGAACGAAGCGTCGGCGGAAGAGCCGCCGCAGTTGGTCGTTGGGCTCGACGAGCAGCACTCTGGGCACGGCCACACGTTACCTCCGCGTGCGGGAGCCGGTCTGTATCCGATCCCTCGCCGCTCAGCGCGTCGCCAGGCCGTGCAGGTAGGCCAGGGGATCGACGGCACGGCCGTCGAAGCGGAGCTCGAAGTGCACGTGTGGACCGGTGGAGGCGCCGGTGCTCCCGACCAGGCCGAGCACGTCGCCCTGTCGGACGCCTTCGCCGACGCGCACGTCGATGCGGCTGAGGTGGGCGTAGCGTGTCTGGGTGCCGTCCCCGTGGTCCAGGAACACGACGTTGCCGTAGGTCCCACCCCAGCCGGCCTTGACGACGACGCCGTCGCGCGCGGCATGCACCGGCGTGCCCATCGGCGCGGCCAGGTCGACGCCCGCGTGGTAGTGGTTCCCGTTCACGCTCAGCGCCCGCCACCCGAAGCGGGACGACACCCTACCCTGCACGGGAGCCATGAACGTGCCGGTGGTGAACGACACCTTCGGCAGGAGGGCGACGGCCGCGCGCAGGCCGTCGTCCTGCATGCCGCGCAAGCGCTGGCGCGCCGAGAGCGCAGCCTCGACCGGCGGGCGGGACGCCGCCCGCCGCACTCCCACGCCCGCTGCACCGCGATCGGCGGGCTCGGGCTCCGTGGGCCCGGTCGGCCCGGCCGCACCGCCCGCGCCAGCCTGGATGGGCGCGTCGGCGGGGAGGAGCAACGACTGGCCCGGTTGGAGGGTCGCGTTTGCAGGCAACTGGTTCAGCTTCGCCAGCGCGGACGCGGAGAGTCCGACGCGGGCGGCGAGGGTGGCCAGGTTGTCGCCCGGAGCGACCTCGACCGTCACGCCGTCGGCGGGAGGCACCGACACGACCGCTCCCGGCTCAAGCCCGGAGGACGTCAGCCCGGGGTTGGCCGACGCCAGCGTGGCCGATGACCGACCGACGCGCTTCGCCACGTCCGCGAGGGTCTCCCCCGGCTCGACCACCGTGATGCGGTAACCGATCGCCTGGCCGCCGGGCACCACCAGCACCTGACCCACACGCAGCAGGTCTTCCGGCAGCCGATTGGCGGCCGCGAGCGCGGGCACCGTGGTGTCGAAGCGCCTGGCGACGCCGGTGAGCGTGTCGCCAGGCTGCACCACGTAGTGCTGCTCGGCACACGCGAACGTGCCGAGCAGCAACCCCAGCCACGCCACGATGAACGCCGGGCGCAGCCATGCCTTCACCATGGCTCTACGCTGTCACTCAGCCCTGACCCAGGGTGGCGAGGAATTCCTCATTGCTCTTGGTACGCGACAGCCGCGACAACAGCATCTCCATCGCTTCGGCCGCGTCCATGTCGCTGATGACCTTGCGCAGCAGCCACATCTTCGCCAGGATCGCCTCCCCGAGCAGCAGGTCCTCGCGTCGCGTGCCCGACTTGAGGATGTCGATGGCCGGGAAGATCCGGCGCTCCTCGAGCCGACGGCTGAGGTGGAGCTCCATGTTGCCGGTGCCCTTGAACTCTTCGAAGATGACGTCGTCCATGCGCGACCCGGTCTCGACCAGGGCCGTCGCCAGGATGCTGAGGCTGCCGCCACCCCGGATGTTGCGGGCAGCGCCCAGGAAACGCTTGGGCCAGTGCAGCGCGCTGGAGTCCAGACCGCCGGACAGGGTGCGGCCGGTGGGCGGCGTGACGAGGTTGTTGGCCCGCGCCAGACGCGTGATGGAGTCGAGCAGGATCATGACGTGCCCGCCCTCTTCGACGATGCGCCGGGCACGCTCGTGCACGAACTCCGCCACGCGGATGTGGTTCGAGGGGGGCTCGTCGAAGGTGCTGGCGATGACCTCGACCCCGCTGACCGACTCGCGGAAGTCGGTGACCTCCTCGGGACGCTCGTCGACCAATAGCACGATGACCTTGATATCGTCCTCGTTGGTGACCACCGAGTTGGCGATCTTCTTGAGGAGGGTCGTCTTCCCTGCCTTGGGAGGCGCCACGATCAGGCCACGCTGTCCGCGGCCGATCGGTGCCAGCAGGTCGATGACGCGGGCGGACAGCTCGTTCTGGACCGTCTCCAGCTTGATGCGCTGTTCCGGGAAGGTCGGCACCAGGTCGTCGAAGCGGGGCCGCTTGGCGGCATGGAACGGGTCGACCCCGTTCACCGCCTCCACCCGGATGAGGGTGCCGTAGCGCTCGTTGTCGCGAGGGCGCCGCGCCTTGCCGAGGATGTAGTCGCCGGTGCGGAGCTTGAACTGCTTGATGAGGCCGGCAGAGACGATCACGCTGCGCGAACTGAGCTGCAGCAGTGACTCCTGCAGGAAGCCGTAGCCGTCCGACGAGATCTCGAGGTAGCCCT
>JARRMM010000045.1:44822-63504 GCA_037386005.1 Deinococcales bacterium | reverse complement strand
CGTCCCACCCTATTTTGCGCGCACGGCACGCCCTGATCCGGGCGGCAACGCCGTGCAACAAGCTATTCCGGCACGGCGCATGCCGCCGCCGACGAGGGTGCCAGGAAGGGCCCCGGTCTTCGTTACCTCAACGCCGGTCCCGAGGCGGGCGGCGTTCGCTGCGGTCCCTGCCGTCGCCACGCGGGCCGCGGTCGCGGTCGCGGCCGCCTCGGCCGCCACCCCGCCGACCGCCGCCCCTGCCGCGCGGCGGGATCTTGCCTTCGAGCTCGGGGCGCACCAGGTCGATCTTGCCGCGGTCGTCGATGGCGTTGACCTTGACGCGGACCTGATCGCCCTCCTTGAGGTAGTCCTCGACGCGCTGCACCCGCTCCTCGGCGATCTGGGAGATGTGCAGCAGGCCGTCGGTCCCCGGGAACAGCGTGACGAAGGCGCCGAAGTCGGTGACCTTGGCCACGCGGCCGTCGTACTCCTGGCCGACCTCGGCGGTGGCCGTCATCTCCTCGATGCGGTGCGCGACCGTCTTGGCCGCCTCGGCGTCCTCGCTGTAGATCTTGATGACGCCGTCCTCGGCGACCTCGACGGTGCAGCCCAGCGCCTCGAGCTCGCGGATCTGCTTGCCGCCGGGCCCGATGACCGTGCCGATCTTGTCGACCGGGATGCGGACGCTCAGGATGCGCGGGGCGCGCGGCGAGATCTCGCTGCGGGGTGCCGGCAGCGCCTCGCTCATCTTGCCGAGGATGTGGAGCCGGCCGGCGCGGGCCTGCGCCAGTGCCTCGCGCATGATGGCGGGGGTGATGCCGGTGATCTTGATGTCCATCTGCAGCGCGGTGACGCCTTCGGCGGTGCCGGTGACCTTGAAGTCCATGTCGCCGAGCGCGTCCTCGGAGCCGAGGATGTCGCTGAGGATCTTGTAGCGCTCGCCTTCCTTGACCAGGCCCATGGCGATGCCGGCGACGGGCTTGCGCACGGGCACGCCCGCGTCCATCAGCGCCAGCGAGCCGGAGCACACGGTGGCCATCGAGCTCGAGCCGTTCGACTCGAGGGTCTCGGCCACCACCCGCAGCACGTACGGGAACTCCTCCTGGCTCGGGATCATGCCCACCAGCGCCCGCCGGGCGAGGTTGCCGTGGCCGACCTCACGCCGCGAGGTGCCGCGCAGGCGCTTCACCTCGCCGGTGGAGAAGGGTGGGAAGTTGTAGTGGAGCATGAACTCCTCGGTGTCCTCGAGGCCGAGGTCGTCGACCAGGCGGTTGTCGCGCCCGGTCCCGAGGGTCGCCGTGGAGAGCACCTGCGTCTCGCCGCGGGTGAACACGGCCGAGCCGTGCGCCATCGGAAGCACGCCGGTCTCGATCCAGATGGGGCGGATCTCGTCGGGGCGCCGGCCGTCGGTGCGCTTGTCCTCTTCCAGCACCAGGCGGCGCATCTCCGCCTGCTCCGCCTTGTCGAAGGCGGCCTTGAGCTGCTTGAGCCGGTCCTGCGCCCCCTCCGCTTCGGGATCGGGCACCAGGCGCTCGAGGATGCCATCGCGGAGCGCCTTGACGGCGTCGGCGCGCTCGTGCTTGCCGGTCGTCAGCAGCGCGTCGCGCAGGCCGGCAGCGGCCGCCTCGCGGGCCATCGTCTCCACATCGGAAGCCTCGACCTCCACCGCGGGTTCGAAGCCCTTCTTCGGCTTGCCGACCTCCTCGCGCATCTGCGAGATGAGCTCGACCACCGGCTTGAGCGCCTCGTGGGCGGCCTCGATGGCACCCACCATGACGTCCTCGGGAAGCTCGCTGGCCGCGGCCTCGACCATCATCACCGCGTCCTTGCTGGCCGCCACCGTCAGCTCGAGCTGCGAGGCGCCGTCCTGAAGGTCCTGCAGCGACGGGTTGATGACGTACTGGCCGTCCTTGTACCCCACGATGCAGCAGGCGGTGGGACCGTTCCAGGGCACGTCACTGATCGACAGCGCAGCGGAGGCGCCGATCGCGGCCAGCGGACCGGGATCGCTCTCCTGATCCGCCGAGAGCACGGTGCAGATGACCTGCACCTCGTTGCGGAGCTGCTTGGGGAACAGGGGCCGGATCTGCCGGTCGGTGATGCGGGCGTTCAGCGTCGCCTGCTGGCCCGGGCGTCCTTCCCGCCGCAGGAACGAGCCCGGGATCTTGCCGATGGCGTAGTGCCGCTCCTCGTACTCGACGGTGAGCGGCAGGAACGGCAGCGGCGAGCCGGCGTCGTTCATGTGCGCGGTGACCAGCACCATGCTGTCGCCGTAGCGGACGGTGACGCTGCCGGAGACCTGCTTGGCGTACTTGCCGGTCTCGATGACGAGCTCACGCCCTCCGAGCTGGGTGGCGTAGCGTCGATAGCTGGGTAGATTCACGGTGTCTCCTTCATGGTCCCGAACGTGCGGGCCTCCCGCGCTGCCGTGGCGGGTCGTCCGCGGGGTACCCCGAGCGTCTGCGATCGCGAGCGTGGCCGGGGGTCATAGCCGACCGGCGAGGCAGCGGTGGCCTCGCCGGAAGCGTCCTTCGACGTGGGTTGCGTGGCTTGGTACAGGGGGCGGTCTGGGATCACGCTCGTCCGATACGGCCCCTCAGCGGCGAAGGCCGAGACTCGCGATGAGTTCCTTGTAGCCGTCGTAGTCGGTGCGCTCGAGGTAGCCGAGCAGCCGCTTGCGCTGCCCGACCATCTTGAGCAGGCCGCGGCGGCTGTGGTGGTCCTTGGTGTGCGTACGCAGGTGCTGGCTCAACTCCTCGATGCGGGCCGTCAGGAGCGCGACCTGCACCGCGGTGGAGCCGGTGTCCTTGTCGTCCTTGCCGTAGGTACGGATGATCTCGAGCTTCTTGTCCGCAGCCATTGCCATAGATATCGTCACCTTCCGCGGCGCCGCGTTCGGCGCCCTCTGACTGGGTTCCCACGCGGATCCGGCATAGTCGACGATGCCGCGCGAGATGGCGCCCCTCCCCGGTCGAAGCCCTGGGGAACTCGGCGCCCTAGCGTGCTAATGTAGCACGTTCATCCTGCCATGTCCAAGCCGCGCCGAACGCTGCCCGCCGGACTCCGCGTCCGCCCGCACGTCCTGCGCGCTCGCCGCGTCCCGGAGGCCGGCGGCCAACGCACGGACCTCCATGGCTGGCGGTCCCCTCGTATCCTCGGCCCATGGCCATGCGCAGCTTCACCATCGACCTCGCGCCGCGGCCCCGCGGCGTTCACCTCGTCACCCGCGAGATCCTCGCCGGCATCGACGCCGGCGGCGTCGAGTTCGGCCTGCTGCACCTGTTCCTGCAGCACACCTCGGCGGGCCTGACGCTCGGCGAGAACGCCTCGCCGGAGGTGCGTGCCGACCTCGAGCGCTGGTTCCGGCGGCTCGCTCCCGACGGCGCCGCCTACTTCCAGCACACCCTCGAGGGGGGCGACGACATGCCGGCCCACGCCAAGGCGGCGGTGGTGGGCGCGTCGCTGACGCTGCCGTGGCGCAACGGCCGGCCCGCCCTGGGGCGCTGGCAGGGCATCTACCTGTGCGAGTTCCGCGAGCGCGGCGGCGTCCGCACGGTGCTCGCCACCGTGGTGGACGGCGGCACGTGACCGAAGGATCCGGCCTCAGGCGTGCCGCTCGAACCAGTCGAGGATCGCGTCCAGACGGGCGATGCGCCGGTCGGGTCGGCCCGAGCGCGACAGCTCGTGGCTCTCGTCGGGGAAGCGGAGCAGCTCGGTGTCGGCGCGTCCGAGGCGCTTGAGCGCGGTGAACCACTGCTCGGCCTGCTCCATCGGGCAGCGGTGGTCCTGCTCGGCGTGGAGGACCAGCGTCGGCGTGGTGACGTTGGCGACGTGCTTGACGGGGCTCTGATCCCACAGTCGGGCCAGGTCGTGCCAGGGCGTGCCGCCCTGCTCGCGCTCGACGAAGCGGTAGCCGATGTCGGACGTGCCGTACATGCTCAGCCAGTTGCAGATGCTGCGCTGCGTGACCGCGCTCCGGAAGCGGTCGGTGACGCCGACCAGCCAGTTGGTCATGAAGCCGCCGTAGCTCCCACCGGTGAGGTGGACGGGCGCGCCGGGCTCGCGGTGGCGTTCCATGGCATGCTCGACGATCGCCAACACGTCGCGGGCGTCCCCGCCGCCGTAGTCCCCGAGCACGGCCTGGTAGAACGCCGGGCCGTAGGAGCTGCCGCCCCTCGGGTTGCCGTAGACCACGGTGTAGCCCCTGGCCGACAGCAGGTGGAACTCGAAGCAGAAGCCGTACCCGTAGTTGGTGTGGGGTCCGCCGTGGACCTCGGCTACGACGGCACGGTCGCGCCGCGCGCGCACCGGCGGCAAGGTCCAGTAGCTGAGCTCGTGGCCGTCGTCGGAGGTCAGGCTGACCGCGTCGGAGGGCCGCTTGAGCTGGAGCTCCTCCAGCCAGGCGTCGTTGTAGCCGCTCATCTTGCGCTCCTGGCTTCCGGGCTCGCGCAGCAGGAGCTCGCCCGGCTCGGTGGGCGTCTCCACCGTGGTCCACGCGCGGCCGGCGGCGTAGTCGAAGGAGGTCACCACGCGCCGCCCGTCCATGAGCGGGGTGATGCCCCCTTCCAGGGCGACCCGGGCGAGCCCGCTGGCGCCCTCCCGGTTGAGGTTGAACACCAGGCTGGCGTTGTCGTCCCAGACCGGGTCCTGCGGGTACGCGCCGTAGCGGCTGTCGCCGCCGACGCTGGCGGTGGCGTCGAGGCCTCCGGTGAGGAGACGGGGCCGCCCGCCCGCGGCCTCGACGACCCAGACGCCGGTGGGGCTTCCGATGTCCTCCGGCACGGAGGGCGCCAGGTAGGCGAGGAGCCGTCCGTCGGGGGAGGGCACCGGGGCGCCCGGGGTGAGCAGGTCGCCGACGACCAGCCGCAGCGCGCGGCTCTTCAGATCCAGGGCGTAGAGGCCGCCGCGCCAGTCGTCGTCCCGCTCGACGTCCTCGGCGCTGACGAAGTAGAGGGTGGTGCCGTCGGGGGAGAAGGCCGGGGCCGCGGCGCTCACCGGCAGGTCGGTGAGCCGGCGGGCGCGTCCGCTTCGCAGGCTGTACAGGTAGAGCTGCGACGGCTCGGTGGGCACGAAGCCCTGGCCGTTGCTCTTGTAGCGCAGGCGCGCGATGCGCCGCGGCAGGCCGCGCTCGGCGGCGTCGTCCTTCCAGTCGCCGCGGGTGGTCAGCGCCAGCCGGCGGCTGTCGGGGTGCCAGCAGTACCCGCTCACCCCCGAGGCGAAGTCGGTGACGACCTCGGCCTCGCCGCCGCCCAAGGGCATCAATGAGAGCTGCGCCTTGCCCTTCTCGGTCTCCCGTCGCAGGAAGGCCAGGCGCGTGCGGTCGGGCGCGAAGCGGGGCGCGGTGTCGGCGTAGGGCCCGCTGGTGAAGGCGCGCTCCTCGCCGTCGGCCAGGTCGAACAGCGCCACCCGCGAGCGGTAGCGGGGCGGCGTGTCTTCCTCGCCCGCCACGATGCGCGTGACCACGGCCGCGCCGAGACGGCCGTCGCTGGTGAGGCGGGGGTCGGAGACGAAGGTGAGGCGCAAGAGGTCCTCGCTGGTCAGACGACGCGGCATGTCGTTCCTCCTCCTGGGATCGGGCCTCGGGCTATCCACGCACCCTGAGGACGGTGTAGATCAGGATGCCGGCGGCGACCGAGGCGTTGAGCGAGGCTACCCTCCCGTGCGTGGGGATGCGCACGGTGTCGTCGCAACGCTCGCGCACCAGCCTGCGCAGACCCTCCCCCTCGGAACCGATCACCAGGGCGGCGTCGCGGTCCCAGTCGACCTCCTCGGGCAGGTGGGCGCCGTCGCCGGCCGCTCCGTAGACCCACACGTTGCGCTCCTTGAGCGCAGCGATGGCCTGCGGCAGGTTGGGGACGACGACCAGGGGCAGGTGGCTGGTGGCGCCCGCCGCGGTCTTCACCACGATGGGGGAGAGCGGCGCGCTGCGTCGGCTCTCGGTCACCACGCCGTGGGCCCCCAGCACCTCCGCGCTGCGGATGATGGCGCCGACGTTGTGAGGGTCGGTCAGGTGATCGAGCAGCACCACCAGCAGCCGTTCGCCGCGCTCGGCGGCGCGGTCGAAGACGTCCTTCAGGGTGGCTTCGCGCGGCTCGGGAAGCTCGGCGGCCACCCCCTGGTGGGAGGTGGTCTTGAGGGCGCGGTCGAGCTCGATGCGGGGCACTTCCTCGAAGGGCACGCCGGCGCGCTCCGCCGCCCGGCGCAGCTCCGCGACGGTCTGCGGCTTCACCCCGCGCGCCACCAGCACGCGCTCCACGTTGCCCCCATGGAGCGCTTCCAGCACGGGCCGGCGTCCGTAGATGAGCATGGCGCGAGTATACGGCTCAGTCGGAGGACGCCCGGAGGGCGGCTCGCGCCGCCTCGCCGTCGCGCCCGAGCTGCGCCTTGAGGTCGTCCAGGCCCTCGAAGCGCCGTTGCGACCTCAGGTACGCGTGGAAGCGGGTGGTGATCTCACTGCCGTACAGGTCGCCCGAGAAGTCGAACAGGTGGACCTCGAGCGAGGGCGCCTCGTCGGGGAAGCTGGGGCGCGGCCCGACGTTGGCCATGCCGTCGAAGGTGCCGTGCGGGGTGTCGGTACGTACCGCGTACACTCCGAGCGGCAGCGCCTTGCGGTCGTCGGTGTGGACGTTGGCCGTGGGGAAGCCGATGCTGGCGCCGCGGGCGTCGCCGCGCACGACGCCGCCGCGGACCGGGTAGGGGGCGCCCAGGAGCGCATTGGCGCGTTCGATGCGACCGGCGGCGAGGTGATCACGGATGTGGGACGACTTCACCACTTCGCCCTGGAGGGTCTTGAGGCCGAACGCCTCGAGCCGCTCGGGAATGGGCGACAGATCGTTCAATCCACCGGCCCGATCGTGCCCGAAGCGGAAGTCCTCGCCAACGATGACGGCGTGGGGAGCCAGCGCCCGGAGCTGGTCCGCGAAGCGGGCCTTGTCGGTGCGCGCGTACGCGCGCGAGAACGGGATCATGACGATCACGTCGGGGCGGTAGGCGCGGAGCAGGTCGATCTTCTCCTCGGCGCTGCTGAGGAAGGTTGCGTGTCCGAACACGACCTTGGCGGGCGGGAAGAAGGTCAGTACGATGGCCGGGCGGCGGGTGGCATCGGCGAGCTCGCGCATGCGCTCGAGCAGCATCCGGTGCCCCAGGTGGACGCCGTCGAAGTTACCGATCGAGAGGATCCCGCCCTTGAGGGCGGCGTCCTCGGGGCTGGCGACCACCTTCACGGCTGCACCCCGAGCCGGGCCAGGACGTGACGCAGGCCGAGCAGGGTCACGCCGCTGGTGGAGAGGTCGCCGGCGCGCACCGCGTTCCAGAGCTCGAGCGCGTCGCGCCACTCGATGCTGAGCTCCTCGCCCTCATCCGGCGTGCCCGCGACGCTACGAACGTCGTGCGCCTCGAAGAGGTGGACGCACTCGTCGGAGAAGCCGGGCGAGGCGTACAGGCGCGAGATCAGGCTCAGACGCCCGCCGAGCTGGGTCTCCTCGGCGAGCTC
The DNA here is from genome assembly GCA_037386005.1 of Deinococcales bacterium. Taxonomy (GTDB): domain Bacteria; phylum Deinococcota; class Deinococci; order Deinococcales; family Trueperaceae; genus JASBRS01. The sequence continues at coordinate 56,033 of JARRMM010000045.1, read as the reverse complement.
GCGGGCGGCCGCCTGCTCGGGCGTCTCGCCCGGGTCGATGAGGCCGGCCGGCAGCTCCCAGGTCCGCTCGCCCACCGCGGGTCTGTCCTGGACCACCCCCAGCACGCTGCGGCCACGCTGCACCAGCACCGCCACCGCGTCCGGGTGTTCGACCACCTCCCAGTGGTCGTCGAGCACCGCGACGGTGACGATCCTTCCGCGGAAGACCTCCCTGCGCACGACGGACAGCCTACCAGAACGGGTCCCAGCGCACGTTGGCGCTGGGACCCGTCGACGGTGCGAACGGCCTCAGTTCTCGGGGCTGTCCGGGTTGTAGCGCAGGAACGCGGGGATGTCGTAGTTGCTCGGGTCGTAGCTGCGGCCCCCGGCGGCGGCCCTCAGGTGCGTCGGGCGCAGCACCTTGACCTGCGGCGACTGGTCGAACCCGGCCGCGATGACGGTGACGCGCACCTCATCGGCCGCGTCCTCGTCGTAGGTGACGCCGAAGAGCACGTTGACGTCCTCGACCTCGGTGGCCTCGCTGATCTTCTCGACGATCTCGTGCGCGTCGAACAGCGTCAGGTCCTCGGAGCCGGTGATGTTGATGAGCAGGTGGCGCGCGCCTTCCACACCGCGCGACAGCAGCGGGCTGTGGGTGGCGCTGTTGGAGGCCTCGTCGGCCAGCTTCTCGCCGCGCCCCGCGCCGATCCCCATGAGCACCGTACCGGCGCCCTGGAGCAGCGTCTTGACGTCGGCGAAGTCGACGTTGATGAGGCCCGGCACGTTGATGACGTCGCTGATGCCGCGCACCCCGTGGTAGAGCACCCGGTCGGCGACGCGGAAGGCGTCGGTCAGCTTCACCTTGCGGTCCAAGGCCGACAGCAAGCGCTGGTTCTCCACCACGATCAGCGCGTCGACCTTGTCCTCGAGCTTGCGCAGGCCCTCGTCGGCCTGCCGCATGCGCTTGGGGCCTTCGAACATGAACGGCGTGGTGACCACCGCCACCGTGAGCGCGCCCAGCTCCCGTGCCACCTCGGCCACGACGGGGGCGCTGCCCGTCCCGGTGCCGCCGCCCATGCCGGCGGTGATGAACACCAGGTCGCAGCCCCGCAGCGTCTCGGCGATGCGGTCACGGTCCTCGAGGGCGGCCTGCTCGCCGATCTCCGGGTTGGCACCGGCGCCGAGGCCCTTGGTGATGTGGTCGCCCATCTGGATGCGGGTGTCCGCCAGGCTGGTGGCGAGCACCTGCGCGTCCGTGTTGGCGGCGACGAACTCGACGCCCTTGAGGCCGGTCTCGATCATGCGGTTGACGGCGTTGTTGCCGCCCCCTCCCAGACCGATGACCCGAATGACGGCGTTCTCGCTTTGGTTCATGCTCACGTCCTCACGCTCCCCACCGGCTCAGAAGAAGTCCTTCAGGATGTTGCGGATGCTCGAGAAGAAGCCTCCCAGACCACGATCATCCTCCTTGACGTGACGTTGGACGCTGGCGGGCTGGGTCGCCAGCTGCGTCATCCCGAAGCGGACCAGCCCCACCGCGGTGGCGTGGGCCGGGCTGGCGACGACGTCCGCCAGGCCGGACACCCCCGCCAGGCCGGACACCCCCTCGGGCTTGCCGATGCGCACCGGCAGGCGGAACCGGTCCGTCGCCACCTGCTCGATGCCCGGCATCAGGGAGGCGCCTCCCGTCACCACCACGTTGCCGGCAAGCAGCTCCAGCGCCCCCATGCGCTGCTCGATGTTGCGCTTGACCAGATCGAGGATCTCGATGACGCGGGGCTTGATGACCTGGGCCAGCTCGAACGTCGAGATGCTGGCCGTGTAGCTCGGGTTGGCCACCTCCAGCTCCACGTCGCGGTCGGCCAGCTCCGGCAGGGCCACGCCGTAGCGGCGCTTGACGCGCTCGGCCTCGTCCGGCGGGATGCGCAGCAGCTGACTGATGTCCTGCGTGATGTGGTCGCCGCCCAGCGGGATGACCGCGGAGTGGGCCAGGGTGCCGCGGCGGAAGACGCCCACGTCGGTGGTGCCGCCGCCGATGTCGATCAGCAGGGTGGTGAGCTCCTGCTCGCTGTCGTTGAGCACGGCCAGGCCGGATGCCAGCGCCTGGACCACCAGCCCGTCGACGGCCACACCGGCGTCGCCGGCGCAGCGCTTCAGGTTCTGCAGCGGGCCCTGGGCTCCGGCCACGATGTGGACGTCGACCTCGAGCCGCACGCCCGACATCCCCACCGGATCCTTGATGCCGTCGTTGCCGTCGACGACGTACTCCTGCGGGATGACGTGGATCATCTCCATGTTCGCCTCGAGCGGGACGGCCCGGGCGTTCTCGATGGTGCGCTCGATGTCCGCCCGCGTCACCTGCTGCCCGCGACGGATCGCCGCCATGCCGTGGCTGGTGAGGGCCTTCAGATGGCTGCCGGCGACACCCACCCAGGCGGTCGTGACCGGCACGCCGGCCACGCGCTGCGCGGCGGCCACCGACTGACGGACGGAGGCGATGGTGCGCTCGAGGTTGACGACCACGCCCTTGCGCAGGCCGTCACTCGGCACGGTGCCCTCGCCGATGATGTCGAGCACGCCGTCGGATGCCACCTCACCGATCACGGTGCAGATCTTGGTGGTCCCGATGTCCAGCCCGACGATGATCCGTTCGTCACTCATGTGCCTTGCTCACTCCCCAGGGGTACACCGCGACGCGACCCCCGCGGTGGCTCTCGAAGGCGGCCCACTGCTTTTCCAAGGCCTCCGCACTCGGTGTGAAAAGAGACGTCCCCGTCAATTGAATCTCGAATCCTTCTGGCGAGTAGCTTATCACCTTGGGCCCGTAGGGATGCAGGAGGCGGAGGAGTGTCAACGCCTCCGTCAGGCGCGGCGGCCCCCACCCCTTCAGGTGCGGCAGGCCGGCCCGCACGTCCTTGCCGACGCCGGGCAGAACGGTGCCGTCGGCCGCCCAGGTGGTGGTGCCGTCGGTCAGGGCGGGCTGGCGTTCCCACACCATGATCGAGACGATGTCGGGCCAGTGGCGGATGACGCGGGCCTTGCGCACCCAGGGGGCGTGCGCCAGGTGCCGGAGCCGGAAGCTCGTCACCCACAGGAACGGGTCGCCCGGTGCGACGTCGGCGAGCTGGAGCACCTGGGCGCGACTCAGGTGCTGGTTGCCGCTCACTTCGACGCGAGCGACCTTCGGCACGAAGCGGCTCGTCACGATCGCGGCCGCAGCCAGCACCAACAGGGCGATGAGGAACGCGCGCACTCAGAACCCCCACCGCCGCCACTCCAGCTCGAGAGGGATGGGCGTGCGTTCCTGGATCAACGCCAGCAGGGCGCAGACATCGCGGGCCGTGGCGGCGCCCAGGTTGACGATGAAGTTCCCGTGCTCCAGCGCCACCATGGCGTCGCCGACGCGGAGCCCCTTGAGGCCGGCCTCGTCGATGACGCGGCCGGCGCTGTCGCCGGGAGGGTTCTTGAAGGCGCAGCCCGCCGACTTGACCTTGGGCTGCCCCTTGCGTGCGGCGTCCACGGCGTCGAGCTTCGCCTGCACCCGCCCGGGCTCGGACGGCGCCAGGCGGAGGCGCGCCCGGACCACGATCGCGCCCTCGGGAAGCCGCGCCTGGCGGTAGCTCAGGTCGAGGTCGGACGCCGGCACACGCTCGAGAGCGCCGTCGACGAAGAGCTCGACCTCCTGCAGGGTGTCGCTCATCTCCCCGAAGCGGGTGCCCGCGTTCATCGCGACCGCGCCGCCGAGCACGGCGGGCACGCCGAGCAGACCCTCGAGCCCGGAGAGCCCGAGCTTCTGGGCGCGGCGCACCAGGCCGGGCAGCGGCGTGGCGGCGCCCAGCCACAACTCCTCGCGGCCGTCCACCCTGCGGATGTCGTTGAACGCTCGTCCCAGACGGACGACGCGCTCGGGCACGCCGGCGTCGGCGACGAGCAGGTTGGATCCGGCGCCGATGATGCGGTACGGCTCCCGGGTGGCCTCCTCGAGGCCGGAGACGTCGTCGACCTCCCACAGCTCGGCGGGCCCGCCCACCTTCAACGTGGTCAGGTCGCGGAGCTCCACACGCCGGACGCTAGCGTGCGGCATGCGGCTCCTCGATCGAGGCGAGCCCCTTGGCCACCCGCCACACGTCGCCGGCTCCGAGGGTGACCACCAGGTCGCCCGCTTCCAGCGTGCCCGCCAGGTAGGCTTCCGCCGACGCCAGGTCGTGATGGGACGCCTGGACCCCGCGGGTTCGGAGGCGCTCGACGATGCGCTCGACCGACACCCCCGGGATGGGGGCCTCGCCGGCGCTGTAGATGTCGAGCACCACGACCTCGTCGGCGAGAGCGGCGGCGTCGGCCAGCGCCCGCCAGTGGCGCGCCGTGCGCACCCAGCGGTGCGGCTGCAGCACCGCGCGCACGCGCCGCCCGGTGGCGCGTGCGGTGCGCAGGGTGGCCTCCACCTCGGTGGGGTGGTGCGCGTAGTCGTCGACGATGAGGGCGCCTCGCGGCTCCCCCCAGCGTTCCCAGCGCCGGCCCACGCCGCCGTAGGCGGCGAGCGCGTCGAGCCCGCCGGACGCGTCGTAGCCCGCGAGCTCCACCGCGGCCAGCGCCGCCGTGGCGTTGAGGACGTTGTGGCGGCCGGGGACCGACAGCGCCACCTCGAGGGGCGGCCGCTCGGGGCGCGTCAGCCGGAAGCGGCTCCCCTCGCCCGACAGGGTCAGCGCCTCGATCCGGAACTCGGCGTCCTGGCACTCGCCGTAGCGCAGCGCGTGCGGATGCCGCCCGAACAGGCCCTCCAGGCCCGGCCAGTCGGCGCAGTACAGCAGCGTGCGGCCGTTCGCGGCGAAGCGGCGGGCGGCCGCCTGGAGGTCCTCCAGGCTGGCGTGGTAGTTGCGGCGCTCGTCGTAGGGTCCGGCGATGTGGTCGTCCTCGAGGTTGGTCACCACCGCCACCGAGGACTCGAGCGCCGCGAAGCCGGGATCGGACTCGTCGACCTCGGCCACCAGGTCGGGCCCGGCTCCGTAGCGGACGTTGCCGTCGATCGCCGGTAGGCGCGCGCCGACCTGCACCGAGGGATCGGTCTCCAGGCCGAGCAGCAACGAGGCGGCCATGCCGGTGGTGGTGCTCTTGCCGTGGGTGCCGGTGATGGCGATGGTACGGCGCGCGGCGAACAGCTCGGCGAGCAGCTCGATGCGCTTCACCACGCGCGCGCCCCGTCGCCGTGCGGCGACCAGCTCGGGGTGGTCGGGCGGGATGGCCATGCTGTGCACGACCACGTCGGCGTCGGTCGCGTGCGATGGATCGTGGCCCTCGCATACCTCGAGGCCACGGCCGGCCAGCATGGCGAGCACCGGACCGCCCAGGGCGTCGCAGCCGCTCACCCGGTAGCCCTCGCGCGCGTACCACAGCGCCAGGGCGTGCATGCTCACGCCGCCCACGCCCACGAAGTGCAGATGACGGGCGTTCACAGCACGCCACCTTGCATCGAGCCGGCGGGGCGAGGGTCGGGGGAGCGGTGGGGCAGCAGGGCGTCGACGATGCGGTCGGCCGCGCCCGCGGGGCTGCGCCGGGCGGCGGCCTCCGCGGCGGCTGCGCGGCGCGCGGGGTCGAGCAGGCTGCGCCAGGCGTCGGCGAGCCTGTCGAGATCGGCTTCCAGCACCACGCAGCCGGCCCCCGCGGCCTCGACGGCTTCGGCGTTGTGACGCTGGTGATCCTCCGCAGCGCTCGGCAGCGGAACCATCACCAGCGGCACGCCGTGGAAGGCGGCTTCGCTGATCGTGCCCACGCCCGCCCGGGTGATGGCGAGATCGGCGGCTGCGAAGGCTTCTGCGGCGTCCAGGTAGGGCCGGACGTGATAATCGGGGAGGTCGACCACACTGGCGCGCAGCCTATCAAACCACCGTGGGCCGCTGGAGTGCAGCACCTGCAGTCCCGGCCCGCGGAGCTTGCGGTAGGCGTCCGGGACGGCGCGATTGAGCGCGGCCGAGCCTTGCGAGCCGCCCATGACCAGGGTGACGACGGCGTCGGGCGCCAGTCCCAGGGCCTTGCGGGCGGCGGCGCGCTCCACCCTCGTCTCGCGCACCGGGAACGGGACCACGGCGAGCGCCCGGCAGCGTAGGTGGCGCCCGGCCGCTTCCTGGGCCGAGACCACCAGGCGCGCCCGCGGCGCGAACCAGCGGTTGACGCGGCTGGGGAAGGCGTTGCCCTCGTGCAGCGCCAACGGCGTGCCGGTGAGAACGGCCGCGGCGCAGCCGGGGAAGGAGGCGAATCCGCCGAAGCCGACCACCAGGCGGGGCGAGGCCGCACGGACGGCGCGCACCGCGGCCAGCAGGCCGCTCAGCGCGCGGAAGGCCTGTCGAGGATCGGGCCGTTGCCGGTCCCACTTGCCGGCGGCGACGCCGAGGAACGGGAACCCCGCCTCGGGCACCAGGCGCGCTTCCATCCCGCCCTCCTGGCCCAGGAAGGCGACCGTCAGGTCCCGTGCCCGTGCCGCTCGCGCCACGGCCAGGGCCGGGTAGATGTGACCGCCGGTGCCCCCTGTCGCGAGCAGCAGGTCGACGGAGCGGGGCAGGGTGCTCACAGCGCCGCCCCCTCGCTGCGAGCCTGCCGGTAGGCGGCATGGATGAAGCCCATCGCGATCGACACCGACAGCATGCTGTTGAGGCCGTAGCTGACGAACGGCAGCGGCACGCCCGTGATCGGCAGCAGCCCGGCCGCCACCAGCAGGTTGAGACAGGCCTGCCCGCCGATGTAGGCGCTGGCTCCCGCGGCCAGCAGGCTTCCGGGTCCGCTGAGCGCCGACGCCACCCGTAGCCCGCGCCCCACCAGCACGATGTAGAGGGTCACGAGCGCGAGGATGCCGACCACCCCTAGCGCCTGCCCGACGGCGATGGCGACCATGTCGGTCTCGGCCTCCGGGACCTGGACGGGTTGCCCCGCCCCCAGGCCGGTGACGCCGGCCTTGGCTAGGGCGAGGCGCGCGGCGTACGCCTGGTAGCTGGTGGTGGCCGTCTGGTGCTGGCCGCCCCACAGGTCGGTGAACCCCTGGATGCGGCGCTGCAGGTAGTGGAACTGACTCAGGTAGGGGCCGGCCACCAGCAGGGCGATGAGGGCGGCGGCGGTGCTGATGGAGACCAGGCGCACGATGGTGGTGCCGGCGGCCATCATGATGGCGAATGCCAGCGCGAACAGGAACAGGGCGGTGCTGACGTCGGGCTCCGCCACGATCAGGCCGGCGGCCAGACCGATGACGACCATCGGCCGCCAGATCTGCCAGTTGCCCAGGTGGTTGTAGAAGAAGGCGGTGAGGTAGGCGATCACCGTGACCTTCATGAACTCCGACGGTTGCAGCGCGATCGGGCCCAGCAGGATCCAGCGGCGGCTGTCGGAGCCGGCGGGCGAGACGCCGATCACCAGCACCGCCAGCAGCAGGACCAGCATGGTGACGTAGGCGACCGGACTGAGCCGGACGATGCGGCGAGGAGCCACCCGCGACACGAGCACGGTGAGCAGCAGTCCGGCTCCGAAGCGCAGGGCGTGCTCGGCGGCGCTGCCGGGGGCGGCGGCGGTCACGCCGACGATGCCGAGGGCCCCGAGCAGCAGCTGGATCGTCAGCAGGAGGCGGTCCACGAAGGCTCCCTCCCGATGGTGGCGACGACGTCGCGGAAGACCCGCGCGCGCTCGGCGTAGTCCCGGAACTGGTCGAAGGACGCGGCGAGGGGCGCCAGTAGCACGTGGCCGTGGCCGTCGTGGTGCTCGCGGAGGTGTCGGAGGGCGCGCTCCACCGCGCAGCGGAGCGCGGCCTCGCCGCTCGCCTCGGTGCACACCGCGGTCTCGGTGTCCACGGCGAAGGCACGCGCGAAGGCGGGCCCTGCCTCGCCGATCCCCACGAGGAGCGACACGCGGCCCTTGACCAGGTCACGGAGCGTCTCGATCGACGCCCCCTTGGCGCGCCCCCCGGCGATCCACACCAGCGGCGCCGGCGTCGCTCGCAGGGCGGCGGCGACCGCCAGCGGCCGGGTGGCGATGGAGTCCTCGATGAAGTGGACCTCGCCTACCACGCCCGCCGGAGCGTAGCGTCCGGGCAGGCCAGCGAAGCGGCGCAACCCCTCGGCGATGGCGGCAGGCGCGAGCCCGAGGGCGCGGCACGCGAGCGCCACCGCGAGCGCGTTGGCGATCTGGTGCTCGCCGCGGACCTGCAGCTCGTCCACGCCGAGCAGTGGCCGCCTTTCCAGCAGGAGACGCCCCGCGCCCCGCTCGAGGCGGGCGTCGGCGTCCTGCTCCAGCGAGAAGCCGAGCGTGCGTGCCGGCGAGGCTTCGGCCCAGCCGCGCAGCAGCGCGTCGTCGGCGTTGTAGACGAAGACGTCGCCGGCGTCCTGGTTGACGATCATGTTGCGCTTGGCGGCGTGGTACGCGGTGATCGAGCCGTGACGGTCGATGTGGTCCTCGCCCAGGTTGAGGGCGACGGCGACCCGCGGCTTCAGGGTGGGGCAGCGCTCGAGCTGGAACGACGACAGCTCGACCACCAGCGTGGCGCCCGGGCGTGCCACGGCCGCCAGGGCCGGATCGATGTTGCCGCCGGCGACGGCATCGATGCCAGCGAGCTCGAGCGTGTCCGCGATCCAGCGGGTGACGGTGCCCTTGCCGGCCGTCCCGGTCACGCCCACCAGCGTCGCCGGGACGGTGCGGTGGACCCACTCGACCTCCCCGATGACCTCGACGCCCCCCGCCCGGAGCCGTTCCAGGTCGGGGTGGTCGATGGGGACGCCGGGGGCGGCGATGCACAGGTCGGCGCGGCTGGCGTCGACGGACGGCAGCGGGGGCCAGCCGAGCGCTCGGACGGCGTCGATGTCCTCGCCCTGGGCGCGGGCGTCGAAGGTCTCCACCTCGTGCCCCTGGGAGGCGACCAGCCGGGCGGCCGCCAGGCCGCTGCGCCCGAGGCCGTAGACGAGCACCCTCATGCCAGCCTCCCGACCAGCATGGCGGTCAGGGCGGTGGTCGCGGCGGTGACGATCCAGAACCGCATCACCACGCGGGTCTCGCTCCAGCCGGTGAGCTCGAAGTGGTGGTGGAGCGGACTCATGCGCAACAGCCGGCGGCCGCCGGTGCCGCGGAAGTAGCCGACCTGCACCACCACCGACAGCACCTCGAGCACGGGGATGAGCGCCAGCAGCGGCAGGTACCAGACGAGGCCCTGCAGGATCGCCAGCCCCGCCAGTGCGGCACCGAGCGCCTCCGAGCCCACGCCGCCCATGAACACTCTCGCCGGGTGGCCGTTGTACCAGAGGAAGCCGAGCAGCGCTCCCAGCAGGGCGGCGGCCAGCGGCGAGCCGACGAAGAGCAGCAGCATGATGCTCATCACGCCGGCGGCGAGGCCGTCGAGGCCGTCGGTGAAGTTGAGGGCGTTGATGCTGCCCACCACGACGAAGGCGAAGCCGAGCACGTCGAGCCACGGCAGGCCGAACATGGTGGCGCCGGTGCGGACGGCGTAGAGCGCGAACGCCAGGGCGACCACTCCTTGCCCGAGCAGCCGGTAGCGGGCCAGCAGCCCCGTCGTGGGCTCCAGGCCGCTCGCCTCGTCGCGCTTGCGGCGGAGCGACAGCACGTCGTCGTAGAGGCCGAGGGCGCCGCTGAGCACGATCAACGCGACCGTGGCGAGTTGTCCCAGCGGGTCCGGGGTGCGCAGGAGCCACACCGCGAGCGTCGTCACGAGCACCGCCAGGCCGCCCATGGTGGGCGTGCCCGCCTTGCTCTGATGGGTGCCGGGGCCGTCGGCGCGCACCGACTTGCCCCAGCCGAAGCGCTGGGCCAGCTGGATGAAGACGCCGGTGAGCACCAGCCCCAGCAGCGCTGCGACGACGACGGTCACGATCGGTGGCCTTCGTGACTGGCGTCGATTGGGGCGTCGAGGCTCGCCTCGAAGCGCGCCAGCAGCCGCTCGAGGTGCATGCCGCGGGAGGCCTTGAACAGCACGGTGCCGTGCTCGGGGAGCTCGGCCAGCAGCGCCTCGGCGGCCTCGGGATCGAGCGCGTGGTGCGCGCTCGGATTCGCCGCCGCGATGGCCGCCGCCTCGGGTCCGACGGCCACCACGACGTCGAGGTCCCGCGTGGCGGCGCCCAGGGCGTGGTGATGGGCGGCGCTGGCCTCGCCGAGCTCGAGCATGTCGCCGAGCACGGCCGCACGCGGCGGCGGGGAGCCGCGTAGCACCTCCAGCGCGAGGCTGGCGGAGGCCGGGTTGCTGTTGTAGGTGTCGTCGATGATGGTGAGCCGACCGTGGACGCGGCGTTCCAGGCGGCCGGGCTCGAGCTGCGCGGCGCACAACCGCGCCGCCGCGTCCTCCAGCTGGTGCCCCAGGCGCTCGGCCATGGCCAGCGCGGCCAGGGCGTTGTCCGCCAGCGCCTTGCCGGGCCACGGCAGTTGCACCCGGAGCCCGCGGTAGACGAGCTCCTGGCCCTCAGCGGTGGTCGACAGCCGCCGCGCGGGGATCAGGTTGGGCGCGGTGGGGCTGGGCTCGTCGGCGTCGAGCACCGCGTACGGGTGGACGTTCTCGCGCAGGGCGGGGGGCAGCAGGCCGAAGGCCTGCAGGCTGGCGAGACGTTGTCCGGGGGCGGCCATCAGCAACGCGCCCTTCTCGAGCGCCACGGCGTCGACGGTGCCCAGCCCGGCCAGGTGGCTCGCGCCGATGGCGGTGAGCACGGCGTGGTCGGGATGGGTCAGGTCGATGAGGCGTGCCATCTCGCCGAGCTGGTCGATGCCGAGCTCCAGCACGAGGGCGCGCGGATCGCCCTTCTCGCTCTCGTCCAGAGCGGCTTCGACGAGGGTGCTGGCGAGGGCCCAGGGGGTGTTGAAGTTGCCCTCGCTGGCGCGGCCGTCCAGGGCGGCACGAAGCAGGGTCTTGGTGGTGGTCTTGCCGGCCGAGCCGGTGATGCCCACGACCGGGCCTCGCAGGCCGCGGCGGGCGCGCCGGCCCAAGTCGAGCAGCACGTCGCCGGGGCTGTCGACTACCAGGCCGCGTTCGTGGGGCAGGTCGGAGACGATGAAGGCGGCCCCCCGGGCGATCGCCTGCTCGGCGTAGGCCATGCCGTGACCGTGCTCCCCGGGCAGGGCGAAGAAGACGTCGCCGGGGCGCACCCGGTCCGAATGGAACGCGACCCCCGTGCCGCGCGGCAACGGCGTCCGGGGTTCGGAGACGGGTCCCAGCTCACGCAGGAGCTTGACGTCGATGGCGTTCACGGCTGCCGCACCCTCCAT
>JARRMM010000045.1:30416-44738 GCA_037386005.1 Deinococcales bacterium | reverse complement strand
CTGCCGATGGCCCGGAACAGGGGCGCGGCCACCCAGGTGCTCGTCTTGCTGCCGACCTGGGGCTTCTGGAGCGTGACGATGGTCACCACACGCGGGTGGTCGGCAGGGAAGACGCCGGCGAAGGTGATGGAGTACTCGCCCTTGGGGTAGGTGCCGAGCCGCCGGTCGTAGATATCGGCCGTGCCGGTCTTGCCGGCGACGGTGACGCCCGGGATCTTGGAGTACCGGAGGTCGCTGGCGTTGACGACGTGGATGAGCATCTTGAACACCGTGTCGGCGACGTGCGTGTCGAGCACACGGTGGGGTGGGGGCAGGGTCGCTCCCTCGACCAGGCGAGGCGGCACGTAGACCCCGCCGTCGGCCAGGATGCTGTAGGCGGCGGCGAGCTGCACGGCGGTGGTGGAGACGTTCTGGCCGATGGTGTTGGAGGCCTGGTCCTGCGGCACCCAGTTCTGCCACGGGTTGAGGATGCCGGAGGTGGCGTAGATGCTCGTGAGGTCCAGGGGCTGGCCGAAGCCGTAACGGGCGAGCCAGCCGTGGAGCTGCTTGGGCGTGAAGCGCCAGGTGAGATGGATCATCCCGACGTTGCTCGAGTAGCGGAGGATGTCGGGGATGGACAGCTGGGGCTTGTGCCACTCGACGTCGTGGAAGGTCTTGTCGCCGACCCGGACGCTCATCGGCGCGGGGATGATCTCGTTGGGCTTGAGCAGGCCGTCCTGGATGAGGCCGGCCACCACGAACGGCTTCATGACCGAGCCGGGCTCGTACTCCTGGGCGAACGGGCGGTCCATCATGTCGTTGGCGCTGGCCTGGCGCCAGTGGTTCGGGTCGAAGCTGGGGTAGCTGGCGGCCGCCAGGATGCGGCCGGTCCCGACCTCCAGGATGACCGCCATGCCGTCGGCCGCCTGGTTCTTCTCGGCGACCCGCTTGAGGTTGGTCTCGGCTGCGGCCTGGAGGGTGGGGTCGATGGTGAGGGTGACGTCGTGACCCGCCTGGAGGCGCCGGTCGAGGCTGTACTCCAGGCCCTCGAGGCCGTAGCGACCGTCGGGCTGCAGGGCTCCGGTGAAGCCGAGCAGGTTGGCCGCCAGTGTGCCTTGCGGGTAGCGCCGGTCGTTGGCCGGGCCGTAGGCCAGGACGGTGCCGTCGGAGGCCAGGATCTTGCCACGGACGGGGGTGTCCGCCGGGGGGGCCGGGAAGACCGGCGCACCGCGCTGCTGACTGACGAACCCGAAGAGGGCGGCCAGCAGCGGCAGCGTCAGCAGCACCGACATCAGACCGCGGCGCGTGAAGCGCAGCTCCTTGGGGTCGCCCTTGCGGTCAGCGTTCAGTGCCATACGGTGCGGATCTCCAGACCGGTTGCGGGCAGCTTGGGGAGGGGCGCGGGGCCCGGCGCCACGGCCCCCACGTTGGAGGCTTCGGGAGCCGGCACCATGCCGTGGGCGTCCGCCCACTTCGTCACCGCCAGCGGCCCGTTCACGCCGGCGGCTTCGATGCGGAGGCTGGCGACGGTCGCGAGCAGCTTCTGGCGCTGGTCGATCAGCTTGGTCTGGTGGTGGTAGAGCCCCTGGTTGATCAGCCCGGCCGCGCTCAAGAGCAGTAGCAGGCCGAGGTAGATGGGGACGGCGCGGCGGGTCAGGCGGCTCACGTGGCGCTCCTCTCGCCGGCGCGCAGCTTGGCCGCGCGGGCGCGCGGGTTGGCGTGGATCTCGTCCTCGTCGGGTGTCACCGGCTTCTTGGTGAGCGGGGTGAGGCGCGGCGAGTCTTGGAGGAAGCGCTTCACGATGCGGTCCTCCAGCGAGTGGTAGCTGATGACCACCAGCCGGCCCCCGGGCTCGAGCACTCGCGCCGCGGCCTCGAGGCCTTCCTGGAGGGCGCCGAGTTCGTCGTTGACGTGGATCCTCAGGGCCTGGAAGGTGCGCCGGGCCGGGTGGGTGCGGCGCGGGCCGCCGGGGTAGGCCGATGCCACCACCTCGGCCAGGCGATCGGTGGTCAGGATCGGCGCCTGCTCGCGGGCCTCCACGATGCGCCGCGCGATCCGGCGGCTGAGGCGCTCCTCGCCGTAGCGCCACAGGATCGCGGCGATCTCCTCCATGGGCGCCTCGTTGACGATGTCGGCGGCGCTGGGGCCGGAGCCGGCCATGCGCATGTCCAGCGGACCGCCCTTGCGGAACGCGAAGCCGCGCTCGCCCTCGTCGAGCTGCATCGATGAGACCCCCAGGTCGAGGAGGATGCCGGCGACGGAGGAGAGCTGGGCGGAGCGCGCGAGCCGCTCCATGTCGCGGAAGTTGCCCGCCGCGAACAGGAAGGCGCCCGGGCCGGCGGGGGGTGCGGCCCCCTCGGCGTGCGTGGCTCCCTCGGTGTGAGGGGGCCGGGGCGCCCGTGCGGGTCGAGCGGCCGCGCCGCCGCCGAGCGTGCCGGCGTGCTGCAGGGCCTGGGGGTCCTGATCGATGCCGAGTACGTTGGCGCCCGCCGCGAGCAGGGCGCGCGTGTGGCCGCCGGCGCCGAAGGTGGCGTCGATGATCCACGCGCCCGGGCGGGGGCGGAGGTAGGTCAGGGCCGTGGCGACCATCACCGGCTCGTGGGCCTGGCTCGCCGGGGCGCTCATCCCACCAGCTCCCTCAGCAGGTCCGGCGCCGGAGGCTGGGCCTGGACGGCGGTGAGGTTGGAGAGCCAGCGGCCCTCGTTCCAGATCTCGAGGCGGTTGGGCGCGCCGGCCACCACCACGTTGCCCTCGGCGTCCGCGAACGAGCGCAGCGTGGAGGGGAGGGTGATCCGCCCGGCCGAGTCCAGCTTGGCCTTGGCGGCGCCCGAGTAGAAGAAGCGCACGAAGTTGCGCGCTTCCGGGTCGGTGAGGGGGAGCTCGGTGAGGCGCGTCTCGATGCGTTGCCAGGCGGCCACGGGGAAGACGTAGAGGCACCCTTCCATGCCGCGGGTGACGACCATGCCGTCCTCCACGAAGTCGCGGAAGGCGGGGGGCATGATCACCCTCCCCTTGTCGTCCACCGCGTACTGGAATTCCCCGAACGGCATGCCTTGGTCGCTCCTCGGTCCGCGTGGATGCGGTGCGCCTCACCTCGATAGGCTTGTGCGATTCTACCACATTTTCCCACGATTTCCCACCATTCCTCACGAATCCTACCCATCGCCTGGTCGCGCTCCCACTCGTGCCCCACCGAGACCGCGGAAGGCGGCCCGATCCCCCCCGGACTCCCACCGAGGAGCGTCCTCGAGGCGAGCGTCGACCGTCGTCGTGGGGAGGGGGCATGAGAAGCGGGGCGACCCCGAAGGGTCGCCCCGTGGCAGGTGGGCCTGTAAGCCGGGTTCTGTCACCCGATCCGTCAGGATCGGGCCTCTGGCCATCTATCTGGGACGCGCGTCGCCGCGCGCCTCGAGCGGTCAACCCGGAGATGATGACGAGCCGGGCAGGCTCTCTCTCCCTATCGGACCTTGCACCGGGTGGGGTTTACCCAGCTGCCCCTGTTGCCAGGGGCACTGGTGCGCTCTTACCGCACCGTTTCACCCTTACTGCGCGCCGGCAAGCCCTTTCGGGCCCGGCCGGCACGCAGCGGTCTGCTTTCTGTTGCACGTGCCGTCGCCTTACGCGCCCAGCCGTTGGCTGGCACCCTGCCCTGTGGTGCCCGGACTTTCCTCAACGCGCCCTTGCGAGCGCGCCGCGGCCAGACAGCCCACACTGCAAAGGTGAATTCTAGCACGGCCGGGCGGGCCGGGGGGCCGCGACCGTATACTCGCGTCCGAGGAGGGGAAGCCATGCCGCAGACATCGACGACCCGGGGCCCGGCGCCGCACGGCGGGGCGGCGGACCCCCGTGGGGCGGCCGCGTGAACGGCGCGGGCGGGTTCGCCGCAAGCGTGTGGGAGCAGCTCAAGACGAGCCTGCTCCAGGCGCTCGGGCCGTTCGGCCCTCAGGGCCTGGCCGGCAGCGGTGCGCTGACGACGCTGGCCACGCGCCTGATCGTGGCGCTCCTGCTGGTGATCCTGTTCGGGGCAGCCTACGCGCTCCTCGCCCGCGTGCTCGCCGTGGGCGGTGCGCGGCTGCGGGTGCCGGGGGACCTCATCCGGATGCTCCTGCGCGCCCTGGCGTACGCCGTGACGCTGCTGGCGCTGCTGGCGGTGCTGGCGCAGTTCGGCGTGGACGCCTCCGTGCTCGGCCGCGTCGCGACCGCCGCGGTGTTCGCGCTGGTGTACTACGCCGCCTGGCTGGTGGCGCACCGGCTGCTGGCCAACGCCACCACCCGGGCGGGGCTCGACCGGTCGCTGGTGCAGCTCCTACGGAACGTGGTGGGCGTGGTCGTCGCCGCCCTGGCGGTGGTGACGGTGATGGATCAGTTCGGCGTCGACGTGCTCGGCGTCGTCACCGCCCTGGGGGTCGTGGGGATCGCGGTCGGCTTCGCTGCGCAGGACACGCTGTCGAACTTCATCTCGGGCGTGACGCTCCTCATCGAGCGTCCCTTCCGCATCGGCGACTGGGTGGAGCTCGCCGGCAAGGTGGGGCGCGTCGAGCGCATCAGCCTGCGGACGACCCGGGTGGTGTCGCGCGACAACGTCCACAGCTCCATCCCCAACGCCAAGGTGGCCTCGGCGGAGATCGTCAACCTGTCGGCGGGTGGGCCGCTCCGGCTGCGCATCCCGGTGGGCATCGCCTACAAGGAGTCGGCGCGGGCGGCGCGCCAGGTGCTGATGCCGGTGCTGGCCCGTCACCCTCAGGTCCTGCAGGGCGGGGTCCATGCTCCCTCCGTGCTGGTGGAGGAGCTGGGCGCCTCGTCGGTGAACCTGGTGATGCTGGCCTGGATCGGGCCGGAGACGATCGCGGTGGAGCCCATGGTGAGCGCGGCGCTGGTCGAGGGGGCCAAGGAGGCGCTCGACGCCGCCGGCATCCAGATCCCGTTCCCGCACCTGCAGCTGTTCATCGATGAGGCCAAGGGGCTCGAGCCCGTGGTCGACCGTATCCGCCGCTAGGACCGCGGCGGGCGGCTGACGAGGCACGACGTTCAGAACAGGATGCGCGACCAGTCGAGGTCGTCGAGCGGTTGGAAGATGTCGACGTACTCCAGCAGGATGCCTGCCGACTGGTTCTTGAACATGGCGCACTCGACGTGCTTGCCGGTGCGCTTGATGCTCTCCACCAGCTCGACGTAGTCGCCGTCGCCCGATACCAGCAGCGCGGTGTCGTAGGCGTCCTGGTAGGCGAGCGCCAGCGCCTCGACGGCCAGCGCCACGTCGATCCCCTTCTCGACCAGCGAGCCGTCCTGCCGGCGGTGCAGCCGGCCCAGCCGCACGGTGACGTAGGGGATGCGGCGCAGCGACTCGAAGAAGCGCTGCTGGCCGTCGCGGAGGTCCTCGTCGTAGTCGTCGGTGAGGGTGGCGTTGTAGTAGTACGTGCGGAACAGCGGACGCTCGCGACGCAGCTGCTCGATGAACTCCGCCATGTTGACGCGCGTGTTCTGAAGGTTCTCGCGCATGCCGTTGTAGAGGTTGCTGCCGTCGATGAAGATGGCCACGCGCTCGTCCGGCGGCGTGATGCGGTACAGGTCGTCGTTCGATGCCGCAGCGCCACCGCTGCGCCGGGTTCCCTGGTTGCGTCCCCTCGCGTATCGCGTGCTCATGCCGTCGTCCGGGCCGTGTCCTACGAATGCGGGCCGGGGCCCAGTGTAACCGGCGCCGCCGGTCCTGGCTAGGGGCGCGTACCCTCGAAGGCAGGCAGCGCACCCGCCGGGGACGACTCCGCCCGTATACTCCGGGCATGGAACCAGCCAGCCGTGTCGCCAGCTTCGAGCTCGATCACACCAGGGTCCGCGCACCGTACGTGCGCGAGGCGGGAACGTACCGGGGGCCGCGCGGCGACGTGGTCTCGAAGTTCGACCTGCGCCTGGTGCAGCCGAACCGTGCGGAGATCCCCACGGCCGCGCTGCACACCATGGAGCACCTCCTGGCCGGCTACCTCCGCGACCGCCTCGCGGCGACGATCGTCGACGCCAGCCCCATGGGGTGCCGCACCGGCTTCTACCTCACGGTGCTGGGGGAGCCGCCTGTCGAGGAGGTGCGCTCGGCGTTCGAGGCGGCGCTCCGGGACGTGACGCGCCACCAGGGTCCGGTGCCGGGCTGCAGCGAGAGGACCTGCGGCAACTGGCGCGACCACTCGTTGCCGGGGGCGCAGGCCTGGGCCGAAAGCGTGCTCCAGACGGACATCATCGTTCAGGAGACCATCCCCCTGGAGGGCGCCGGCTGAGCACGGGGCGCGCGCCGAGGGGTGGGGCAACGTCGTCCTCATCAAGACTCTCATGAGAACGGGCGGCATAATGCCACCCATGGAGCGCAGACCTCTCATCCTGATCGTCGAAGACGAAAAGGAGATCGCCAAGTTCATCGACCTGGAGCTCCAGGCCGAGAGCTACGACACCGTCGTCACCTTCGATGGCGTCACCGGTCTCTCCAAGTTCCGCGAGCTCAACCCCGACCTGGTGGTGCTCGACCTGATGTTGCCGGTCCTCGATGGGCTGGAGGTCGCGCGGCGCATCCGCAAGACGAGCAACACGCCCATCATCATCCTCACGGCCAAGGACTCCGTCGACGACAAGGTCACCGGCCTCGACTCGGGCGCCGACGACTACCTCGTCAAACCCTTCAGCATCGAGGAACTGCTGGCGCGCGTTCGAGCCCACCTGCGCCGCGTCAACCCGGCCGTCACGGGCGAGGTGCGGGTGGCCGACCTGGTCATGAACCTGGACGGCCGCGAGGTGTTCCGCGACGGGCGACGCATCGAGCTGTCGGCCAAGGAGTTCGAGCTGCTCGAGCTCTTCGCCCGCAACCCCGGCAAGGTCTTCAACCGCTTCGAGATCGAGGAGAAGGTCTGGCCCGAGTACACCGGGGGCAGCAACGTGGTGGACGTCTACGTGGGCTACCTCCGCCGCAAGCTCGAGAAGGAAGGGGAACGGCGCCTGATCCACACCGTGCGCGGCGTGGGTTACGTGCTGCGTGAGGAATAGCGTGTCCATGTCCCTGCGCCTGCGTCTGACGCTGTTCTTCAGCGTCTTCATCGCGCTGATCCTGTCGGCCGTGGCCGTGTCGGTGTACCTGCTCACGGAGCGGTCGCTGACGTCGGCCCTGGAGGATCGCGCGCAGCAGGCGCTGTCGGACCTCACGAGCGGCACGGTGCCGGTGCGCGAGGGGCTGCAGAAGCTCCCCAGTGACGCGTATTATCAAATCATTCTGTTGGGGCCGGCCAACCACCTCCCCGACGGACCGGCCGGCATCCGCGACGGCTTCCCCTACGGGCCCTCCGACTACCCTCCCAACCCGACCAACGACTCGCTGGTGGCGCTGATGTCGAACTCGGCGCTGTCCGAGCTGCTGTCCAAGGGGCACGTGTCGTCGGTGGTGTCGCTGGCCAGCGGTGAGCAGCTGACCGTGCTGGCCGAGCTGGGCACGCTGTACTTCCCGGCACAGTCACGCACCTTCGAGGCGGCGACGTTCGTCGGCATCCCCTCCAGCACGCTGGCTCGTACCCTCGACCAGCTCGCCAGGAACCTGGTGTTGACGGTGCTGTTGGCGTTCCTGGCCTTCGGGGCGGGGGTGTGGCTGCTCTCCAGCCGGGCGTTGCAGCCGCTCAAGCGGGTCACGGCCGCGGCGGCGCAGGTCTCCGGCCGCGACCTGTCGCAGCGTGTGCCGACCCCGCGGAGCCGTGACGAGATCCGTGAGATGGCCGTCACCATCAACCACATGCTCGACCGCCTGCAGGAGTCGTTCGAGACGCAGCGCCGCTTCACGGCCGACGCCAGCCACGAGCTGCGCACGCCGGTCACGGCGATCGTGGGGCACGCCAACTACCTGTTGCGGCGCACCCACCCTACCGAGGAGCAGAGCGACTCGCTCACGGTGATCCGCCGCGAGGCCGAGCGCATGGCCAAGCTCGTCAACGATCTGCTCGAGCTGGCCCGTGCCGATGCCGGGTTCTCCATCCAGATGGAGCCGATGAACCTGATCGAGGTGCTGGAGGCCGTCCACATGGAGGTGGCCCCGGTGGCCGGCGACACCGTCATCGAGGTCAACGCGCCGATGCCGGTGCTCGAGGTGAGCGGCGACCAGGCGCGTCTCAAGCAGGTCGTGCTCAACCTCATCCACAACGCCATCAACGCCGGCGCCAAGCACGTCTTCATCAACGTCCATCGCGAGCGCCAGGAGGTCCGGTTGGAGGTCCTCGACGATGGGCCGGGCATCCCGCCGGACGCCATCCCGCACCTGTTCGACCGCTTCTACCGGGTGGATGGCGCGCGGACCGGCCGTGGCAACGGCTCGGGGCTGGGGCTGGCCATCGTGCGCTGGATCGTCCAGCAGCACGGGGGCAGCGTGACGGTGGAGTCGCGCGTCGGTGAGGGCACGGTGTTCACGGTGACGCTGCCGGCGCTCAACCCGAAGCTGTCGGAAGCAGCCCCCGCGCGCGCGGCGCTCGGCGACGGCCTCGGCATCTTCAGCCGCCAGAACAACGGCTGAGCGCAAGCGTCGGGCGGGGCGGCTTCCGTTCGATTAAGAGTTCCGTTGGGGGCGTCCTCCTAGGCTGAGGCCACGAGAGCGACGCCCATGCCGACACCGAGCCCCCGCCCCACGCTGGTCCCCCTCGCCCACGACCCCGTGCCCGTGACGCGCGGCGATCGTCGTCCGCGGCCGCCGTGGCGCGAGGCGGTCGTGGCCTGGCTGCTGGTGGTCGCCGGCGCCGTGCTGCTGCACGGCACGCTGCGCTGGCAGGCGGCGACGCAGGTCGCGGGCCTGGCGTGGGCGGTGCGTCTGGCCGGCCACCCCGGCCGCAGCGCTCGCGCCAACGCCGTAGCGCTCGTGCTGGCGGTGGTGCTGGTGGACGTCCTGGGCGCGATGGTCCCCGGTCTGCGGTGGTTGTGACGGGTCCCCGGCGGCCGCGCTAGCGGAAGCGGACGCCGGCCCCGGGTTCCACCCGGCCGATGGGGAAGAGGGGTTCCGGGCAGAGGGCGCGTGCCTCGTCCACGCGCTCCGGCGGCACCACCACCACGAAGCCGACCCCCAGGTTGAACACGCGCGCCATCTCCTCGTCGGCGATGGCGCCGCGCTGCTGGATCAGCTCGAAGATGGGGGGCACCGGCCAGCTGCCCGGCGCGATCGCGGCGCCGAGACCCTCGGGCAGCGAGCGGGGCAGGTTGCCCGGCAGTCCGCCGCCCGTGATGTGCGCCATGGCGTGCACCAGCCCCGGCACCTCGAGGAGGGGCGCGAGGGCGGGGAGGAAGCTGCGGTGCGGCGCCAGCAGCGCGTCGGCGACGGTGCCGTCCTCGAAGGGCTCGTCGAGGGCCTGGTCCAGCACGCGGCGCGCCAGGCTGAAGCCGTTGGTCTGGAGCCCGCCGGAGGCGAGTCCGAGCAGGACGTCGCCGTCCCGGACGGTGGAGCCGTCGATGACGGCGCTGCGCTCTACGATGCCGACGATGGTGCCGACCACATCCAGCTCCCCGGCGGCATAGACGCCGGGCATCTCCGCCATCTCCCCGCCCAGCAGGGCGGTGCCGTTGGCGCGGCAGGCCTCCGCCACCCCCTCCACGACCTCCGCCGTGATCGCCGGGTCGAGCCGCGAGCTGGCCACGTAATCGAGGAAGAACAACGGCCTGGCGCCCTGCACCAGGATGTCGTTGATGCAGTGGTCGACGAGGTCCCGTCCGATGCCGCGGTAGCTCCGGCGGCGCGCGGCCACCATCGTCTTGGTGCCCACGCCGTCGGTGGAGGCGACCAACACCGGACGCTGCATCCCCTGCGGGAGCTCGAACAGCCCGCCGAACGCCCCCAGGCCCTTGAGCACGCCCGGTGTGTAGGTGCTCGCCACCAGCTCCTTCACCCTGCTCAGAGCGTCGTCGGCCGACGCCAGGTCCACCCCCGCTTCCCGGTAGCCTCCCTTGCCGCTGGTCATGACCGCCACTATACGTCCCGCGCCGCCGTGGCCCGGCCCAGGCCGCGGGGCAGGGCGGCCGGGGCGGAGCGCCGCGCTGCGCTCCCGCTCGGCATGGGTAGACTGACGCGTGCCCACCGCGATCGAGGTGCTGGTCCCGCTGCCGATCGAGCCGCTCACCTACCTGCTTCCGGCGGGTCGGTCCGCGGCGCCGCTCGGCGCGCGTGTGGCGGTGCCGTGGCAGGGGGGCGTGCGGCTCGGGCTCGCGGTCGGAGAGCGCGAGGTGCCGGCGGGGCGCGGGCTCGAGCTCAAGGAGGCGATCGACTGGCTCGACCGCGAGCCGTTCATCCGGCCCGCGGCGGTCGACGCGCTCCTGCGGATCGCCCGCCGCGCCGCGGTCCCCGCCGGCGTGGCGCTTGCGACGCTCGCGCCCTGGGGCTTCCGCGAACCGTTGCGCCACGAGGTACGTGCCGTCGACGGGGTGGAGGCTCCCGGGCTCGCGGACGACGGCACGTGGATCGACGCGTCCGATGTCGCGCTCGAGCACCTCGACTGGTTGAGGAGCCAGGGACTGGTGGAGGAGCGGGTGGTGCGCATCCGGCCCACCGTGCGGGTCCTGGCTCCGCTGGCCCCCGCCGATGCCGACCTCGGTGGCGCCCGGCGCGACAACCAGCGCGTCGCCCTGGAACGACTCTGGCAGCTCGAGGTCGCCGATAGTGCCGCGGCCCTGGCGCGCGACGCAGGCGTCCCGGAGAGCGCCGTTCGGACGCTGGTCCGCAAGGGGTACATCGGCTACCGGGAGGTGGAGGCCCCGCCGCCGAGCCTTCCACGCCCCTCGCCCGAGGCCCCACCACCGCCGCCGGCACCCCCCGAGGCGGTACCGCCGGCGGGCGACGGCGGGGTCGTCGGGGGGCGGCGGCGGCAGCGCCTCGCCGCACTTCTCCCCAGGCTGCGCAGCGATCTCGATGCCGGGCATAGCGTGCTGGTGCTGGCCCCCGAGCAGGCACGCTTGAGCGAGGCGGCGGACGCGCTCGCGGCGTTGCCGCTCCACCTGCTGTCGGGCGAGCTCGACGACGCTCAGCGCTTGCGTCTGTTCGAAGAGCTCCCCTCGTCCGGTCCGGTGGTGCTGCTGGGGACCTACCAGGCGCTGCTGGCGCCGGTCGTGAGCCTGGGGCGGATCGTGGTCCTGGAGGCCGCCAGCTCCAGCTACAAGCTCCAGGCCGGCGCGCGCCTGTTCGTGCCCGAGGCCGCGGCGCTGCTGGCCGAGGCCAGCGGAGCCGCCCTCACCTTCGCCGACGTGGTGGCCGGGCCCGACCTGCTGGCCCGGCTTCCGGAAGGCGGTCGCCGCAGCCTGCCCCTACCGCGGCTGCGGCTCCATGCGGCCGACATGGGTGGGAGCGGCAACTGGCCGCTCCATCCCGACCTGGTGCGGGTGCTCAAGCAGGTCCGCGACCGGGGTCGACAGGCGGTGCTGATCGCCCCGAGGCGCGGCTTCTCGGCGGCGCTCGGTTGCGAGACCTGCGGCTGGACGGCCCAGTGCCCGAACTGCGACCTGAGCCTGCGCTACCACCGCCAGGACGGGCGTCTGCGGTGCCACCAGTGCGGCCACGAGCAGGCGCCCCCGGACGCCTGCCCGGAGTGCGGCGGCACGTCGCTGGCGCCGCTGCGCGGCGCCGGCACCCAGTGGGTGGCCGAGCAGCTCGCAGGCATGCTCGACGAGCTTCCGGTGCTCCGGTTCGATTCCGATCGGCGCGACGACGTCGGGCCGCTGCTGGCCGGTGAGCCCGGCGTGGTGGTGGGGACGACGGCGGTGCTGCGCCTGCCGCCGCTGCCGGCCTTGTCCCTGGTCGCGTTGACGCTGTTCGACACGCACCTGGCGGTGGCGGACTTCCGGGCCGAGGAGGAGGCGCTGCGGATGCTCCTGGAGCTCGGCGAGCTGGCACGCGAGCGTCGGCCGCTCCTCCTGGTGCAGACCTACCAACCGGAGCACCCCGTGCTCGAGGCGCTCCGGGCCGACCCTCCCGACGCCGCTGTCGAGGTCCTGCTCGGTCGCTTGCTGGAACGGCGGAGACGCTTCGCCTACCCGCCCTTCGGAGCGCTGGCCAAGCTGCAGCTCGCCGCCCGGGAGCGGGGGGCGGCGGCCGAGGCGGCGGCGATGCTCGCCGACGAGCTCCGGCGCCGCGGCGCTCAGCACGACGAGGTCCTGGGCCCCGCCCCGGCTCCGGTGGCCCGGCTCAAGGGTCGCTACGCCTACCAAGTGCTGCTCCGCCTACCGGCCGCGGATCGCCTGGAGCCGATGTTGGCAGGCCTCCCCCCACGCCTGGGGCGTGCCCGCCTACGGGTCGACGTCGATCCTCGCGACGTCGGGGAGCTGCTCGAGTGAGGCCGGGACCGCCGCGCGGGAGATGTTCGTGAAGACCGTCACGAATAGAATGCTCGTGACCATGTGTCGTCAAGGCGGCTGGGGCGGCGCTTGCGGCTCGGCTTTGCCATTCTCACCCGCCCTGGCTATCATGTGCAGCGGACTGCACCATGCTGCGAAACCGCCGAGCGACCCACGACTACGAGATTCTCGAACGCTTCGAGGCCGGCATGGAGCTCACCGGCAGCGAGGTCAAGGCGCTGCGCCAGGGTGGCGGCTCCATCGCGGAGGCCTTCGCCCGCGTGCGTGGGGGAGAGGTGTTCCTCGAGGGCATGACGATCCCCGTCTACACCGAGGCGAGCTACAACAACCACGATCCGCTGCGCGCCCGCAAGCTCCTTCTGAACAAGCGCGAGATCGCCGAGATCGCGCGCGGTCTGGAGCGCAAGGGGCTGACGCTGGTGCCACTCCGGCTCTACTTCAAGGACGGCTGGGCCAAGCTCGAGATCGGGCTGGCGCGGGGCAAGAGGCTTCACGACAAGCGACGCAGCGAGGCCAAGAAGGACGCTCAGCGCGAGATCGAGCGGGCCATGAGTCGCCGCGAGCGCGGAACGTGAGGGGGCGCCCGTCGGCCTGGCTCCGGCTGCTCTCGATCGGGCTGCTCGCGCTGGTGGCGATCGCCGGCGCGCAGAACACCCTCGTGGTGAACGGCGTCGCCATCGATGGCAACACGACGGAGCTGGTCAAGGGCACCAGTTACGCTTCCGCCGCCGCCCTGGCGGGAGCGCTCGGCGCGCGCTACTTCACGGACGCCGACACCACCACGGCCACCTTCCAGCTCGGCGGTCACGTGCTCGCCGCGAAGGTCGTCGCCGATCCCACGAAGGCCAGCCAGCCCGGCGGGCTCCACCTCGACGGGCGGACCATCGCGGGTCCCGCCGCCGTCCTGCAGACGGGCGACGTGCTGGTACCGGTCAAGCCGGTCGTCGAAGCGCTCGGCGGCAAGGTGGCGTACCTCCAGAAGGACCACACCGTGGTCGTGGTGCAACCGCGCGCCCAGGTGACCGCCATCTCCACGGAGGGTAGCGGTGCCGGGCAGCGGCTGATCGTGCAGGTGTCGGCACCGGTAGGCACCTCGCGCTTCTTCAACGCGCCGGTCGGCACGCTGGAGCTGCACTTCGACCGCACCGACGTTGCGTCCGGGGTCAACGGGATCGAGGGGAGTGCCTTCGTTCGAGCGGACGCGACCGCGTCCGGCAGCGGTGCCGACGTCCGCGTGCAGCTCGCCCCGAACACGTCCTACCAGGTCTACAGCTTGCCCGACGGCCCGGGCTTCCGCGTCGTCGTGGCGTTCTCGCCCAAGGGCGCGACGGCGCGGGCCGCACCCCACATCGTTATCGACCCCGGCCACGGTGGGGAAGACCCGGGCATCAACTTCCCCGGCTACGGCAGCGAGGCCTCGCTCACGTTGGCGTTCAGCCAGGCGCTCCAGAAGGCGCTGCAGGCGCGAGGGTTCGATGTCACGCTCACGCGCACCGGCGACTACACGGTGGATGCGGCCACCCGGTCGCGGGACGGCGTCGGCGCAGACCTCTTCGTCTCGATCCACGGGGCCGTGCTGCCGGCGGGTCAGTTCCACGCCTACTACCTCTCCGATGCCCCCAACGTCGACGAGCTCAACGCGGCCATCCGGACGAACGCGCAGAGTGCCGTGCAGAGTCAGGACGTGAGCGCCCTGAGGCGCAAGATCCTGCTGGGGCTGGTGCCGCAGCTCGACGTCGGTCGGAGCTTCGCCGAGGGGCTGGGCAGCCAGCTGTTCCAGAACGGGGGCTACCGGTCGAGCGACACCTCGGGCGCCCCTCTCTACGTGCTCGGTGGCGCGGCCGGCCGCGGCATCCTTCTCGAGTTCAGCCCACAGGATCTGGCCTCCACCAGTCTGCCCACCGATCTGGCCGGCGCTCTGGCGACGCTGCTCGGTTCCGGAGGAGCCACGCAGTGAGCGATCCCAGACGGCGCGGCCTCGGCCGCTGGCGGCGCTTTGCCACG